>JADCEX010000280.1 GCA_020249825.1 Roseomonas sp.
AACCATCCGCCACCGCAAATCCCGCCAGCCCGACCATCAGGAACACGAGCGGCCCCGCGGCAATGGCAAGCCTGAGGCGCATATCGCTGATGCTGGGTGGGGCGATCAGCCCGGCAATCCAGGGCAGCACCCACATCGCCGCCAAGACAGCGCCGCCCTGGAATTTGCCGCCCGGCGCATCGGCACCGACCCAGGCGATATAGATGCCGATCACAATCCCAATCGGCGGCAGCACCTTGGCCAGGAAAGCAAGCGGCCCCTGCGCTTCGGCAATGAAAGCCGGCCCCGGCGCGCGGCCCCAGCGCCGTTCCGGCGCCATGGACCAGATGGCAAAAACCGCAAAGACCAGCACGGCGGATTCCAGCAGCGTATCCAAGGCGCGCTGCGCCATCAGCACCGCAGTCACCGGATTGCCAAGGCCGGTCGGCACCATGGTTTCCAGTATCGGGGCAGCAAGGCTTGGCGCGGGGTCAGGCAGGGCCTGCAGCGCATGGGCCAAAAGTGCCGCCAAAAGCACCGAAAGCGCCCCAGCCAATAGGCGCTGCGCCATGGGCGGCGGGGCCGGCGCCACGGCGCCAGTACTCATGCGGCTTGCGACATAAAGAATGATGACGGAAGTGGCGGCGGCGCCGATCACCGCCTCGGTCAGGGCGACATCGGGCGCTTCAAGCCGCACCCAGACAAGCGCCGCGATCAGGCCCGTGGAAATGAAGCCCAGCACGGCGCCAAACAGCGATCTGGCGAGGAGTGTGGCGGCCCCCGCACCAAACAGGCCAAGCGCCAGCGGCAGATCGAGCAGCCAGGCAGTCACGGCGGCGGTTCCTGTTCGCGCCGTACCGCACCGGCGACAAGCTGCGCCGCTGTGGTCCCGCCCAGCAAGACCAGCGCCCAGATCACAATAAGCTTGAGCGCATCGGCAAGGCTATCGGCCAGTGGCAGCAGGCCCAGCACAATCAGGCCAAGGCCAAGATTATCCGCCTTGGTCAGCGCATGCACGCGGCTGAGCGTATCGCCAAAGCGCAGCAGGCCAAGCGTGCCGGCAATGAAAAAGAAGGCGCCTGCCAGCACAGAAACGGCCGCGAAGATCGAAACCAGCATGCTCATCGCCGGTCAATCACGCGCGACGCCATGACAAAAGCGACCGAGGCAAAGGCGCCGACCAGGGCCAATATCAGCGCGACATCAATCAGCTCTGGCGCGCCGGCGGCCGAAAGCAGCAGCAGCGCGCCGATGCCTGCCGTGCTCAGCAATTGCGCCGCCAGCAGCCGGTCGGCGCGGGTCGGGCCGCGCAGCACGCGTGCCAGACCGATCAGGGCGCTCAGCATGATCAGCGCGGCGGCGCCTGTCAGCACTTCAGCCATGCTTCGTGGTCCTTGTGCTGCGGGCAAAGGCGGCCTTGGTTTCGGCGAGGTCTATTTCCAGCGGCATGGCGATATCAAGTGCGTGCAGCCTGAGCCTGCCATCCGGCAAATCCTCAAGCGGGAGGGAACCGGGCGCGAGACTTGCCAGCGCGCGAAAGGCATCGCGTGACGGCCCGGGCGGGATGGCGAGCGGGACCTCAATCACGCCGGGCGCGAGGCGCGGCGGGAAGGCAAAGGCGCGCAAGGCGACATCCCAGCCCGCGCCAAAACTTTGCCGCAGCAGAATGAGCGCGAGGCGCGGCAAGGCGCTGGCTGCAATGGCGCCAGGGCCGGGCGGCAAAAGGCGCAGGCTCGCATAGGTCGCGCAAAAGGCGGCGATCAGGCCAAAGGGCAAGCCGAAGGGTTCCGCGCCGGTCAGCACCAGCCAGAGGCCAAAAAACACTGCGCCGCGCGCCAGGGCGGCAGGCAGGGCGGATGGCGTCGGCAAGAACCCAGGCTCCTCAAGGATAGCTGCGCCCGAGTTGTCGCATGGGCCGAGGGGTCAAACAAGGCAAAACGGGGCGTCACGCTGGGCTGGCGGTGCCCTGACTGTGCAGAGCGTGCAAGCGTGACGCCAAAGGTGAAAGCGGCGCTACTCCTTCAGCAGCGTCCAGAAACTCGGCGTGAGCGCAGCAGGCGCATCACCATCGGCGAATACCGCGAAACAATCATTGAAAAACGCCACAAAGGCATCGGCATGCGCATGCCCGCCGCGCAGCGTCTGCACCAAGCCCCAAGGGTCCGCGGCGCCATCGGCACGCGCGCGGAGAGACCCGGCATTATAGGCAATGGCGACCAATGGCGGGTCGAAATGCGTGGGCAGTCTGCGCCGGATGGCCTGGGCACGGATCATGGCCGCCCCGGCGCGGATGGAAGTGGCGGGATCAAGCAGGCGCGCGCGGTCAAGGCTGGCATCGGCCAGCACTTCGCGTGCCGTTGCAATCAGCGTCTGCATCAGGCCGGGCGAAACACGATGTGGCGTTGCTGCATCACTGATGAAGCCAGGTTCTTCGCGAATGGCCCCGGCGCGTCCGCCGGATTCGGTGCAGGCGGTGGCGATCAGCAATTCCACCGGCACGCCATAGGCCGCAGCGCAGGTTTCAAAGGCAGCGCGAAAATCGTGCCAGCAGCGCATGGCGGTTTCTGGCCTGCCAGCACTGCGCGGGGGCGCGACAAAACCTTCAACGCGCAAGCCTTCAGGGCTGAGGCGCCAGCGCCGCGACCCCTGCCCCACTGGCGGCGCGCTGCCGGCCATCAGGCGCTTCACATAGGGGTGCAGCATGGCGCGCCAATCTGGCGCAGCGGCAAGCCCTGCTTCAGGCGTTGCCGCACCGGTGATTGGATGCGGCGCGGCATCGGGGAAAAGCGCGCTCCAGCATTGCCGGCCGATAACGCCATCTGCGGTAAAACCCGGATGGCGCGCCTGCATGCGGCGCTGGAAATCCAGCACGGCGCGATGCGTGCTGGGGCCGAAAATACCATCGGCGCTGCCCGCCAGCATGCCGGCGCGGATCAGCGCCTGCTGCACGGCGCGCACATCATCGCCGCGTTGGAGCGGCAGGCGGAGGCTGAGTTCTCGGGCGAGTGCCATGACAAATCCTCCTTGTTTCAAACACGACAATCAGTGATGCGAACGGCACGCAAAGCGGCATCATCGGCCAGGCGCTTGAGTGCCGGATCATCGGGGCTAAGCCGAAGCCCCTGCTCCGCCTCACGCAGCGCAGCCCGCGCCGCGGCGCAGCGCGCGGCTTCAGGCCCAGCCGAGGGCCTTGCTGCGGAAAGCAAAGCGCGACCACGCAAAAGGGCGCCTTCCGCATCGGCCAAGGGCGCTGCTTCCGCGATCAATTCCCGCGCCGCCGGGGCCGCCATGGCAGGGGGTAGGTTTTCAATGGCGCAAAGCCGCGCTTGCGTACGCAGTTTTCGCGCTGGCAGCAAAACCTCTCCGGCCGATTGCTCCGCCGATTGCGCCGCACTCGCCGCGCAGGAAAGCAGGCCAGCTTCGCGTGCGCCGGCGCCAGGGCAGGCGGCACCTGGGGCGCGATCCGCAAAGGCAAGGCCAAGGCAGGCTTCGGCGCGGATCAAATGCAGCCGCTGACACGCCTCCCCTTTGCCAGGCGCGCAATCACGCACCACGGGTTCCTCGGCGATGGCAGCAAGCGACCCTGCCGCGCGCTGCTTCTGCCAGCGTTCAAGCTGCGCCACCGGCGCATCCAGGGCGCTGCAGGCCGCAAGGGCAGCAAATGCCAGCGTGAATAGGCGGATCATGGCATCACCTCCGCCATCAGCTTTACCGGGTCAAGCTTTCTATCCCGCAAATGGCCGGTCAGCATCACCAGCGCTTCAAAGGCAGCGCGGGCTTCGGCCTGGTCTTCGCCCACCTTGCCGGCGGCGTCCATCAACTGGTTCACCTGATCTGTGCTGGGGAGAGCGCCAGGCGCTGGCGCCAGCGGGGCGAGGGCCGCAGCGATTTTCTCAGGTGTCGCATCGCGCGCGGAAAGATCTGCGAGCAAGGCCGCGCGAAATTCCTGCAAACCGGCTTCAAGCTCCGCCTGACCGCCCGGGAAGCGCGTGGCATCGGCGCCGTATTCGGCCCAAAGCCGCGGGCCTGCATCGTCATGGCTGATTTTGCCGAGCAGATCAGCGAAAAATCCGGGGCGCGTTTGCTCATCCTTGAAGGCACGCGCGAAGATCGGGCAGCTTTCCATGCGCAGTTCCGCAGAGCTTGGCGTGATCAGACCCGCATCGAAAAGCTGCGGCGCGAAGGGGGCGGCCAGGACTCGTGCGCGCCAGCGCTGATACTCTGCCGCGCCGAATTGCCAGCCAAGGCCGATGACTGTCGCCACCGCCCCAATCGGCCCCAACGCCGTGCCCGCTGGCAGCAGGGAAGCCGCGCTGCGGAGCAGCGGCGCCAAGGGCTGCACGCCGATCAAGCCGGCCAAGGCATCGGCGGCTGTCTTCAACGCGCCCTCAGCGCCGGGGCCGCTTTGCTGCCCCTGCAAGGCAGCAGCGGCGTCGCGCGCCTTGCTGAGCGCCTGCGCCGCCCCTTCCGGGATCAAGCCCTTCGGCAAAAGCGGGCCGAATTCATCCAAAACAAGCCCAGCTACTTCAATATGCCGCGCCAGGCTGCCCTTGGTGGCTTCAATCCGGCCAGGCAGCGCCGCATCACGCGCCCCAGCTTCCGCCTTTTGCCGCAAGGCTTCCGCTTCGGCCGCCAGCGCGCCGGTGGCGCGTTCACGCTCGGCCAATTGTTCCGTGGCGCGGCGGGCAATTTGCGCATCCGCCCCGGTACTGCGGGTGCCGAAATAAAAGCCGAAAACGCCGGTGACGATGCCATTTACATAGCCGGCAATGGCATCCGTGAGGCCAAGCGTCTTGGAAAACAGCAGCAGCGGCAGGCCGATCACGCCGACAATCAGCGCGAGCAGCGCACGCACCGTGCCTTCCGGCAGGGCAAGCGGCAGGTCACGCAGCCCCGCGAGCCGTTCCGGCCCGATGGCGGGGTTCGCCACCAGCGCGAAGCTGCGCGCCGCCAGCCACCAGAGGAAGACGGCGAAGCCGATGCCGATAAGGAAAATCATCATACCGATCAGCGCCGGCAGGCCGGTGGCGCCGGGGGCGGCGAAGGCAGCAAAAAGCGCCTCCGGCCCCGGCAGGCCGAGTGCCACGCCAGCCCCCAGCACGGCGGCCATGGCCGCGCCGGTCAGCAGGATACGCAGTGGCAAGCGCGTGATATAAAGCAATTCCAGTGCGATGGAGCGCCCTTCCGTGGTGCCTGTGCTGTTCTCAATTGTGGTGGCTGGGGGCATGGGCGGGACCTCGTCTGGGGTCGTGGTTTATGGTATATAATTCCTATTTTGTCAAGGAATTTGTTCTTGGATCGCCCAATCCCGCGCCAGCGCCTGCAAGCCAAGCGGCAGAAAAAATTCTTTACCTTCCGCAGCGTTTGGCCAAAAGTGTGGGCCCATTCCGACCGCGCAAATCCCTTTCCTCCCGAGGAGATTTTTCATGCTGTCAGCCGATCAGATCAAGAAACTCTATCCGCGCGCTGCGGGCGAACACCTCGCGGCCTTTGCCGCGCAAGCCGATGGCCTGCTGCGCGGCTATGGCATGTCCCGCAAGCCGATCCGGCTGCAATTCTTCCTGGCGCAAATGGGCCATGAATCCGAAGGTCTCTCACGCACCGAGGAGGATTTGTATTACCGCCCCGAAAGGCTGTTGCAGATCTGGCCAAAGCGTTTCGCAAGCCTTGCCGATGCCGCGCCTTATGCACGCAATCCGCAAAAGCTCGCGGAATTCGTCTATGGGGGGCGGCGCGATCTGGGCAATAAGCTTCCCGGCGATGGCTGGTTGTTTCGCGGCCGCGGCTATATCCAACTCACGGGTCGCATCACCTATAGCGACGTTGGCGCCATTGCCGGGCTTGATCTGGAAAACCAGCCGGATCTGGTGGCAAGCCCCGATCATGCGCTGCATGTCGCCTGCGCCTTTTGGGAATGGAAGGGGCTGAACAAGCTTTGTGACACCGGTGATTTTGAAGCCGTCACGCGCCGCGTCAGCGGTGGGGTGCATGGGCTGCAGGATCGGCGGGCCTGGCTTGATAAGGTGCGGCGCGTACTGGCCGAACCGCCGGCGCCGGAAGATCAACCCGCGCCGGGGCTTGCCGTTGCCGTTCAGCGCGCCTTGCAGGCGCGGGGCTATACCGAAATTGGTGCTGCCGATGGCGATATCGGCGTGCGCAGCATTGCCGCCATTACACGGTTTCGGCTGGCAGCGGGCTTACCCGCCGGGCTTATCGACAAGAAATTGCTGAAAGCGCTTGAGATTTCAGCCTGAGCCACAACTCGGGGGGGGGGACGGCGCCTGCGCCGTCATCCCCTCAACACTGCCTCCGCAATCCGCGCCGCATTCAGCGCGGCCCCAAGCCGCACATCATCGCCAACGGCCCAAAGCGAAAGCCCATTGGGCAGCGTCGCATCGCGGCGGAGGCGGGAGACATAGACCATATCCTCCCCCACAATCTCGGCCGGGCTCGCATAGCCGCCATCATCGCGCCGATCGAGCAGGCTCAAGCCAGGCGCTTTTCGAAGCACGTCGCGCGCATCGCGTTCATTGATCGGGCGGTCAAAAGCAATATTCAGCGCCATGCCAAGCCCAAGCATCACGGGCACGCGCACGCAGCTTGCGCTCACCTGAATATCGGGCGCGACAAGCTTGCGGATTTCGGCGGCCATGGCCCATTCCTCCCGCGTCGCGCCATCGGCCATGAAGCGATCAATATGCGGAATGACATTGAAGGCGATCTGCTTGGTAAAATATTGCGCTTCCGGATTGTCATTGACGAAAATGCCGCGTGTCTGGGACCAGAGCTCATCCATGCCGTCCTTCCCCACGCCGGAGGCTGGCTGATAGGTCGCGGCCACCACGCGCCGGATGCTGGCGGCTTCATGCAGGGGCTTCAGCACCATCGCCAATATCAGGCTGGCCGGCCGCGGGCAGGCGATGATCCGCCTTTTGGCAGCGCGGGCCAAAGCCTGGTCATTCACGCCGGCCACCACCAAAGGCACATCAGGTTCCAGATGGAAATGCCCGGAAAGGTCAATCGCCATGGCGCCGGCAGCGGCCGCGCGCGGCACCTCAATTGCGGCAAGCTTGGCGTCGCAGGCGAAAATCGCGAGCGCCGTGCCGGCATAGTCAAACCGCGCCACATCGCGGGTCTTGAGAACTGCCTTCTCACCCCAGGAAACCTCAGCCCCGGCCCCGCGCCCCTGGGCCAGCGCCACCATTTCAGCCCCGGCAAGGCTGGTTTCCGCAAGACAACGCAAGATTTCGCGCCCAATCAGGGAGGGCGCGCCAATGACGGCGATACGATGAGCCATAAGGTGATTCCTAAATCCTTGATCATATTTAGCCGCAATCGCGCCAAGCCGCACGGGCCTTAACCGGCTCGTAGCGAAATGCCGTCACACTGAGCCCTGGATTCCAGGATGCGCCATGAGAGCTGAGCTCCGTTTACCAGGCCTTGCCGTGATGACCCTGCTTGCTGAACCCAGCCTGGCCGCGGCTGGGCAGGAAGCAAGCACTGGTCAGGCGCCGGGTTTCTTCATCGGGCTTGCGGCAGGGTTCATGATTTGCCTGTTGCTTGGTTGCTGGGCGCTTTGGCACCAGCGCAGCATGTTGGCGGGCTTTGCCGCCAAGCTCTCGCGCTTGGCGGCTGGTGACCCCGTGCCCCCTTTTGCCGCAATCGAAGCTGATGGCCCCTGGCGCCAGATGCTGATGGCAGCTGAGGCCTTGCGGCAGCGCCCGCCGCCCCCTGCCCCGCCCGCCCCACCCATCCCCGCCGCGCCCCAAGCGGCGCTTGGCGATCTTGCCGCCACGATCGAGGCAGAGACCACCGCCGCGCTTGAGGATCTGGACCGCCGCGTTGCCATGCTGCGGCGCAATTCCGCCGCCATGACGGAAGCGGCGGAAGGCGGCGCGCGCGCGGCGGAGGCTTCGGCCAGCGCGGCATCGGCAGGCAGGGTCAGCGCGCAGCAAGCGTCTCGCGGCGCGGATGAATTGACCGGCGCGGCGGGAGAGATCGCTCAGCAAATGTCGCGCGCCGGGGAAGCGACGCGCGGCGTGATGCAGCGCACCGATGAAGCGCGGCGGATTTTCACGGAACTCACCAGCAGCGTGGATGAAATCGGACAGGTGTCGCGGCTGATTGCGGAAATTGCCGGTCAGACGAATCTATTGGCGCTGAATGCCACCATTGAAGCGGCGCGTGCAGGCGCGGCGGGCAAGGGCTTTACCGTGGTGGCCGGTGAGGTGAAGAACCTGGCCAAGCGCACATCCCAAAGCACCGAGGAAATCGCCGGGCGCATCGCCACCATGCAGGCCGCCGCTAGCCGCGCCTTGGCTGCCATGGATGGCATTGGTTCCGCTGTAATCGAACTTGATGCGGTGGCGACTTCGGTCGCGGCGGCGGTGGAAGAGCAATCCGCCACCACTGCCGAAATCTCCCGCGCCATCATGGGCGCTGCGGAGAATGCTGCCGATGTGGCCAATAGGATGGAGGCGCTGACGCAGGATTCCGGCAATACCGGTGAGGCCGCCTGGACCCTGCAATCGGGCGCGGATGAGCTTGCCGATGCCATCGCCGCCTTCCGGCAGAATTTGAATGAAGCGCTGCGCGGGCGCTTGCCTTCTGCCAATCGGCGGCGCGAAGCGCGGCTTAGCTTGGGTGTGCCGGCACGCTTGAATGAGACCGAGGGCGTGCTTTTGGATATTTCACCCGGTGGCGCGCTATTCCTGGGCGGTGCTGCGGATTTTTCCGCAGGTGAACTGCACATTGATGCCTTGGGACCCGCGCTTTGCGTTCGGCTTGTCTCCCGTGCTGAAGGGCGGCTGCATCTTGCCTTTACTGAACCCGCTGCGGCGCGGCCAGCGATTGCGGCGTTATTGCAGGAACATGAAACTCTCGACATGCAGGCAGCGTGAGCGCTTGCGGGTTTGCCAGGGGCGACCATTTCCACCATGCCGGTCCTCTGCCGTGCCCTCGGCCTTTCAGCTTTCAGGAGCCTTGATTGATGCGTCGCCTTATCCTTTCCGCCGCCCTGCTGGCGGGTTTTGCCATCACCGCACCGGCCTTCGCCCAGGATGCCGATGCCGGCCAGCGCGTGTTCAACCAATGCCGCGCCTGCCACACCATTGATAAGGGCGGGCGCAATGGCGTCGGCCCCAATCTTTGGGGCATTGTGGGCCGCAAGGCGGCTTCGATCGAAGGCTTCCGCTATTCATCCAATATGCGCACGCTTGGCGAAGGTGGCCATGTTTGGACGATTGAAAACCTGACCGCCTACATCACCAACCCGAAGGCAGTGGTGCCGCAGGGGTCCATGGCCTTTGCGGGGCTCCGCAATGAGCAGCAGTTGAAGGACCTGCTGGCTTACCTCGCCAAGCACAAGGATTGATGGCGACGGGCGCTGATCGCCCGCACCGAAACAGCGCCGCCGGGGGAAACCTCGGCGGCGTTGCCTTACTGGCTGATGATCCGCGCAGTGCCGACAATGGCGCGCATCTTGTCATTGGCGGTGGCGCCCGCTTCCACCGCGGCAATGGCGCGGGCTTCGGCAGCGCGCACGACGGCGAGTTTTTCCAGCACCGCTTCCGCCTGATCCTGCGGCACCACGACAACACCATCAGCGTCGCCCACGATGATATCGCCCGGGCGCACATGCTGCCCGCCAAGCGTGATTGGCGCACCCACCACCGCCGGCCCATTGGCTGCCGGAGAGGCCGGCATGATGCCGGCAGCAAAAAGCGGCAGGCGTGAGGCAACAATCCCGGCGCGGTCGCGCGCCAGACCATCAGTGACGAAGGCGGCGACACCCTTGTTCTGCATCATGCCCGCCACCAGGTCTCCGATCACGGCGGTCGCGGTATAGGCGTCATTCGCGACCACAATCACATCACCCGCTTCGGCTTCCATCAGTGCGCCAAAAACGCCGACCACATCGGCAGGATAGGCGAGTGCGGTCAGCGCCGGGCCGACAAAAACCGCATTGTCCGGGTCCATCGGTTTGATGCGGTAATCGAGCGCGCCGCGCCCATCCATGGCATCCACCAGATGCGATGTCTGCGCGCCACGAAAGGCTTCGATCAGCGCGCGGTCAGGGCGGCGATGGCCGCGATGAATCGTCAGCAGCGGGGGGTTGTCGAGCATGGGGCCTCTCCTGTTTGGTTTCCCCCATGCTTGCCTTTCATGCGGGGCGCGTAAAGCCTCAGGCCAAGCTGATAAGTTCCAAGGCATGCTCCGCGATCATCGCTTCCTCATCCGTATGGCGGATCAGCACGCGCACGGGATCACCCGCGCGGCCGATCTCAGGGCGATTGGCGGCATTGGCCGCAGGATCAAGGTTGATGCCCAGAAAGCCGAGCCCCGCGCAGATGCGCGCGCGCACAGCATGCGCATTCTCACCAATGCCGGCAGTGAAGACCAAGGCATCCACCCCGCCGATGGAAGCGGCGAGTGCGCCAATCTCGCGCCGCACGCGAAAGGCGAAATGGTCCAAGGCGGCTTCGGCAGCCTCGGTCCCCGCGGCTTCAATGGCGCGCACATCCTGCGATATGCCGGACATGCCCTTAAGCCCGCTGTCGTGATAGAGCAAATGCGTGATATCCTTCGATGTCATCTGCAAACTATCGAGCATATGCAGCACCACACCGGGGTCCAATTGACCACTCCGCGTGCCCATCGGCACGCCATCCAAGGCGGTGAAGCCCATGGTGGTGGCGCGGCTCTGCCCGCCTGCAATGGCGCATAGCGAGGCGCCATTGCCGAGATGCGCGACAATCAGCCTTGCGCGCCCAAGGGTGGCATCCTCAGCCGCCAGCCGGCGCGCGATATATTCGTAAGACAGGCCATGGAAGCCGTAGCGCAGGATGCCCTGATCAAAAAACCGTGGCGGCAGCGCAAAAGCGGCGGCGGCATGGCTTTGCGTGCGGTGAAAGGCCGTATCGAAACAGGCGATCTGAGGAACACCCTCAAAATGCCGTGCCGCGGCTTCAATGCCGGCCAGATTATGCGGCTGATGCAAGGGTGCCAGTGGCACCAGCGCGCGGAGCCTTGCCATAATCGCATCGGTGATCATCACCGGCGCGCCGAGATCCTGCCCACCATGCACCACGCGATGACCTATGGCGCGAATGGTCGCGCCATGCAGCAAGGGTGTCAGCGCTTCAAGGATTATACCCAAAGCGCCTTCATGGCCCTTCGGTGCCTCGGCTTCCGCAAAACTGCGTTCGGCCAGTTTCGCACCGGCGGCGTCACGCAAGGTGAAGCGCGGCGCGGCACCAATACCTTCCATCTGGCCATCATAGCGCTGCGTCAATCCGCTGTCATGCACAGCAAACACCGCGAATTTGAGCGAGGATGATCCCGCATTCAACACCAAAAGCGCGGCGGGCTTCGCTTCAGGCGACATGATGCAGCCCTGCATCAACATAAATCGTCTCACCCGTCATGCCCGATGACGCTCCGCTCACCAAAAACGCCACCACGCGGCCCACTTCGGCGATATCCACCAGGCGCTGCGCCGGGGCGCGGGCCTTGGCGTCTTCGATCAGCTCATCAAACTGCGCAATGCCGCTGGCCGCGCGCGTCCGCAGCGGCCCGGGCGAGACCGCGAAAACCCTGATGCCGCTCGGCCCAAGTTCAGCCGCCGCATAGCGGACCGAGGCTTCAAGCGCGGCCTTCACCGGCCCCATGATGTTGTAATTCGCAACCACCTTATCGGCGCCGTAATAGCTCATGGTCACCAGCACACCGCCCGGCGCCATGATGGGTTCCGCAAGCTTCGCCATGCGCAGGAAGGACCAGCAGGAAACGCGCATGGCCTGGGCGAAACCCTCAGCCGAGCAATCAATCACGCGGCCATGCAAATCGGCACGCGGGGCGAAGGCGATGGAATGGATCACGAAATCAAGCTTGCCCCAATCGCGCGTCAGGCGTTCAAACACCGCTTCCATTTCGCCGGGCGCTTCCACATCCAGCTTCATCATCATGCCCGCGCCAAGCTGTTCGGCAAGCGGGCGGACATGCGCTTCCGCCTTGTCATTCAGCCAAGTGATCGCAAGCTCCGCACCAAAGGCGCGCAGCTTGGCGGCAGCGCCAAAGGCAATGGAATCGGCATTGGCAATGCCCACCACCAGGCCGCGCTTGCCCTTCAGCATATCGCCGATGCGTTGATCAGGGTTCCAGATGGTGGGTAGCGGGTCGGTCATGCGGCTCTCCATGTCTAGGCCCGTCTGTAAGCAAGACA
>JADCEX010000281.1 GCA_020249825.1 Roseomonas sp.
CGGCCAGCGCCAGCAGATTCCCCGCCGTGAGGTCCACAAAGGGAATGCCCGCGCGCATCGGCCCACGGCCTGGCTCACCGGTGATGGTCATCATCCCGCCCATGCCTTGGGCAATCTGATCCACACCGGCGCGCTCCCCATAAGGCCCGGTCTGACCGAAGCCGGAGATGGAGGCATAGATCAGCCGCGGATTGATGCCCTTCAGATCATCATAGGCAATGCCGAGGCGGTGCTTCACCTTCACGCGCATCTTCTCAACCAGCACATCGGCATTGGCGGCCAGTTTCATCAGCGCGGCCTTGCCTTCGGGTGATTTCAGATTGAGCGCGATGGACCGCTTGTTGCGATGCAGATTCTGGAAATCATAGCCATCGCGATCACCGCCAAAGCCATCGCCATTGGCGGGCGGTTCCACCCGGATCACCTCCGCACCCCAATCGGCCAAATGGCGCACGCAGGTGGGGCCGGCGCGGGCCAGTGTCAGGTCCAGCACGCGCACGCCAGACAGCGGTAGCGTGGCCTCGGCGGCGAGTTTGGTGTCAATCGGGCTTTCGGGCATGTGATCCTCCGTCTTTGCGAGACTAGGTCGCGCAGGGACGGAGGGCTAGGGGTGGGGCTGACGCCCTATCTCAGGCACTCAAAAAACCCGGTTTCCTTGTCCAATTGCCCATATTCCTTGGCGCGGAAATCATAGCGGGAGACGATGCCCATCACCTTGCCATCGCGCACCACCGGCAAATGGCGGAAGCCGCCATCGGCCATCATATGCAGCGCATCCATGGCATTGCCTTCGGGCGGCAGGCAGATGGGGTGGCGAGTCATGGCGTCTGACAAGCGGATTTCCGTGGCGTCCTTCCCGTGGGAGAGGAAATGCACCGCATCCCGCCCGGTGAAAATGCCAAGAAGCAGCCCGGCTGTGTCCGTCACCAACACGGCACCCACATGGCGGCGATGCATGGCCGCGCAGGCCTCCTGCACGGTCGCATCCGGCCCCATGGTGAGTGGGTTCTGGTCGCGGACCATTTCACCCATGCTGCGGTTTCGCATGGCATCCTCCTGTCTTTGAATTGCAATAGAACAGCAATAGCGCAGCGCGGTTCTTGACGCAGCGCAAGTTTGGCTGTGGCATATTGGCTCGATGCAGCGCGTTGATCTTGCCCTGGTGCTGGCGGTGGATGCCTCATCTTCCGTGGATCGGGCGGAATTTGACCTGATGATTGGCGGCTATGCGGCGGCCTTCCGGGATCAAGAGATCGCCGCCGCGCTGCTTGCCGGCCCGGCGGGGGCTTCTGCCATGGCGATGCTGTTCTGGTCTGGGGAACGGGCTCAGGAAATCGCCATTCCCTGGCGGGTTCTGGCCAGCCCCGCCGATGTGGCCGCGCTGGCGGAGGCGATTGAGGCTCTCCCCCGCCTGGTCCCGCCCGGCGCCACAGCCTTGGGGGAGGGGATGGTGGCGGCGCTTGCGCTTTTCGCCGCTGGCCCAAATGAGGCGCGGCGGATGGTTTTGGATGTCTCGGGCGATGGCGCGCATAACCAGGGCCGCCCGCCCGGGCCGATCCGCGATATTGGCGTGCAGGCCGGCATCACCATCAATGCGCTGGCGGTGCTGAACGAAGAACCGGACCTGATGGCGCATTACGCCGCCGAGGTGATTGGCGGGCCCGGCGCCTTTGTCATGCATTGCCAGGATTATGAGGGCTTCGCCGCCGCCATTCGCGAAAAGCTGCGGCGCGAAATCGCGGGGGTTTTCATCGCCTGAAGGGTCTGGCATGGCTTTGCCCCATGATACTGATGATTCCAGGCCCCGTGCAGACCCGCCCCGAAACCCAAGCCGCCATGGCGCAGGATATCGCGCCCTGGGATCACGGCTTTCGCCCCACCTATGCGCGCATTCGAGAGCGCGTGCGCGATATCGCGGGCGGCATCGCCGGGGAACATGTGACGCTGCCGCTGCAAGGGTCTGGCCATTTCATCATGGAAGCGGCCATCAGAAGCTTGGTGCCACCGGGGGCAAAGATTCTGATCCCGATGAATGGCGCCTATGCTGATCGTATGGCGCGGCTGGCGCGCGAAGCGGGGCGTGAAGTGGTGACGCTTGACCTGCCCAATACGCGCGGTGCACGGGCCGGCGATATCGCGCCCGTGCTGGCGGCCGATCCCGCCATCGGTCATGTGGCGCTGGTTTATAGTGAAACCGGCAGCGGCATTGTGAATGATGTACCGGGCATTGGCCGCGCGGTGCGGCAAGCCGGGCGGCGCATGCTGGTTGATGCGGTTTCCGCCTTTGGCGCGCTGCCGTTCAACATGGCCGAGCACCCCGAATGCGATGCGCTGATGTTCACGTCAGGCAAATGCCTGGAAGGCATGCCAGGGATGGGTTTCGCCGTGGCGCGGATTGACGCCATCAGGGCCGGGGCAGGGCAGGCAGGTTCCTGGTGCATGGATTTGGCCGATGTGCTGACCCATGCGGAACGCTCGGGCTTCGGGTCCTTCCGCTTCACGCCGCCGGTGCAGGTTTTGGCCGCTTTTGATGTGGCGCTGGATTTGTTCGATGCCGAGGGCAGGCAGCAGGCGCGCCATGCGCGCTACCGCGCCAATGCGGATACGCTTTATGATGGTTTTGCCGCCATGGGCATCAAGCCCTATGTGCCGCGGGAAGAACAGGGGCCGATCATTGTCACGGTGCATCAGCCCGCTGATCCGCGCTTTGACTTTGCCCGCTTTGTGGACGCTTTGAAGACGCGCGGCGTGCTGATCTGCAATTTCTGGACAACGCCGGAACCGACCATCCGCATTGGCGCGATTGGCGCGCTGACGCCGGATGATATGCAGCGCGCGTTGGCAATCTTCCGCGAAACCCTGGCTGAAGCCCTGCCCGCCGCCGCATGAAGGTTTTTATCGCCACGCCGACCATCGCCAGCACCATGCAGGTGGAAACCACGCTTTCCATCGTGCATATGGTGAATGAATTGCGCGATGGCGGGCATGGGGCGGAATGGTTCAATTATGATGGCGCCTATGTCACGCGCGCGCGCCATATCCTGGCCAGCATGTTTCTCGCGCGCGGCGATTTCTCGCATTTGCTGTTTCTCGATTCCGATATTGGCGTGCCCAGGGGCGCCATCACGCGGCTGTTGCGCACAGGGCATGAGGTGATTGGCCTTGCCTGCCCACTGCGGCATTTTGACATTACGCGCTTTGCCGAAGCGGCGCGCGCCGCGCCGGAAGGCCCGCCTGACCTTGCGCGGCTCAATGCGTTGTCGCGGAACTTCAATATCGAACCCGATCCGGCTGACCCCGTAATCCGCAACGGCTTGCTTCGCGTGAACCGCATTGGCTTTGGCTACATCCTGATTGCGCGGACCGCTTTTGAAAAACTGATCGCGAGTGGCAACGTCGCGCGGCGCAAATCGGAAAGCTTCCGCCAATTGGGCGCGGAGGGCGAATACTGGGCGTTTTTCGATGAAATGACTCTGGATGAGGGTTTCGTTTCGGAAGATTACGCCTTTTGCCTGCGCTGGCTGGCATTGCCCGGCAATGGCATTTGGGCGCTGACCGACATGCCGGTGGCGCATGTTGGCGCCTATGCCCATCGCGCGGCCTATCTGGACCGGTTTCGCGCCAGGGGAATCGCTTGAAAGGCTCACTGCTGAGTTCTGAATAGTAATGCTTCCAGATAATCTGTGTTCATGGCGGCTTTTTTTCTTCTGACTTTAAGGCTGTGTTTGTCGTCTGCGTTGCGTA
>JADCEX010000282.1 GCA_020249825.1 Roseomonas sp.
GCCGCAGCGCCAGAAAGCGCCCAAGCCACAGCGCCAAGGGCAGCAGGATAACTACCGTGCCAAGACCAAGCCAGAGCGAAAGGCGAAAGGCGGGCCAATCCATGATTCAGGGCGCCTGAAGGCCGTGCCGCGCGAAAACCGCCGCCGCCTGGGGGGAAAGCAACCAGGCTTGCAGGCGCGCCGCGGCGTCACCGGCGCGCCTGATCAAGGCCAGGCGATGACGGAGCGGTTCATGCAAATCCTCCGGCACCAGACTGAAGCTCCCGCGCGCCATGAGCGCGGGGGACAGCGCGAGAGAATGCGCGACAAGGCCGCCAATCGCGCCCTCGGTTGTAGCGAATTGTGCTGCCTGGGCGATGCTGGTGCCGAAAACCAGGTGCGGGCGCAGCGCCTCCCATAGATCAAGCCGGCGCAAGGCTTGCTCGGCAGCACGTCCATAGGGGGCGATTTCCGGATTGGCGATGGCAAAGCGCTGCACACGCCCTGCCGCCAATAAGGGGCGGAGCGCTTCCAGCCCGCCAGCGGGGTCAAGCGCTGACCCGCGCGGCGCGAATAGCGCCAGCCTGCCAAGTGCAAAGACATGGCCCGCATCGCGCGTATGTCCCGCTTCGGCGAGTTTCTGGATGCTGATCTCATCCGCCGCGAGCAGCATTTCAAAGGGCGCGCCCTGCGCTATTTGCCGCGCCAGATTGCCGCTGGCGCCATAGGCGAAACGCGGCGCGATGCCCGTTTGCGCCGTGATGAGCGCGGCTGCTTCTTCCAGCGCCGGCTGCAAGCTCGCGGCCGCGGCGATCAATGGGCGCTCCAGCACAGAAGCACGCGCGGGCGCGCATGGGAGCGCCGCCAAAGCCAGCAAGAGGCGACGATGCATCAAAACTCTCCGTTATTCCCATCTGGCTATAACCCAAAATGCCCGCTTCAGGCAATCCTCCCCCAGAACAAGCTCGCGCATTTTCCAAATGTAAATCTTACCCTGGCAAGAAGGGGGATGAGGAGCAAAAAATGTTCACATCCCAGAAAAACTCTGTGCCGGTGGAGCGCAGCGTTACGCCATTAGGTTCCGCTACTCTTAACGAAGCCTACATAATTGTGCGTGGATTGTTGCTGGAGAGAACTGCCTATCGCTCGGCGATCGCAGCAGTCGCTAGGGCAGTGCCATGAGCGGCACCGCACCAGCTATCGGGACGCCTGGTGATGATCTTCTCTCAATACCCGGCATCACGGATGACAGTCTCTTCGGGCTGGACGGTCATGATACCTTGCTTGGCTTCGGCGGCGTGGATCAGCTTTTTGGCGGCACAGGTAATGATTCGCTTGATGGCGGCGATCTGGCGGATATCCTGCAAGGCGATGCGGGTGATGATACGCTGCGGGGCGGCAATGGCTGGGATGTTCTCTTTGCCGATGACCCGGCCAGTACCAGTGGCGATGATGAGACCTCTCGGAATCTTCTGATTGGCGCGAATGGCGATGATGCACTGTTTGGTGCATACGGAAGCGATACGCTGGATGGCGGCAATGATGCCGATTTCCTCTCAGGGGGAATTGGTGCGGACTCACTGCGCGGTGGCGCAGGCGCCGATCTGTTCTTCTTTGACCTATCCGCGAGCCTGTCCCTGATCAGTAGCCTTGATGCTGCCGATACAATCGCGGATTTTTCGCTCGCAGAGGGCGATATCTTATCCTTTGGACTCGTGGACGGCCAAGTTAACGGTCCGAATGGCGTGGCGTCGCTCATTTGGCGTGGGAGTCTTGTGGCGCCTGATGGTCCGCAAACAGGCCTCGCCCTGCCCGGTGACGATCTGGGGGTCGGATACATTCAGGCGTGGTTATTGATCCCATCGTCCCAAATGGCCTCCAGCGGCGGCTGGATTGTCATCGACCTCGATCAGAATGGGTCGCTAGGCGCAGCAGATGTTGTGTTCAGGTTGCAAGCCTTTGACTTGACGCCAGATAGGGCCTTCCGCGCTTTTGAGACAGGAAGTTTTTTTGGATGGGCTGGCGGTGCGGGCGGAGAGGTTTTGGAAGCCCTGCCTGCCGGCTCTCGGCTCTTCGGACTTGGCGGCCCCGATGTTCTTTTGGGCGGCAGTGGTTCTGACTGGCTTTCCGGCGGTGACGCGCAGGATACGCTCGCCGGCGATAATGGCGATGATCAGCTTTGGGGTGGCGGTGGCGATGATTGGTTGCTGGGCGGTAATGGAAATGACGCACTCTATGCCGATGGCCCAAGCCCCACGGAAACAGACAACCCGGACGCCACAAATCGGCTGGAAGGAGAGGCTGGCAATGACTCCCTTTACGGCGGCCTTGGGGCCGATTGGCTTCTGGGGGGTTCAGACCAAGATTTTCTTTCCGGGGGTGATGGCTCAAACACGCTTGAAGGGGGCTTTGGCAATGACACGCTTCTCGGCGGCATTGGCACGGATAGTCTGATCGGTGGAAATGGCGCCGATAGCGTTGGCGGCGGTGGCGGCAATGACATTCTTGTCTATGGAGGCATCACAGATTCTCTTGATGGGGGCGATGGTTTCGACTGGCTGGTAATTGCGAATGGCCTGTCCGTAAATTTGGGCGTGGCAGAAAATCAGGCCAATGCTGGCGCCTGGCTGGCCCGCTTCGAAGCTGTAAATGCATCCGCCTCAAGCAGCGCCGTCACCCTTCTGGGCGGGGCCGAAGAAAACATCCTGATGGGCGGCGAAGGCCACGATAGCCTTCTTGGTGCGGCTGGCGATGACATTCTGCAGGGTGGCAACGGCAATGACACACTTGGCGGCGGTTCAGGCCTGAATATTCTGGAAGGCGGCACAGGGAATGATTACCATATCGTTGAAGCCGCCGATGACCTGGTGATTGAGGCGCATGGCTCCGGCAATGACACCATCATCACCACCTGCGATTTCTACCTGCCCCCTGAAGTCGAGGTCCTGATCCTCGCGCCTGGCAGC
>JADCEX010000283.1 GCA_020249825.1 Roseomonas sp.
CTCCGCCGATCAGATGCTTGTTTGCGCGGCTGATTCACGGCTCCGGCTTACGCCTCCGCCGATCAGATGCTTGTTTGCGCGGCTGATTCACGGCTCCGGCTTACGCCTCCGCCGATCAGGCGCGCGCCATCACCCAATCGCGGAAGAGCGCAAGATCAATATTGCCACCGCAGAGCACAAGGCCGGCGCGCTTGCCGCGCATCGCATCGCGTTCCTGCAGCAGTGCCGCGAGTGGCGCTGCCCCCGCGCCTTCCGCGAGGTTATGCGTATCCTGCCAATAAGCGCGCATGGCGGCGGCCACTTCGTCATCCGTCACGGTCACAACCCGCGCCGCACCTTTGCGGATGATCTCAAGCGCGCCGGCATCGGGGATGCGCGTTGCCATGCCATCGGCGCGCGTATTGGCGGTTGCGGTTGTCACCACATGGCCGGCAGCAAAGGAAAGCGCATAGGCCGGCGCTTCGGTGCTCTGCACGCCGATGATTTCGGTGGAAAGGCCCAAAAAATCACGCGCCAGAATGCAGCCGCAAATGCCGGAGCCAAGGCCGATTGGCACGTAAAGCGCAGCCAAGGGCGGTGCCGCGCGCAGGAATTCCAGCGCGTAGGTGGCCACACCAAGCACCAGATCGCGCGCGAAGGATGGCGCAAACAGCAAGCCTTCAGCCTGCGCGAGCCTTGCGGCTTCTTCGCGCGCTTCGTCAAAATCCGCGCCATATTCGATCAGCCGAGCGCCTTGCGCACGCATGGCGTTGTTCTTTTCCGCACTATTGCCGCGCGGCACCAGGATCGTTACCGGCACACCATACCGTGCGCCGGCATAAGCGAGCGATTGGCCATGATTGCCGCGCGTCGCACTCACAACGCCTGGCACATCCGGGTTTTCACGCTTCAGCCTTTCCATGAAAACCAAGCCGCCGCGCACCTTAAAGGCGCCGGTCGGCGTATGGTTTTCATGCTTTACCCAAACCTCCGCCCCCGCGCGTTGCGCGAGCAGCGGCCAGGCATACTGCGGCGTGGGCGGAAAGGCAGTGTGGACAAGCCGCGCTGCCGCTTCCAATTCATCCAGCGTGAACACGCAGCGTCAATGCCGCGCGATTTCGATCTCACCTTCCGGCTGCGGCGAAGAAAACGCGCTATCCGCAAAGGCTTCTTCCCAGGAACCGGATGTGCTCGCCTTGGAATATTCCGTGGCGCGGTTTTCGAAGAAATTCGCGTGCTCCACCGCATTCAGCATTTCATCCAGCCAGGGCAGAGGATTTTTTTCGATGTTGTAAAGCGGTTCAAGCCCAAGCTGCTGCAAGCGGCGATCCGCAATGAAGCGGATATATTGCTTGGTGAGCGAGGCATCCAGGCCCTGCACGCCACCCAATTCGAAGGCAAGATCAATGAAGGCATCTTCATGATCCACAATGGTGGCGCAGATCAGATAAAGATCGCGGCGGAATTCCTCGGTCCAGATTTCCGGGTTTTCCTGCACGAAGGTGCGGAACAGCCGGATCACGGAAAGGCAGTGCAGCGTCTCATCCCGCACGGACCAGCTCACGATCTGGCCCATGCCCTTCATCTTGTTGAAGCGCGGGAAATTCATCAGAATCGCGAAGGAAGCGAAAAGCTGCAAGCCTTCGGTGAAGGCACCAAAAGCGGCCAGTGTCTTCGCGATTTCAGTTTTGTTCGCGACACTGAAGCTATGCATGTAATCATACTTGTCCTTCATCTCCTTGTATTTGAGGAATGCCGTGTATTCGATTTCGGGCATGCCGATGGTATCGAGCAAATGGCCATAGGCCGCGATATGCACCGTTTCGATGTTCGAGAAGGCGGAGAGCATCATCAGCACTTCCGTCGGCTTGAACACCTGGGAATAGTGCTTCATGTAGCAATTATTCACTTCCACATCCGCCTGGGTGAAGAAGCGGAAAATCTGCGTCAGCAGATTTCGTTCGGACTGCGTCAGATTCTTCTGCCAATCCTTCACATCATCTGCCAGCGGCACTTCTTCCGGCAGCCAATGGATGCGCTGTTGCTGCAACCAGGCTTCATAGGCCCAAGGATAGCGGAAGGGCTTATAGACAGGGTTCGAGGTCAAAAGATCAAACTTCACCGGCAATTCATCCTGCACCATGCCATCGGCCATTGTCTCGAATCCCATTGTTTGAGCTGAGCGACGCTTCTACCACAATTGGTAGGTCAGGCAATCGCCCAACGCAAGATATTGTGGCGGGACTATTCCACGCGGATATTCGCCTCCCGCGCGACCACAATGTTGTCCGCCAATTCACGGGCAATGCGGGCTGCGAAAACCTCAGGCCCCTCACCCAGAATAACGCCGCCCTGATCGAGCAGTCGCTGGCGGATGGTGGCGTCGCGCAGCAAGCCCTGCACATCGCGCGCGATACGGTCCACGATATCGCGCGGTAGGCCGCGGGGCGCGATGAAGCCATACCAGGGGCTGGTATCGGGGATGCCCATGCCGAGTTCATCCAACGTTGGCACATCAGGCAGCACCGGCACACGCTGCGGCCCGCCAATCGCCAGGGGGCGAAGCTTGCCCTCACGCGCAAGAGCAATGGCACCAGACAAGGTGCTGAAGGTCGCGGGTACGCGCCCACCAATCACATCCTGCAGCGCCGGCACCGCGCCGCGATAAGCGACATGGGTCAGATCCAGGTTCATTTTCCTGCGGAACATCTCCAACGCGAAATGCCCTGAAGACCCATTGCCAGAGGAGGCAAAGGCCATACCGGGATCACGCCGCGCCGCCGCCACCAAATCCTGCGCCGTGCGGAATGGCTGCCCCGCGCCGGTGAACAACACCGTGGGCGAAGCATAGATATTCACGATCGGCGTAAAGTCATTGATCGTGTCGTAGGGCAAGCGCGCATAGACTGCAGCATTGCTGGCGTGGGTGCTGGCGGCGAGGAAAATCGTGTAGCCGTCGGGCGCGGATCGCGCGACCATTTCAGAGGCAATCACCTGGCTGGCGCCGGGGCGATTCTCGATGACAACGGGCTGTCCCCACAATTTTTGCATCGGGTCCTGCAATAGCCGGCCCGGAAAATCCGTGGGGCCGCCAGCGGGATAGCCGATGATCATCCGAACCGGACGATCAGGCCAATTATTCCCTTGTGCCTTGGCTTTGGAGATGATGGTGCTGGCCATCCCGGTAGCCAGCAGGCTGCGACGCTTGAACATATCAGACTTCCTCCCGCGCCCATTTCGGGCTTACCGCCCCCAAGGCTGGGGGCGGGTTAGGGGTAGTCTAACGCAGCTTTACTGGCAGGCCAAACATTCTTCGTAATTATTGTTGGTCGCCGGCACCGCCGCCACCAGCGGCAATTGTGCCTGGTCATTGGCCGGTGCCGCCACGCCAAGGGCTGCCTGCGGCGCCACTTTTTCACTGATGGCATCCGCGCGCTGGATGGAAAGGCTGCGGCAATAATACAGCGACTTCACGCCCTTTTTCCATGCCGTCATGTGGATCTGGTGCAAATCCCGCTTATGCACATTGGCCGGCAGGAAGATGTTCACCGATTGCGACTGGCAGATATAGGGCGTGCGGTCGGCCGCATGTTCCACCACCCAGCGCTGATCCAATTCAAAGGCGGTCTTGAAGGTCGCCTTTTCCTGTTCGCTCAGGAAATCCAGATGCTGCACGCTGCCCTTATTCACCGTGACCGTGGTCCAGGTATCCTCATCATCGCGGCCATGCTTGGCCAGCACCTTCTTCAGATACGGGTTGCGCACAATGAAGGACCCGGACAGCGTCTTGTGGTTATAGACATTGGCCGCGATTGGTTCGATCCCCGGGCTCGCGCCACCGCAAATGATGCTGATGGAAGCGGTTGGCGCAATAGCCATCTTGTTGGAGAACCGCTCCATGAAGCCGTATTCAGCGGCATCCGGGCAGGGGCCGCGTTCTTCGGCCAGCAGCCGGGAAGCGGTATCGGCCTGGGCGCGGATATGCTTGAACATCCGCATATTCCACACCTTCGCCACTACGCTCTCAAAAGGCACATTCAACGCCTGCAGGAAGGAATGGTAGCCCATCACCCCAAGCCCGACCGAGCGTTCCCGCATGGCGCTATAGCGTGCGCGCGCCATGGTATCGGGTGCGGTATCAATGAAGGATTGCAGCACATTATCCAGGAAGCGCATCACATCAGGGATGAATTGCGCATCATCCTTCCATTCAAACCAGGTCTCGAGATTGAGCGAGGATAGGCAGCAGACCGCGGTGCGCTGTTCCCCATGCTGGTCAATCCCGGTCGGCAGCGTGATTTCCGAACAAAGGTTTGAGGTTTTGACCTCAAGCCCTGCCAGCTTCTGATGCTCGGGCCGCGCGTTGTTCACGTGGTCGGAATAGATGATGTAGGGCTCACCGGTTTCGATGCGCGCCGTCAGGATGCGAATCCAAAGGCCCCGCGCGGAGACCTTCTTCATCAGCGCGCCATCCTTGGGGGAGACCAGCGCCCATTCCTCATCCGCTTCCACCGCGCGCATGAAGGCATCGGGGATCAGCACGCCTTGATGGAGATTGAGCGCCTTGCGATTCGGATCACCGCCGGTCGGGCGACGCATTTCCAGGAATTCTTCGATTTCCGGGTGGTTCACCGGCAAATAGCAAGCCGCCGAGCCACGGCGGAGCGAGCCCTGGGAAATCGCCAGCGTCAGGCTATCCATCACGCGAATGAAGGGAATAACGCCCGAGGTCTTGCCGTTGCGGCCAACCTTTTCGCCAATGCCGCGCAAATTGCCCCAATAGGACCCAATGCCACCGCCCTTGGCCGCGAGCCACACATTCTCATTCCAAAGCCCGACAATGCCATCAAGGCTGTCAGAGGCTTCGTTCAGGAAGCAGGAAATCGGCAAGCCGCGAGTCGTGCCGCCATTGGACAGCACGGGTGTCGCCGGCATGAACCAAAGGCGCGAGATATAGTCATAAATCCGCTGCGCATGCGCCGCATCATCGCCATAAGCGGATGCGACTCGCGCAAACAAATCCTGATAAGATTCGCCTGGCAGCAAATAGCGATCATCAAGTGTGGCCTTGCCGAAATCAGTCAGCAGTGCATCGCGCGTGCGATCAATGCGAACCTGGCCATGGCCTTCAAGCTGAATTGCGTCAAACACGGATAACCCCCTGAGAACTCCCCTGAGGCCGGATCATGCCCCAAGTTACAGTCCGACTACAAGATGTAGTCTTGCCACAGTCGCCATGCCACTAGATGCGGTGCGTGATTCTGGGCTTGCAATAGCCGGGGCAATTGGGGCAGCGCGGATTTGTTCCCGTTTCGCCCCCATGCCCTTCCCTTCTGGCCAGCACTGGCTCACAATCGGGATAGAGCCGAAGAAATAGCGCAAAAACAGTATCTTGTTTGAGGAAGGACCCCCCCCCCTTGGCCAGAATGACCCGCCGTAGCCTGCTTGCAGCCCCGCTGGCCCTGAGCCCGCTGGCCTGCCCCGCCTATGCCCAGGCGCCCTGGCCCACACGGCCCATCCGCATCGTAATCCCCTTCGGCACCGGGGGCGGGACAGATATCACCACGCGGCTTTTGGCACCCAAATTGGCCGAAATCCTGGGCCAGCCCGTGGTGCTGGAAAACCGCCCCGGCGCGGGCGGCGTGGTCGGCACGGATTATGTTGCGAAACAGCCGCCGAATGGCGAGGTTTTTGTGCTTTCCACCCTCTCGCCTATCGCGCTCGCCCGCGGCCTGCCCGCGCCCGTGCCTTTTGATGCGCGGACAGACCTGGTGGCGGTGGCACCGACTGTCTTTGTGCCCATCGCGCTTGCCGTCACCACGCGTAACTTTGCGCCCACCACCGCGGCGGAATTCATCGCAACCCTGAAGGCCGCGCCAGGGCGCTATCAATATGGCTCCTCCGGCATTGGCACTTCGGGGCATATCGCTTCGGCCAGTTTCCTGGTGCGCACAGGGACAGAAGCCGTGCATGTGCCCTATCGCGGCGGCGGGCAGGTTTTTGCGGCGCTCACCGCCGGGGAGATTCAGTTCTGCTGCGACATCCCCTCCATCCTCAAAGGCTTTCAGGATGCCGGCACGGCGCGGGTACTGTTTGTGGCGACTGATCAGCGGTCTTCCCTGCTACCCAATGTGCCAACAGCGGCTGAGGCGGGAATCGCGGGCTATAAATCCCATTCCTGGTATGGCTTTTTCGCGCCGCGCGGCACGCCGGCCGCGATTGTGAACCGCATGGCGGCCGCGACCGAACAGGCGCTTTCCGATCCCGCGATCAATCAGCGCTTTGAGGAAATGGGTACGCCCGCCATGCGCGGTTTCACGCCCGAGCGATTCGCGGCCTATGTGCGGGACGAAATCGCCTTCTGGGAGCCGGAGGTGCGCGGCCTTGGCATCAAGGCGGAATAAGACAGCCTATCGTTTCCCTTTGGCCGGCCGGCTGAGCGTGACGACCGCTTCCAACTGGCCGGACCAGAGGAATTGATCAATCGGCGTGGCGGCATCCACCCGCCAGCCTTGATCGGCAAAAAAGCGCATATCCCGCGCCAGCGCCTGCGGGTTGCAGGACACATAAATCACCGCCGGCACGCCAGACCGCGCGAGCAAGCCCGCCTGTTCCTCGGCCCCGGCAAAGGGCGGGTCCAGCACCACCGCAGCGAAAGGCGCCAATTCCGCCACCGTCAGCGGCTGACGCACCAAATCGCGCCGCGTGGCGGCCAAGGGCAGCCCCGCCTTGGCGGCAGCATTGGCGAGTGCGGCCACCGCCGCGCCATCCGATTCGAAAGCCGTCACCCTGCCCCGCCGCGCCAAGGCCAGGCTGAGCGTGCCATAGCCCGCATGCAGATCCGCAATGCGCCCGCGCCCGGCCAGCTTGGCGGGCAAGCCGGCCAGCATGGCGGCGATGATGGCCTGCTCCCCTTCCGGACTCGCTTGCAAAAAGGCCCCGGGGGCTGGTGTGATCGCCACACCATTCAGCGTGATGGCCACAGGCCCCAGCTGAGCGGCGATTTCCGGCACGCCATTGCCCCGCGCCCAGGCAATGCGCGGCAGGCCATGTTGCGCGGCAAAGCCCGCGAGCAGCGCCCGGCCCGCCGCATCCAGCGTGCCATCGGTACGCAGCAGCAAATCCGGCCCGGTATCCAGCAGATTGACCACAGCCGAACCATCGCGCTTCAGCGCCGGCAGGCGTGGCAGCAAATCCCGCAAGGGCGCCAGCAGCGCGACGAGGCGCGGATGCAGCACCGGGCAGGTGGCGATATCCAGAATGGCCGCACTGCCCGCTGCGTGAAAGCCAAGCCTCAGCCCATCCGTCCCGCGCCTGATGGCAAAATCAGCCCGCCGGCGCGCGCCAGGGGGCGTGGTGATGGTCTCAGTGACCGGCGCTTCGGGAAAACCGCCACGGGCCAAAGCAGCGCGCAGCCGTTCTCGCTTCCAGGCCGCTTGCGGCGTAGGCGCCCAATGTTGCAGGGCGCAGCCGCCGCAGCCTTCCAGAAAATGCGCGCAAGCAGGTGCGATGCGATCAAGACTTGGGTTTAGGATTTCATGGATCGTGGCCAGCGCACCATCGCCGCGCTTGCCGGTGATATTTATGTGCAGCCTCTCGCCCGGAAGCCCCTGCTGCACATAGATCGGGCCGGGGGCGATACCATCGCCGCCCGCGCCCATCCGCTCAATCAGGACTTCCATGACAAGAACTTCGGCTGATCAGCCGAAGGCGTTCAACCCGGTCTGCGCCCGGCCCAGGATCAGCGCATGCACATCATGCGTGCCTTCATAGGTATTGACCGTTTCAAGATTCATGACGTGGCGAATGACGTGATATTCATCCACAATGCCATTGCCGCCATGCATGTCGCGCGCAACGCGGGCGATGTCCAAAGCCTTGCCGCAATTATTGCGCTTGACCAGGCTGATCATCTCGGGCGCGGCCTTGTGTTCATCGAACAGGCGGCCCACGCGCAGCACCGCATGCAGGCCAAGCGTGATTTCGGTTTGCATGTCAGCAAGCTTCTTTTGCACCAACTGAGTCGCCGCCAGCGGCTTGCCGAACATGATGCGGTTCAGCGTGTAATCCCGCGCCGCATGCCAACAGAATTCTGCGGCCCCCATGGCACCCCAGGCAATGCCATAACGCGCGCGATTGAGGCAGGAGAAAGGCCCCGCCAGCGAACGCACGCCCGGCAGGCGGTTTTCTTCCGGCACAAACACCTCATCCATCATGATCATGCCGGTGACGGAAGCGCGCAGGCTGAACTTGCCTTCGATTTTCGGCGTGGTGAGGCCCTTCATGCCGCGATCCAGCAAAAAGCCGCGCAGAATGCCCTCATCATCCTTCGCCCAAACCAGGCAGACATCGGCGATGGGTGAATTGGAAATCCAGGTCTTCGACCCGGAAAGCTTCCAGCCGCCATCCACCTTGGTCGCGCGGGTGCGCATGGAAGAAGGATCTGACCCCGCATCGGGCTCCGTCAGGCCAAAGCAGCCCACCCATTCCCCAGTCCGCAGCTTCGGCAGGTATTTCTGCTTTTGCTCTTCGGACCCATAGGCATGGATCGGAAACATCACGAGCGATGATTGCACGCTAAACGCGCTGCGATAGCCGGAATCAACACGTTCCACTTCGCGGGCCATCAGGCCATAGGCAACATAGGAAACGCCGGCGCAGCCATAGCCATCCAGCGTGGCACCCAGGAAACCCATTTCGCCGAATTCATTCATGATTTCGCGATCAAAACGCTCATGCCGATTGGCTTCCAGCACGCGCGGCATCAGGCGTTCCTGGCAGAATTGCCGGGCGCTGTCGCGGATCATGCGTTCTTCTTCCGTCAGCGCTTCTTCAAGCAGCAGCGGGTCTTCCCAGGTGAAGGGCGCGATGGCGGTCTTCTTCGGCGGGCTCACGACATTCATGCTTTTGTCCTCAACTCAGGCTCTGTTCTGCGTGATAAAATAGGATTTGCTGGAGCGTCAGGCCGCGTCAACCTCGGGCGCGGCCGGCGCGGCGGCGCGGCGCGGGCGCGGGATCGGGATCAGCATGAAGGCCGGCACGAGATCGCCAAAACCCTGCACGGGCGGGCCGAGATCATCGCGGCGGTCGCGGTTGCGATAATCCCGATCCTGACGCGGCGCTTCGCGGTCCCGGGGCGGCAGGTCACGCATGGCGGCTTCACGCAGCGCGAATTCGCTGGGCTGCGCATCGCGGTCCCGGCGTGGCGCGCGGTCACGATCCCGGCGCGGAGCCTCCCGGCCTTCCGGGGTTTCAGCGCGGGGCCGACGTTCCGGGCGGTCACGCCGTACGGGAGCCTCAGCCGCGATTTCTTCCGGCGCCTCGGCGCGCGGCGCGCGGTCCTGCGCATCGCGGCGGCCACGTTCAGGCCGGCCCCGCCCGCCATCGCGACGATCCGGCCGACGCGCTGTGCCACCACGGCCACGGCCACGCCTGGTGGAGGTCATGGCTTCCTTGATTTCGGCCTCTGTCACCGGCTCCAGCCCCTCGATATCCAAAAGCGGGATAGGTTTGCCGGTGAGTTTTTCGATGGCGGCGACATTCTTCGCATCATCGGCCGTTGCAATCGTATAGGCATGGCCTTCACGGCCCGCGCGACCGGTGCGGCCAATGCGATGCACGTAATCTTCCGAATGGAAGGGCACATCGAAGTTGAACACATGCGAAAGCCCGCCAATATCAAGCCCGCGCGCGGCGACATCGGAACAGACCAGCAACTGCAATTCATCCGCCTTGAAGGCATTGAGGGTCGCGAAGCGCTGCGATTGATCCATATCGCCATGCAAAGCGCCCACGCTGAAGCCGTGCTTCTTCAGCGATTTATACAGAATATCCACGTCGATCTTGCGGTTGCAGAAGATCAGCGCATTCGTCACCTGTTCGCGCCGGATCAGCCGGCGCAACGCCTCGCGCTTGTCAAAGGGCTGCACGTAAGCAAGGCCGGTCGTGATGGTGGTCGCGACCGATGCTGGGGGCGCGACGCTGATTTCCTTCGGGTTCGATAGGAAGGCATCGGCCAGGCGGCGGATTTCCGGCGCCATGGTGGCGCTGAAGAACAGCGTCTGGCGCAAGGGCGGGAGCATGGAGACAATGCGTTCCACGTCCGGAATAAAGCCCATATCAAGCATCCGGTCCGCTTCATCAATCACCAGCACCTTGCAATCGGCGAGCAAAACGCGGCCCCGATCAAACAGATCAAGCAGGCGCCCCGGCGTTGCGATCAGCACATCCACGCCCTTTTCCAGCACATCGCGCTGGTCATTCATGCTTTCGCCGCCAATCAGCAGCGCGTGGTTGAGCTTGAGGTATTTGCCGTATTTTTCGAAATTCTCCGCGACCTGCAACGCCAATTCGCGGGTCGGTTCCAGGATCAGGCTGCGCGGCATACGCGCCTTGGCGCGGGATCCGGTCAGGATATCCAGCATGGGCAGCACGAAGGACGCGGTTTTGCCCGTGCCGGTTTGTGCGCAGCCCAGCACATCGCGCCCCATCAGCACCTGCGGGATCGCCTGTTCCTGAATGGGGGTGGGGTGGCGATAGCCTGATTCCGTCACCGCCTTCACGATTTCTTCCGAAAGGCCGATAGAATCGAAAGTGGCGCGGTCTTCCTCGGCAATCGGGGCGGCTTCGGGCGCAGTTTCTTCCGCCACAGGGGCCGGCTCAGCCGCCACGCTTTCTTCCGCCACGGGGGCGGTCTCCGCCGGCGCGGTTTCCGGCGTCTCAGGCGGCACGGGCAGGGTTTGCGGGTCGGCTTGGACAGCCTCGGCGGCGGTCACTTCAGTATTTTCGTTCAACTTCAATCGCTTTCTAGGCCCGCGCTATGAGCGCTTGGCGGTGGGTGCGGGAAAGGCCGAGCCCCGGCGGGGCGCGCATGCCGGGGCCGGCGGATCCGGCCCGCCTTACCGCGAGCACGCTCCCTATGCGCCGAAGCGGCGCGGGAATCAAGGATTTCCGTAGCCTTGCGCGGGGCTGGCCTGGACGGTCACTTCGGTGCGGGGATAGGTTTCGGTCCATGGCTCAGAACGAAACCCTATTGCTGCTGCCCGGCATGCTGTGCGACGCCCGGCTGTGGCGCGATCAGATCGAAGCCTTCACTGCCTCCCGCCGCGTGGTGGTGGCCTGCCTGACGGGGCATGACAGCATCGCGGCCATGGCGGAAGCCGCGCTTTCCGGGCTAAGTGGGAAGCTTGCCGTGGCCGGGCTTTCCATGGGCGGGCATGTGGCCCTGGAAATTGTCCGCCGCGCGCCGGAGCGGGTCCAGCGCCTCGCGCTCTTCGACAATTCAGCCAGGGCGGATACGCCAGAGCAGTCCGAATATCGGCGCGGCTTGCTCACCCTTGCCCAGACCGGGCGTTTTCGCGGCGTTACCCCGCGCCTGCTGCCGATGTTGGTGCATCCTTCCCGCCTGGATGGCCCCTTGGCCGCCGAGGTGATGGCCATGGCGGAACGGGTGGGGCGTGACGCTTTCCTCCGCCAGCAAACCGCGCTTACCGGGCGCATTGATTCCAGACCCCATCTGCCTGCGATCCGCGCCAAAACGCTGGTCGCGGTGGGCGAGGATGATGTTATGACGCCGCCTTACCTTGCCGAGGAAATAGCCGCCGCGATTCCCGGCGCGCGCTTGGTCCGCTTCACCGGTTCCGGCCATTTGCCGAGCATGGAAGTGCCGGAAGCCGTGAATGCCGCGATGCGCGACTGGTTGGCCGACTGAGCACAAAAAAAGCGCGGCCCTTTCGGCGCCGCGCCTTTTGATTACCGCGGCTTACTTCAGGCCGCCTTCGCCATCCCGCGCAGCACGTAATGCAGGATGCCGCCATTCTTGTAGTATTCCACCTCATCGGCGGTATCCACGCGGCACAACACCTGAGTCTTCACCGTGGACCCATCGGCGCGGGTGATCACAACATCCATCATCATGCGGGGGGAAAGCTTTTCCACGCCCAGGATGTCAATCTTCTCATCGCCCGTCAGGCCAAGGCTCTGGCGGCTTTCGCCTTCCTTGAACACCAGCGGCAACACGCCCATGCCGACCAGGTTGGAACGGTGGATGCGTTCAAAGCTTTCAGCGATCACGGCCTTGATGCCGAGCAGATACGTGCCCTTCGCCGCCCAGTCGCGCGAAGACCCCGTGCCATATTCCTTGCCACCAATCACCACCAGCGGCACGCCTTCATTCTTGTAGCGCATCGCCGTTGTGTAGATGGGCGCCACATCGCCCGAAGGATAATGCTTGGAAATGCCGCCTTCCACGCCGGGGACCATTTCGTTCCGGATACGCGGATTGGCGAAGGTGCCGCGCATCATCACCTGATGGTTGCCGCGCCGCGCGCCATAGCTGTTAAAATCCGCCTGACGCACCTGGTGTTCAAGCAGATATTCACCAGCAGGCGAGGCCTTCCGGATATTCCCCGCCGGGGAAATATGGTCGGTGGTGATTGAATCCGCGAGCTGCGCCAGGATGCGCGCCCCCTTCACATCGCCCACCGGCTTCGGATCGGCGGTCATGCCTTCGAAGTAAGGCGGGTTCTGCACATAGGTGCTGCCCGAATTCCAGCGATAGGTGTCGCTGCCCGCTTCAACGCGAATGGCCTGCCATTGCGTCGGGCCCTTGAAGACATCGCCATAGCGTTCCTGGAACATCTCACGCGTCACAGCGGCGTGAACCGTATCGTTCACTTCCTTCTGCGTTGGCCAGATATCCTTGAGGTAGACCGGTTGGCCATCGCGGCCCGTGCCAATCGGTTCTTTCGTCAAATCCTTGCGGATCGTGCCAGCCAGCGCATAGGCCACCACCAGCGGCGGGGAAGCGAGGTAATTGGCGCGCACATTGGCATGCACGCGGCCTTCGAAGTTGCGGTTGCCTGACAGCACCGAAACGCCGACCAGCTTGTTGTTTTCAATCGCATCCACGATGGCATCCGGCAGCGGGCCGGAATTGCCGATGCAGGTGGTGCAGCCATAGCCCACGGTCTGGAAGCCAAGCGCATCCAGATGCGGCGTCAGCCCTGCCTTGTTCAGATATTCCGTCACCACCTGGGAACCGGGGGCGAGGGACGTCTTCACCCAAGGCTTCGCCGTCAGGCCCTTTTCCACTGCCTTCTTCGCCACCAAGCCGGCAGCCACCAGCACATAGGGGTTCGATGTATTGGTGCAGGAAGTGATGGCCGCGATCACGACATCGCCATGGCCGAGGTCATAATTCGCCCCTTCCACCGGTACGCGCAGATCCGCCTGATCCCCCGGCACGCCCATGGTGCCCGCCGCGAGATCCTTCAGGAAGGCCGGCGCGGCATTGCTGAGCGCCACGCGATCCTGCGGACGCTTCGGCCCCGCCATGGAAGGTTCCACCGTGCTGAGGTCAAGTTCCAGCGTATCGGTGAACACCGGATCAGGCATGCCTTCCTCACGGAACATGCCCTGCGCCTTGAGGTATTCGCGCGTCAGGTTGATGCGGTGCTCATCGCGGCCAGACAGGCGCAGATATTCCAGCGTCGTGTCATCCACCGGGAAGAAGCCGCAGGTCGCGCCATATTCCGGCGCCATATTGCCGATGGTCGCACGATCCGCGAGCGGCAGATGCGCCAGGCCAGGACCGAAGAATTCGACGAATTTGCCGACCACGCCCTTCTTGCGCAGCATTTGTGTGACGGTCAGCACCAGATCGGTCGCGGTGACACCTTCCTTCACCGAACCCGTCAGCTTGAAGCCGATGACATCGGGGATCAGCATGGCAATCGGCTGGCCGAGCATGGCGGCTTCCGCTTCAATCCCGCCCACACCCCAGCCCAGCACGCCAAGGCCATTCACCATGGTGGTGTGGCTATCCGTGCCATAGCAGGAATCGGGGAAGGCAAAGACATCGCCGGTATCCGTCGCGGTCCAAACCACCTGCGCCAGATATTCCAGATTGACCTGGTGGCAGATGCCGGTGCCAGGCGGCACGACGCGGAAGTTGTTGAAGGCTTCCTGACCCCAGCGGAGGAATTCGTAACGCTCCCCATTGCGTTCAAACTCGATATCCACATTCTGCTTCAGCGCATTGCCGGTGCCGGAAACATCCACCATCACCGAATGGTCAATCACGAGATCAACCGGGACCAGCGGGTTCACCTTGCGCGGGTCACCGCCCAGGCCAAGCAGGGCATCGCGCATGGCGGCAAGGTCCACCACGGCGGGAACGCCAGTGAAATCCTGCAACAGGATGCGCGCGGGGCGGAAGGGCACTTCCTTGTCGGAACGGCCATCCTTCACCCATTCGGCGATCTTCTTCGCATCATCCACGGTGTAAGAACGGCCATCTTCGAAGCGCAGCACATTCTCAAGCAGCACCTTGAGGCTATAGGGCAGGCGGGAAATGTCGCCGATGCTCTTCGCCGCTTCGGGCAGGCTGAAATAATGATAGGTCTTGCCGTCCACACTGAGCGTGCGACGAGTCTTCAGGCTGTCCTGCCCAATCATCCGCATGGCTGATTACCCTTCCTCAAACGCGCTGGCCTTGCGTGACCGCGCCAAACGCGGCTTTAGAGCATTTTCAAGCCAAGTGAAATCACTTGGCGACTCGGAAAATGCGATCAAACATGAGTTTAGGGAAGTCGCCGCGAATAAAGATGAGCGGGGCGGCCCTAGGACACGGAGACCGAGAGCGGTCCATTGGCGAGGGGGCGGATTTTGGCGGCGGGGCAACCCATTTTGGACGTGCTGGACCTTGCCTGCATCCGCGGTGATCGGACGATCTTCGCCGGGCTGAGTTTCTCCGTCCCGCCGGGCGGTGCGCTGCTGCTGACCGGGGCCAATGGCGCGGGCAAATCCAGCCTGCTCCGCGTGATCGCCGGGCTGCTGCCAGCCGCCGAGGGGGAGGTGCTGCTGGAAGGCACCCCGGCCCGCACGGACCCTGCCGGCCATGCGCTGAGGCTGCGCTATATCTCCAGCCAGGATGCGCTGAAGCCTGCCCTGACGGTAGCGGAAAACCTAGCCTTCTACGCCGCGCTTTGGGGTGGCGACGTGACCCCGGCCTTGGAAGCGCTTGGCCTTGGCGCACTGGCTTCGCTGCCAGGGCGGGTGCTGTCCACCGGGCAGCGGCGGCGCCTGGCCTTGGCGCGGCTTGCCCTGGCGCCAGCGCGGCTTTGGCTGCTGGATGAACCGAGCCTTGGGCTGGATGCGGCCTCTGTCGCGCGGCTGGGCACCCTGATGGCGCGGCACCGCGCGGCGGGCGGCGCCATTCTGGCCGCGACCCATTTGCCCTTGCCGCTGCCGGATGCGGTGGAGTTGAAGTTATGAGCGGCGGGGTATCTGGCGCCTTCCTCGCGGTGCTGGGGCGGGAATGGAAGCTCGCGCTGCGCCACCCGGCGGATACGCTGGCGGCGGTGCTGTTCTTTGTGCTGGTGGCGGCGCTTTTTCCCTTTGGCGTGGGGCCGGCGCCGGAAACCCTGGCGCGGTTAGCCCCCGGTGCGCTGCTGGCTGCTGCGCTGCTCGCCGCGCTATTGCCGCTGGATCGGCTTTTCGGGGCGGAGGCGGAGGATGGATCGCTTGATCAATTGCTGCTGTCTGGCCTGCCGCGCAGCGCGCTGGCTGCGGCCAAGGCGCTTGGCCATTGGCTGACGACCGGCGTGCCGCTGATTGCAGCGACACCCATCGCGGCGGCGATGTTGAACCTTCCCGTGGAAGCCTGGGGCGTGGCGATGGTGGCCCTTGCCTTGGCGACCGCGCTTTTGTCCTTGCTTGGCACTTTGGGCGCGGCGCTGACACTCGGCGCGCGGCGGGGTGGTGTGCTTTTGCCCTTGTTGGTGCTGCCGCTTGCCATTCCGGCGGTGATCTTCGGCGCGGCGGCGATTGAAGCCGCCAGCGCCGGGCTTTCCGCCGCCCCCTTTCTGTTGCTGCTGGGGGCGGGGGTATCGCTCGCCGCGCCGCTCGCGCCCTTGGCGGCGGGGGCGGCGCTGCAAAACGACTGATCAGGCCGGCGGCATGGCCCAGACCGCAGCCTCATTCCCCGCAGCGTAGTAATTATTGGTGATCGCCGCATTGCGATTGACCAGCGGGCGCATGAACAGCGGGTGCGTCATGCTGCGGATTTCATGTTCCACTTCGAACAGCACGCGGCCATCATTCGGGTCCACCACCTTGATGAAGCGGTATTGATGCGCGCTGTCTTCGCGCGTGATCAGCCCGCGTTCATTCAGCCGATTATAGATGCCGCCGAAATCCACAAAGGCAAGCTGGATGTGATGGCCATCAAAGGCAGGTTGCGGCTTGTCGGTTTCACGGAAGATCAGGAATTGCTCCCGCGCGACGCGGACATAAAGCGCGCCATCGCGCAGCGCGGTGCTGGTGCCGATGATCTGTTCATAAAACCGCGCCATGCCAGGCAGCGTGCCGGGTGCGACATCGAATTCGACATAAGGCATGCCAAGCGTGATGCGGCCAAGCTTTTCCGCATCCGGGCTATGGCAGCGCATGCGATTACCCCAGGGGCAGGTCACGTCAACATGATCTTCCGCTTCAACGAAGGCATATTGCGTGCCTTCCAGCCAGCGCCGCGCACGATCCAGCCGATGCAGAAGCTGCGCGCGATCTGGCAACACAAGTCCCGTTGTGCCGCGCAGCACCTGCGCGGGGCCGGTCGGCAAATGGAATTGGCTGATGCCGGCATTGGCCCACATATTGTCAATGCCCGTCATCAGATACGGGTCACGCGTCAGGCCGAGCGCGCTGATGTAAAACGCTGTCGCCTTCAACTGATCCGGCACTTGCAGATTGACATGCTGCAATTCAACGACATTGCCGAGAGATTCTTCCGTCCTATCCCAAGGGCAGGCGAGTTTCGGGGTGCCATCCATTGTTTCGCTCCGTTGGTTTGTTGGTTGTTGAGGCCAATCACTCGGCCGCCTTGGGCGCATAGCCAAGGCCGCCTTGGTATTTCTCCGCCGCTTCCGCCGGCAGGAATTGGGCTTCCATTTCGCGGATGCGGTCAAAGCCGGCGAAGCCATGCAGATTGCCCATGGGGTGCTGCTTGAAGCGCGCATCATAAGCGGCTTCAGCCATGGGGCCTTCGGCCTTCAGCGTGGTCGCGAAATCATGGATCGCCATGATGGTGGCGCGCATCGCCGCCCCCGGCAGGATGCAGGCGCGAATGCCAATCGCCGCCATTTCTTCCGCCGTGAAGCGCGGCGAAATGCCGGTCATGTTGTAGAACACCGGGCCTTTCACCGCCTGGCAGATATGCGCGACCTCTTCCCTATCCTTCGGGCCTTCCACGAAGGCGAGGTCTGCGCCCGCATCCAGAAAGGCATTGGCGCGGGTGATGGCTTCTTCCATGGAACCACCATACGCGCCGCGTGCATCGGTGCGCGCGATGATCACGAAATCAGGATCGAGCGCATCGCGCGTTTGGCAGGCGGCGCGGATTTTCAGCACGGCTTCATCGCGCGCAATCACTTCCCGCCCCGCGACATGGCCGCAGCGCTTGGGCGCCACTTGGTCTTCCAAATGCATCCCCGCGACACCGGCGCGGATATATTCTTCCACCGTGCGCACCACATTGATGGCATTGCCAAAGCCCGTATCGGCATCGGCAATCAATGGCGCGCGCACGGCAGAGGCGATCAGCTTCGCGTTCAGCGCCATCTCAGTCAGCGTAATCAGCCCCGCATCCGGCAGGCCGAGCAGGTTCAGCGACGTGCCATAGCCCGACATATACAGCGCCGGGAAACCCGCATGTTCCAGAATGCGGGCCGACATGGCGTTGAAGCAGCCTGGCAGGATCAGCGGCGCGGGTTCCTTCAACAACGCGCGCAACCTTGTGGTGGCGCGGGCAGGGCTTGCTTGACCAAGGCGCATGGCGTCTTCCCCCTTACTTCAGCGGGAAGCCGAGCGAGCGCAGCGCCGCCTTCAGCCCATCGCGTCCGCGCAAAGCGCTGATAGTGCCGATGCGCGAGATCACGCGCTGAGACCAATTATCTGCGGCCATTTCATAGCGCTTGGAATATTCGGCGAGCTTTTCATCATAGGAAGCGCGCAGCGATTTTTCCTTGGCAGTGGAATAGGTTTCGTGATGCAGCACCGCTTCCTGAGACAAGCGCGGCTTCACCGCACTTTCCTTGCCCGGCGCGGCATAACCAACACAAAGCCCGAAGACCGGCGCCGCCCCCGGCGGCAGGTCCAGCATGGCAGCGACACGCGGCACATCATTGCGAAGCGCGCCGATGTAAACCGTGGCAAGGCCCATGCTTTCCGCCGCCACCACGGCGTTCTGCGCCGCTAGCGCCGCATCAATCGCGGCCACCAGGAAGGTTTCCAGGAAGGGCATCCCGGCGAGTGCGGCACCTTCCTGTTCGCCCAAGCGTTCATTGCGCGACACATCGGCGATGAAGACAAGGAAGATCGGGCATTGTTCGATATGCTTCTGACCGCCCGCAATCGCCGCCAGCGCCTTGCGCTTTTCCGGATCATTCACCGAAACCACGGACCAGGTTTGCAGGTTGGAAGACGTGGCTGCCGATTGCGCCGCGGCGATCAGGGACTCAAGCGTCCCTTCCGGCAGCGGGTCTGACCGATAGCCGCGCACCGAACGATGCGAGAGCAGCAGCGCAATCGTGTCATTCCAGGGGCCAGCCTTCGGTTCCGCGCCGGCGCCGTAACGGGCCGTCAGGGCGGCGGCGGCGGGCAATTGCATGCCATCCATTTGGGTATTCCTTTGCGATGATGGGGGAAGGTTAGGCCAGAAAGGCGCTGCGGGAAATCACCCGGCCTGACGAAACCCCGCTGCCGGATGCGGCGCGGCCAGCAAAGGCCCTGCGCCAAAGAGTTTTTCGCGGTAGGTGCCCGGCGTGTACGCCCGCTTATAGCGCCCGCGTTCCTGCAATGCCGGCACCAAAAGCCGCACCACATCTTCCAGGCATTCGGGGGTGACGGTGCGCGAAAGGTTGAAGCCATCCACATCCGCCTGATCCATCCAGGCAATCAGTTCATCAGCGACTTCTTCGACCGAACCAATAATGGGCGGTTGGCGGCTGCCGAGCACCATGCGGTCAATCAAAGCGCGCTTGGTAGCGCGGGGGGCGGCGGCGCGCAAAGCTTCCACATTGGAACGGATGGCCTGGCTTTGCCCGGCTTCGGGCAATTCATCGTCTGGGGCAAAACGCGCCAGATCAATGCCCAGCGAAGCAGAGGCATGCGCCAGCGCGCCTTCAATACTGGCATGCTGACGATATTCGGCGAGCTTCGCCTCGGCCTCTGCCCGCGTGCGGCCAATGATCAGCGTGGCGCCGACAAAGATACGGATAGGGCGCGGTGCGGCGCGGGCGCGCAAATCCGCGACCAGCTTCGCCACGTGCGGCTTTGGCCCGCCATTCAGGAACACGCATTCCGCATGCTGCGCGGCAAAGCCCCGCCCGCGATCCGAAGCGCCGGCCTGATACAGCACCGGCGTACGCTGTGGTGAGGGTTCCACCAGATGCGGCGCATCCAGCCGATATTGCCGGCCTTGATGCGTGATGTGCTTCACACGCGCCGGATCGGCGTAAATCCCCGCCGCGCGGTCTCGCTTCACCGCATCGGCGGCCCAGGATTCCTCCCATAGCCGATAGAGGATTTCCATATATTCATCGGCCAGATCATAGCGATCATCATGCGCCATTTGCCGGTCCAGCCCCATGGCGCGGGCCGCGCTATCCAGATAGCCGGTGACGATATTCCAGCCGATGCGCCCTTTGGTCAGATGATCCAGCGTCGAAAACCGCCGCGCCATCAGCGCTGGGCTTTCCCAAGCGAGGTTACACGTCACGCCAAAGCCAAGGTTGCGCGTCGCCGCCGCCATGGCGGGCACCAGCAGCATGGGATCAATCAGCGGCACCTGCACCGCATTGCGGATGGCAGCATCGCCATTGCCGCCATGCACATCATAAATGCCGAGCACATCCGCCAGAAACAGCCCGTCAAACAGCCCTTCCTCCAATAACCGCGCGAGACCCATCCAGTAATCCAGCGAGAGATATTCCGCCGACCGATCCCGCGGATGGGTCCACATGCCCTGCTGGATATGGCCGACACAGGCCATATCAAAGGCATTGAAGCGGATTTCGCGCTTCATAGGGAAAGCCCAGGGACCAGCAGCGCTTCCAACACGCGGCGCCGATCACCATCAATAACCACCGCCTTGCGCGCCTTCAAATCAAAGCCAATGCCAATGGCTTCCGCCGCCGCCACCGGGGCGCCGGTGACGCCATCATGCAGCAAATGGGTCCAGGTGGTGGTTTTCTCCCCCAAGGCGCGCAGCCCGCTGCTGATGCGCAGCAAATCGCCCATCCGCATCGGCTTCAGATAAACCAGGCGATATTCCAAAGCGGCGCTGCCAATGCCTTCTTCGCGCGCGCCCAATGCCTCCGCGCCACGAAAGCGCAGATTGGGTATGCCATCCCAAATGCGCGCAATCACCACATCCGGGCGCATCAGCCCGGCGCGATCACAATCTTCTGCCCGGATGGCGCCGAGATGCGCCTCTGTCAGGCCCATGGCAGCCGCGGCGGCGGCATCGGGCGGGGTGCGGATGGGATCAAAGGGGAGGCCACGCGGCCCGGCATGGGGCGGCAGGGTGGTCATGAGGCTTTCTATCTTGCCATCCACCCCCTCTGGCAGCGGCAGAACCTCCCCACTCAAGGGATGGCGCAATTCAACATCCGTCACGAAAGCGGCCGAGGCCACGCCCGTGCCGCTATGCTGGATTTCGGCATAAACCCGCAGCTGTTCCCCGCGCCGCGCCAGGATGCCGCCATGGATGGTGAAAGCCGCCCCCGCCGCCATTTCGCGCAAAAAGCGGATATGCTGATCAACCGGCGTGAAAAAGCCGCGATCCGGCGTGATGCCCATCGCCAGCGCCAGCCAGCCCAGCCCATCACCGACCCGCGCGACGTAATGGCGCACATTCATATGCCCCATCACATCACATTCGCCGCTTTGCACACTGCCCTTGCCGATCACGATCATCCTGGGGTCCCCTTCATCGCCCGCAGAACACCCCGCCCCGTCCTTCCATGCAAGCCACCGGGACTTGAGCCCGCCAAAACTTCGGCGCAGCATACCCCGAAGCAAAGGGAAGGAAGCACACCATGGATGTCGGCATTTTCAACCTGATGGGCTATCGCAATCGCGGCGTGCCCACCGCGGCCATCTATGACCGCACCATCGCCCAGGTAAAAGCCGCCGAGGCCGCCGGCTTCAACATCGCCTGGTTCGCCGAGCACCATTTTTCCAATTACTGCGTCTGCCCATCGCCCTTGATGATGCTGGCCCGCCTGGCGGGCGAGACTTCACGCATCAAGCTTGCCTCCGGCGTTGTGATTGTGCCGCTGTATCACCCTTCCCGCCTGATTGCGGAAATCGGCATGGTCGATTCCATGACGCATGGGCGCCTGGTGCTTGGCGTTGGCAGCGGCTACCAGCCTTATGAGTTTGAACGCTTCGATTCTGCCCTGCCGGAAGCGCCGCATCGGCTTTTGGAAGTGATGGGCATGATGGAAAAGGCCTTTGCGGGCGAGACCTTTTCCCACGAAGGCGAATATTATTCCCTGCCGCAAACCCATATCGCGCCCCGCCCCGCGGGCAAACTGCCGGAGATTTGGGTGGCCGGCGACAACCCCGATTTGCACCGCTACGCAGCGCAACGTGACTGCGTGGTGATGGTGACCCCCCGCCACTTCACCCCTGCCCTTTTGGCCGCAGCACGCCGGCGCTTTGAAGATATTTGGCGCGCCGCCGGCAAGCCGCCCGAGGCGTTGCGCTTCGGCGCCATGCGCCCCTTCTGCGTGACGGATGACAAGGCCGAAGCCATGGCCTTCCTGGAAAATGCCCGCTGGCAAATCCGCCTTTCACAAAGCCTGCGCCGCAAGGAACAGGAAATGGATGGCGGCCTGCTGGTGGAAAAAACCTGGGAAGGCGAGCCGAGCCTGGAAGAAATGGGGTCCTTCATGCTGGTGGGGGATGCCGATACGGTGGCCGCGCGCATGGCCGCCGAAATCCGCGCCGCCAGCCCCTGCCACTATCTGCTGCAAATGCAGATTGGCGATTTGCCGGAAAGCATCGCCATGAACACCATCAGCGCCTGGGACAAAGCCATCCGCCCGCGGCTTGAACGTGAATTCGGCCCGCTGGAGAGGATTGGGGTTCCCGTACCGGTTGCTGCCTGAATTACGCGCTTGACCCCGGCCCCCGCGATTTGGCACTGATTCAGGCGTGGTGACGCTTGTTCCAGTCAGTCGCGGGGATGAGGATACGCTCTGGGCCGTGGTGGCGACCGTGGGGCGCAAAAGCCGCGTGGCCGAGGTTTTCCGTTCCCGCACCGCCGCCCTGAATGACCGCGACTGGCGCGACCAACAAGTGCGCGCCTATGCCGATTGGCTGGTGCGCGCCAAACAACCCGTGCCGCATTATTCCGTGGCGCCAATCAAACGTTCCGACCTGCCGAGGAAATGGGTGCCATTGCCGGCGCTGGGGTTTTTGCGGGGGGAGATGGTTTGATTGGTGGGGGCTTCATGGAGGGGCGCTGCCCCTCCAAACCACCCCGCCAAAGGCCGGGGGGCCTTTGGAAACCGGGATTTGGCTGTTTCATCCGCTTCTCGAATCATTGGTACAGTAGTTTCAGGAAACCAGTCGAACCAAGCGCACTGCGTGGAAACAAATTCACATATTGTCCAAAATGTTCCCTATAAGCTCCCCTCCGCGGTCAATTATTTCCTCAGCATTTTCTTGCACATATTCGATAGCGCTCTGCCCTAGTTCCAGGGTGGTCATCACCACCTCACTTCTTACTTGGTATTTGGCCTCCTCAAGGGCAATCTCCGCTAGGCTTTTGGCGCCATCGCCAATCGCCTGATAAATTTCTTTAGCTTTTTCGCCAGTCAAAGTATCAAATGCACCCGCTCCCAATTTGCCGACACCCTTAGCCGCAGTTATGGCGCCATCCCCAATAACCCCAGCTACATTCGCCACCGACTCGGGAATTCCTTCTCTGACTGTATTAATCGTTTGCTCAAGCACCTCTCTACCCTTGCCCTGGGTGATTGCTGTGGCGCCCTCCAAAAGAACTCCAGCAGAGGACCTCAAAGTTTCCTCAAGGGTCAAGAGAATTTTCTTCATGGGCCGTTGGTCCCCTAAAAATTCCGACCCGTTGATTACCAGGGAGCGCCTCAATGATGCAACGAGCATTTTTAATGCTGCAAACAATGCCTTACCCAGAAACGTAATTGCAATGCCGCACGGCCTATACAACGTTTTGCTTGAGGTTAGTCACGCGCCCTCATAAACTCGGATCAAGAGCCTCAAAACGTCTAAAAAATGAGAGATTCATGCAAACCGAAGCAGACGAGAAACTCGTAATCCCCCATGAAAAAGAGGTTGAGTCACAGGCGCGGAAAGTCGTGCACGTTCTAGCCCGCATTATTCACCAAGAGTTGGC
>JADCEX010000284.1 GCA_020249825.1 Roseomonas sp.
CCTTGCCAAACACCACATAGCTGTCGCCAGCATCGGCTTTCGCATTGCCCGCCGCGTCGCCGCCCCTCGCCCCGATGATCAGATCGGCGAAGCCATCACCATTGATATCCCCGGCCGAGGCCACAGAAGAGCCGGATCGGTCAAAGCGATCCTGCCCATGGATGACAAAGCCACCCGTGCCGGCAGCGATATTGGTAAGGTCAATCGCCGCACCCCAGCCGGATGCCTTGCCAAATACCACATAGCTGTCGCCAGCATAGCTTTTCGCATTACCCGCGGCGTCACCGTAGGACGCCCGAATGATCAGATCCGCGAAGCCATCACCATTGACATCCCCAGCCGACGCAACTCTTTCGCCGGAATAGTCACGGCTATTCTGCCCATGAATGACAAAGCCACCCGTGCCGGCAGCGATGGTGGTGAGGTCAATCGGTGCGATGGCTCCAGACATGGTACGGCTCCGTTAGGGCAAGAATGGCGAGCCTATTCGGCGCTGGTCAAATCAACCATCTTAACGATATGCAATTATTAATTGCCTTTTAACTTATGGTCAACGCAAAAGGTGAAGCACTTCGGGCTTCGCGCCCCCCGCTTTTCCTGCCCGCGCATTTTCCTGCTACTCACCCCGGAGTCTTTCCCTCCCAGCACCGAAAGCCCGCCATGTTCGAAACAGCCGAACCCCGCTTCGCCGTGCATGCCTCCCGCCACTTCTCCTCCTGGCTTGCAGCTCAGGGTGGCAGTATGGCGGTTACCACCTATCAGGCGGGGAAGCTTTTGCTGCTCGGCACACGCCCAGATGGCAGGCTTTCGGTGTTTGAACGTAGCCTGCCGCGCTGCATGGGGCTTCATGTCAGCGCAGATACGCTGCATGTCACCACACTTTCACAAATCTGGCGCTTTCGCGATTTGCTGGCCGATACGCCAGGTGCGCCTCCGCCGCCCGCCTATAAGGATCATGATGCGCTTTACGCGCCGCGCCGCTGCTGGGTGACGGGCGATCTGGATGCGCATGATCTGGCGCTTTTGCCAGATGGCCGCCCGGTTTTCGTCAATACGCTGTTCTCATGCCTCGCCACCGTGGATGAGGATCATAGTTTTGTGCCCCTTTGGCGCCCAAAATTTATATCTCGCTTGGCGGCGGAAGATCGCTGCCATCTGAACGGGCTTGCGATGGATGATGATGGCAAGCCGCGCTATGTGACATTGGTGGGTGCTTCCGATGTCGCGGATGGTTGGCGCGAACATCGCGCATCCGGCGGCATGGTGATTGATGTGGCGTCTGGCGAGGTTGTCGCGCAGGGGCTTTCCATGCCCCATTCACCTCGGCTGCATAAAGGGGTGCTCTATCTGCTGAATGCGGGTAGCGGGGAATTCGGCCGCGTTGATGTGGCAAGCGGGAAGTTTGAACCGATTGCCTTCTGCCCCGGCTTTTTGCGCGGCATGGCCTTCCTTGGCGATTATGCCGTGGTTGGCCTTTCCATGCCGCGCGAAAACCGTACCTTCACCGGGCTTGCTTTGGATGAGGCTTTGGCATCACGCGGGGCGCAGCCGCGTTGCGGTGTGATGGTGATAGATTTGGCAACCGGCGATGCGCCGCATTGGCTCCGCTTTGAAGGCGTGGTGCAGGAACTTTATGATGTGGCGGCCATTCCTGGCCGGCGTGCGCCAGCCGCGATTGGCTTCATGGGTGAGGATATCAAGCGCATGGTGAGCATGGGGGATGCGCCGGGGCGTGATTAGGCGCCCAAAACAAACCCCTCATACCCCTTCTCCGCCACCTCATCACAAATCCGCCGATACCGCGCCATGCCGCCGATATAGGGCATGAACACGCGCGGCTTGCCCGGCACATTGGCGCCGAGATACCAGGAATGCAGCGTTTTCGTGAAAAGCGTGCGGTCGGCCACTTCCTGCACCTGCACCATCCAATCATCTACCGCATCCGGCTTGGCTTCAATGCGCGTCTGGCCGGCGGCGCGCATATCCGCGATGCAGCGGGTGATCCATTCCACATGCTGTTCAATTGCAACCGGCATATTGGTCAGCACGGAAGGGCTGCCAGGCCCTGTCACGGTGAACAGATTGGGGAAGCCCACCACTTGCAGCCCCAGATAGCTGCGCGGGCCTTCACGCCACACATCGCGCAAAGCAACGCCTCCGCGCCCGGCGATGTTCAAATTGAATAGCGGCCCGGTCATGGCATCGAAGCCCGTCGCAAACACAATGATATCCAGCGGATATTCGCCCTTGCTGGTCTTCACGCCGGCGGCGGTGATGCGTTCAATCGGCTCGGCGCGCAGATTCACCAGCGCGACATTGTCGCGGTTATAGGTCTCAAAATAGCCCGTATCAATCGGCGGGCGCTTGGTGGCGAAGCCGTGATCAATATCGGCAAGGATCGCGGCCTTGGCCTGATCCTTCACGATTTGACCGATTTTCTTCTTCAGGAATTCAGAAACAATACGGTTGGCTTCTTCATTCGTCAGCACATCGCGGAATTCGGCGCGCAAACGCAGCCCGCCTTTTTCCCAGGCTTTCTCAAAAATCTCGTTCCGTTCTTCGTCCGACACATCCAAAACGGAACGATCCGCAATGCGCCAGGGATGGCCATTGACGGTGGAGCGCATCACATCGCGAATTTCGCCGAAGTTCTCTCGCACATATTTCTTGAAATCATCGGTCAGCGGCGCATTGCGCGCGGGGATCGAATAATTCGCCGTGCGCTGAAACACCGTCAGATGCTTGGATGCTGCGGCAATCACCGGAATGGCCTGAATGCCGGTGGAACCCGTGCCGATCACGCCAACGCGCTTGCCAGAGAAATCCACGCCTTCATGCGGCCATTCGCCGGTGTGATACCAATTGCCCTGGAAATCCGGGATGCCATCAATCTTCGGCAGATTGGCCGATGATAGGCAGCCGACCGCCGTGATCAGATAGCGCGCGGCGTAATGCCCGCCCTGTTCCGCGCGCACATGCCAAAGATTTTCGCCCTCATCATACTGCGCTGCCACCACCCGCGCGCCGAAGGTAATGTCGCGCTTCAAATCAAGCTTATCCGCGGCGTAATTCAGATAGCGCAGAATCTCGGGCTGGCTCGGGTAGCGTTCAGACCATTCCCAGCCCTGCACCAGCTCATCCGAAAAATGGTAGCAATAGCTATGGCTTTCGGAATCACACCGCGCGCCGGGGTAGCGGTTCCAATACCAGGTGCCGCCCACGCCCCCACCCGCTTCCAGCACATGGGCAGAAAGCCCCAGCCGGTCCCGGAGCGAATGGAGTTGATACATGCCGGCGAAACCCGCGCCGATGATCAGCGCGTCATGGAGCTTCGCCGAAGTTGAGGTGGCGGCAAGCGGGGCTACGGCATCAAGCATGGCGGGTTCTTCTGGTTGTTCACGGGGTTGATGAGGCTACCCCAGCCGGACACCCGGCGCCAAGTCGGGGCAAATCCTTGTCATTTCGGCAGGGCCGCCCACATGGGGTCCGACGGTGCCGCAAAGCCCCCTGCCTTCCGGCGCCCCCTCGACCTTGGGAAAGACCAATACCGTGAATATTCAGACCCCTGCCTCTGGCCTCACCACGGCCAATGCCTCGCTTGAACCGCGCCCCTCCCGTGCGGAAGCGGAAGCCGCGGTGCGCACCCTGCTGCGCTGGGCCGGCGATGACCCGGACCGTGAAGGCCTGGTGGATACCCCCGCGCGCGTCGCCCGCGCCTATGAGGAATTCTTCGCCGGCTATGAAACGGACCCGGTGGATTTGCTCGCGCGGTCCTTCGAAGAAACCGATGGCTATGATGAAATGGTGATCCTGCGGGATATCCGCATGGAAAGCCATTGCGAACACCACATGGTGCCAATCATTGGCCGCGCGCATATCGCCTATCTGCCGCAGGGCCGCGTGGTGGGCATCAGCAAGCTGGCGCGCGTGTTGGAAGTTTATGCCAAGCGGCTGCAAATCCAGGAAAAGCTGACGGCACAAGTCGCCAATACCATTGAACAGGTGCTGAAGCCGAAGGGTGTCGCGGTGGTGATCGAAGCCGCGCATCAATGCATGACCACGCGCGGCATCCATAAGCCCGGCGTCACCATGGTGACCAGCCGGATGCTGGGCGCCTTCCGCGATGATGCCAGCACGCGGCGCGAATTCCTGGCCATTATCGGCGGCCAGCGCGCCAATGTGATTGAAGGCTGAGCATTTTCAAGCCAAGTGGAATCACTTGGCGACTCGGAAAATGCGATCAAACCAAGCATTTTCAAGCCAAGTGGAATCACTTGGCGACTCGGAAAATGCGATCAAATCAACTTTAGGCTTCCCCGCCCGAAGCGCCGCTTGACCAAGGGGCGCTTCGGCGCGCATGAGCCCTCCATGCGCTTTTCCACGCCCCCCAATGCGGAAGATTTGGTTGAATTGGCCGAGGATGCGCTCGCGGCCATCCCGAAGCCGCTGCGCGATCTGCTGCAGGGAGTTGCCATCCTGGTGGATGACATCGCGGAGGAGGAGATGCTCCGCGAACTCGGCATCGAAAACCCCTATGAATTGACCGGGCTTTATCTTGGCGTGCCGCTGACCGAAAAAAGCAACGGCATGGTGCCGGAAGAACCGGACCGCATTCTGCTATTCCGAGAACCCATCCTGCTGGAATGGATCGAAACCGGCGAAGACCTGTTCCGCCTGGTCCGCAACGTGCTGATCCACGAAATCGGCCACCATTTCGGCTTTTCGGATGAGGATATTGAGCGGCTGGAGCGGGAAGATTGAGAGGGCGGCATCGCCCCCCGGTTCCAACGCGCCCCGATCCATCCTAAATAATTGTCCATGTCCATCACCTTCACCCTGAATGGCGCATTGCGCCGCCTGCCTGCCGAAACGCCCCCGGCCATGACCTTGCTCGATTGGCTGCGCGCGGCGGGGCTGACCGGCACCAAGGAGGGCTGTGCGGAAGGTGATTGCGGCGCCTGCACCGTGGTGATTGAGGCCACGGATGGCGCACGCGCCCCCGTCAATGCCTGCCTGATGACGCTGGGTCAGGCGCATGGCCTGGCGCTGCGGAGTGTGGAGGGGCTTTCAGCCCCCGATGGCGCGCCGCATCCTGTGCAAGCCGCGATGCTGGCGGCGGAAGCGACGCAATGCGGCTTTTGCACGCCAGGGATTGTCATGTCGCTTTATGCCCATGCGAGGATGGGCGGTGATGCGCATGAGGCATTGGCCGGAAACCTCTGCCGCTGCACTGGCTATCGCCCTATTCTGGATGCGATGGCTGCCTTGCCGGCGGCGGAAGATACCGCGCCGCCCTGCCCCGCGACCGACCTGACCGCCTTTGGCCCGCCGGAGCATCGCTTCTTCCTGCCGCGCAGCTTGGATGAAACGGTAAGGCTGAAGCGCGAACACCCAGGGGCGTGGATTTTGGCTGGCGGCACTGATTTGGGCCTGCGCTTTTCGGAGCATCGGGAAAACCCTGGCGCCATTATTTGCCTCCGCGATGTTGCGGAATTGCGTGGCATCACGGCGGGGCCAGAGGGGTTTTCCGTGGGCGCGGCGGAACCCTATGCGGCGCTCCTGGATGTTATGGCGGGCGATGCGGCTTTTGCGGGGTTTGCCGGGCTGCTGCGGCGCTTGGGTTCCCGGCAGATACGCGCACTCGGCACGCTTGGTGGGAACCTTGGCACCGCAAGCCCGATTGGCGACGCGCTGCCGCCCTTGCTGGCGCTGGGCGCGCGGCTATCGCTTGCAGGGCCGGATGGGGCGCGGGAAATGGCAGTGGAGGATTTCCTGCTCGGCTATCGGCGCAATGCACTGGGTGCGCATGAGGTGATTGCGCGGGTCTTCATCCCCAGGCCTGCACCTGGCGCGATTTTTGCCGCCGAGAAGCTCTCGCGCCGGCATGATCAGGATATCAGCGCCATTGGCTTGGCCGTGCTGCTGGAACGCGATGGCGCCGTGATCACCCGCGCGCGCATCGCCCATGGCGGCTGTGGGCCGATGGCGGCACGGGCGCTGGAAGCGGAAGCCGTGCTGGAAGGGGCGGCCTTCACCGAAGCGCAAGCACGCGCCGCGGGTGATGCTTTGGCGCGCGCCATCACACCCATGGATGATTTGCGCGGCACTGCGGAATATCGCCGCGTGGCAGCGCGTAATCTGCTGATAAGGCTTTACTGGCGCGTGGCACAGCCGGATACGGCGGCGGAAATCATGGCGCTGCCAACGCCACACGCGCCGCGGTTCATCGCGCCATGAATGCACCTCTCGCCCAGGGGGCAGCGCTGGCCCATGATTCGGCGCTGGGCCATGTGACGGGCCAGGCACCCTTCGCGGATGATGTGCCGGAAGCGCCGGGATTGTTGCATGGCGCGCTGCTGCTCTCGCCCGTCGCGCATGGGCGGCTTGGGGCTTTGGATGTTGCGGCGGCGCGCGCCATGCCGGGCATTGTTGCGGTGCTGACGGCGCGGGAGGTGCCGGGGGCGAATGATATCTCGCCCTCAGGCCGGGAAGTTGAACCGCTTTTCGCGGATGGCGTGTTGCGCCATCACGGCCAACCCATTGCGATGGTGGTGGGGCAAACGCGCGATGCAGCGCTGGCCGCACTCGCCGCGCTGAAGCCGGAAATTGAGGCGCTGCCCGCCATTCTTTCCATTGAAGATGCGCTGGCGGCGGAAGCCTTTTTGCTGCCGCCGCAGGAAATCACCGTGGGCGATGCGGCGGGCGCGATTGCTGCGGCGCCGCTGACCGCATCAGGTGAGTTTCGCGCGGGCGGGCAGGAACATTTCTATCTTGAAGGCCAGATCGCCATCGCCTGGCCGGGCGAGGATGGCGATATCGCCATCACCTCCTCCACCCAGCACCCGACCGAGGTACAGCATATCGCGGCCCGCGTGCTGGGCTGCGATTTCAACCGCATCACCGTGCGCTGCCGGCGCATGGGCGGCGGCTTTGGCGGCAAGGAAAGCAATGCGTCCTGGGTCGCGGCAGCGGCGGCGCTGGCCGCGCGCGTCACCGGGCGGCCGGTAAAACTGCGCCTCTCACGCAAGGCGGATATGGCGGCCACCGGCAAGCGGCATCCCTTTCTGTATCGTTGGCGCGCGGGGTTTGACGCGACCGGGCGCATTACGGGGCTGGAGGCGATGCTCGCCGCCGATGGAGGGCATAGCCTGGATCTGACCGGCGGCGTGGTGTTTCGCGCGCTGACCCATGCGCTGAATTGTTATGATGTGCCGGCGGTCAAGCTGCGCGCACTCTCGCTACGCACGAATATGGTGAGCCACACGGCGTTTCGCGGCTTTGGCGGGCCGCAAGGCGTGCTGCTGATGGAAGATGTGCTGCGCCATGTCGCCGCCGCGACGGGGCAGGAAATGGAGGCGGTGCGCGCGCGCAATTTCGCGGGCGGCACCAATGGCAGCAAGGCGCCTTATGGCCAGGCCATGGAAGGCGATTTGATCCGCCGCGTTTATGCCGAAGCCATGGATGATGCCGGCTGGGCAGCACGGCGCGCGGAAATCGCAGCCTTCAATGCGCAGCACCCATTTCTGCGCCGCGGGCTTGGCAGTTTTGTGCTGGCCTTTGGCATTTCCTTTGGCCTCATGCATCTCAATCAGGCTGGCGCCTTGGTGCATGTTTATGCGGATGGGTCCATCAGGCTCAATCACGGCGGGACGGAAATGGGCCAGGGGCTCAATATCAAAATCGCGCAGGTGGTGGCGGATGCCTTTGGTGTGCCGATTTCACGCATCCGCATCACCCCCACCAGCACGGCAGAGGTGCCCAATACCGCGCCCACCGCAGCTTCCACCGGTTCGGATTTGAATGGCTGGGCCGCGCATTTGGCCGCAAGCGCCATCCGGGAACGCATGGCAGCGGAAGCCGCGCGGCTTTGGGAAGTGCCAGTGGATGTGATTGGTTTCGCCGAAGGGCGCGTCTTCGTCGCAAAGCCTGGTGACAACCGCGCCATGGGCTTCGGCGATCTGGCACATCGCTGCTGGGTGCAGCGGATTTCTCTTTCCGCCACAGGGTTTTATCGCACGCCTGACATTCACTGGGATGCGAAATCCATGCGGGGGGAGCCTTTCTTCTACTTCTCCTACGGCGCGGCGGTGGTGGAAGTGGTGGTGGATACGCTGACCGGAGAACACCGCGTCTTGCGCGCTGATCTGGTGCAGGATTGCGGGCGTTCGCTCAATCCCGCGATTGATCGCGGGCAGATTGAAGGCGGCTTCGTGCAGGGGCTTGGCTGGCTGACAACAGAAAGCCTGTTCTGGGACAAGGAAGGGCGGCAACGCACACTCGGGCCTTCCACCTACAAAATTCCAGGCAGCCGCGATGCACCGCCGGATTTCCGCCTACGCTTGCTGGCGAATGCGCCGGCGCGGGCGGAGACGATTTTCCGATCAAAAGGTGTGGGTGAGCCGCCGCTGATGCTGGCAACCGCCGTTTGGAATGCGCTCTGTGACGCAACGGGCATCACGCAGCTTGACCTGCCGACCACGCCGGAAGTGGTGCTGGTGGCGCTGGAGAAAGCGCGCGCCTGAGCCGCCTACCGCGACCCTGGCCTCAGTGACTTCTCCAGCGATTGCGAATAACGGCTCATGGCGAAGCACAGCACAAAATAGACAAAGGCCGCGAAAAGATAAGCCTCGGTCGGGAAGCCGAGCCAATTCGGATCACCCAGCGCAGCGCGGAGCGTCGTGAAGAAATCAAACACGCCAATCACCACCACCAGCGTCGTATCCTTGAACAGCCCAATGAAGGTATTGACCTGAGAGGGAATGGTAATGGTCAGCGCCTGCGGCAGAATGATCAGCCGCATCTTCTGCCAGAAACTCAGCCCAATCGCGTCCGCCGCTTCATACTGCCCGCGCGGCATGGCTTGCAGCCCGCCGCGCACAACCTCAGCCATATAGGCCGCGGTGAACAGCGTATAGGCCACCAGCACGCGCATCAGCCGATCAATCGTGACCCCTTGCGGCATAAAAAGCGGCAGCATGATTGCAGCCATGAACAGCAGCGAAATCAGCGGCACGCCGCGCACGCATTCGATCACGGCAGTGGAAAACCAGCGTACCAGCTTCAATTCGCTGCGCCGGCCAAGCGCCAGAAGAATCGCCAGAGGATAACCAAGCGCCAGGCCATAAACCGCGATGATGCCGGTGATGGTCAGCCCACCCCATTGGCGCGTCTGCACAAAGGACAGCCCAAAGACGCCGCCCTGCATCAGCAGCCACATCGCAGGCGCCGCAATCGCCCAACCGAGCAAAAGCCGGCGCCCCCAAAAGCGCCTTATGGTGGAAAGCAGCACCATGGCAACCAGGATCACAATCATGGTCGCGGGGCGCCAGCGTTCCTCATAGGGATAAAGACCAAAAATGGAGAACCAGAATTTCTCCCGCACAAAGGCCCAGCAGGCGCCGCCGGCAGCGCGGCACGCCTGCGCATTGCCATCCCAGGTCGCATTGGTCACCGCCCAGGACCAGAAGGGCGGCACCGCGAAATACAGCACAGCGATGCAGGCAAGCGTGATCAGTGTATTGAGCGGCCCGGCAAAGCAGGCCTTGATGAAAGCCTGCATCCTTTCGGCAAAGCTTGGCCCGCGCGGCGCGGCTTGTGTGGAAATCACGGCCGACATCGGATCAACGCTCCTTCAACAGGGCGACTTTGGCATTGTACCAATTCATCAGCGCCGAGGTGATCAGGCTGATGATCAAATAGACCGCCATGAAAATCGAAATCACCTCAATCGCCTGTCCGGTCTGATTGATCGAGGTATTGGCGACACTCACCAGATCCGGATAGCCGATGACGATGGCGAGCGAGGAATTCTTCGTGAGGTTCAGATATTGCGAAGTCAGCGGCGGAATGATGACGCGCAGCGCCTGCGGCAGGATCACCAGGCGCATGATGCGCCCCGGCGGCAGCCCTAGGGCACGCGCCGCTTCCCATTGCCCCTTATGCACGCTTTGAATGCCCGAACGCACAATTTCCGCAATGAAGGCCGAGGTATAGACCACCAACCCCACCAGCAACGCGAAGAATTCCGGCGATAGCGCCAGCCCGCCTTCGAAATTAAAGCCCGCGAGTTCGGGCCATTCCACAATCGGCACAAAACCAAACGCGAACGCCAAGCTAGGCAGGCCGATCAACATGGCAAGACCGGGCAGCAGGGTGGAACGCCGATCCCCGGTTGCGATCTGGCGCGCGCGTTCGCGCCGCAACAGCAGCCACCAGCCAATGGCGCCAATCAGGGCGGCCAGCAGAAATACCAGCAACGCCGTATCGGCCATCAGCCCAGGAATCTTCATCCCGCGTTGGGACAGGAATACCCCTGGCAGCGGATTGAGCGCCTGACGCACGGAGGGAAGTTGCAGCAGCACCGCATGCCAAAACACCAATTGCAGCACCAGGGGCGTATTGCGAATGACTTCGATATACCCACCCACCAGGCCGCGCAGCAGC
>JADCEX010000285.1 GCA_020249825.1 Roseomonas sp.
CAAAATCGTCAAGGCCTATGAAGGCGGCGTCCAGGCGGTGAAAGGCATTGACCTTGAAATCGCCGATCATGAATTCGTGGTACTCGTCGGGCCTTCAGGCTGCGGCAAATCCACCACGCTCCGCATGATTGCGGGGCTGGAGGAAATCACCTCAGGCGATATCGCCATTGGCGGTACGGTGGTGAATGACATCCCGCCGCGCGACCGGGACATTGCCATGGTGTTCCAGAATTACGCGCTTTATCCGCATATGAGCGTTTACGACAACATGGCCTTTGGCCTGATGCTGCGGAAATTCCCGAAGGCGGAAATTGATCGGCGCGTGAAGGAAGCCGCGCGCATTCTGGACATCACACCGCTACTCGACCGCAAACCCAAGGCGCTTTCCGGTGGTCAGCGTCAGCGTGTGGCGATGGGCCGCGCCATTGTGCGCGATCCCAAGGTGTTTCTGTTCGACGAACCGCTTTCCAATTTGGACGCCAAGCTGCGCGTCCAGATGCGCACCGAAATCAAGAAAGTGCATCAGACGGTGAATACCACCACTGTCTATGTGACGCATGACCAGGTGGAGGCCATGACGCTTGCGGATCGAGTCGTGGTGATGAATCACGGCATCATCGAACAGGTCGGGCCGCCGCAAGAATTATATCATAACCCGGCGACGAAATTCGTGGCGGGCTTCATCGGCAGCCCGGCGATGAATTTCATTCCTGCAAGGCTGGAACAGGCTTCCGGCGCGCTGCGCCTGCATTTGCCGCAGGATATTGTGCTGGATGTGCCGGCGGCACGCACCGCGCGCTATCAGCCCCATGCTGGCAAGGATCTGCTGTTTGGCATTCGCCCGGAACACCTGACGGATGACAAGCTGACGGATAAATCCAATACGGCACCCATCACGCTGAAGCCCGAAGTGATCGAGCCCATGGGCATGGAAACGCTGGTGCATTTCAAGCTGAATGGCACGGAGGTTTCAGCCCGGCTTGATCCGGCCACACCGGCGGCGGTTGGTGCGCCCTTGTCACTGATTGCGCATATGGATCAAATGCATCTGATTGATCCCACCTCCGATAAGGTTCTCTGATGAAACGTCTTGAAGGTAAAACCGCCTGGGTCACCGGCGCGGGTAGCGGCATTGGCCGCGCCATTGCGATCAGCTTCGCCGCTGAAGGGGCGAAGGTTGCGCTGACCGGGCGCCGCGTGGCACCGCTGGAAGAAACCGCGCAAATGATCGGCGGCGGCGCGGTGATTGTGCCGGCTGATTTGACGGATGAAAAGCAAGTTGCCGCTGCTTTGGCCAAGGTGGAAAGCTCCATCGGCGGGCCGGATATTCTGGTGAATAATGCCGGCGTCAATCTGCCCAAGCGCTATCTGCATCAATTGACGCCTGAGGCCATTCGCAGCCTGGTGGAAGGCAATCTGACCGCGCCCTTCTTCACCTCGGTCGCGGTGCTGCCGGGCATGAGGAAGCGCGGCGGCGGGCATATCATCCAAATCGCCTCCATGGCGGGGAAGAATATCTCCTTCCTGTCGGGGCCTGGCTATACGGCGGCGAAGCATGGGTTTGTGGCGCTGTCACAAAGCATCAATCAGGAAAACGGGATTCACAATATCCGTTCCTGCTGCATCTGCCCGGGTGAAGTCGCCACTGATATCCTGAAGAACCGGCCGGAACCCGTGCCGCAGGAAGATATTGAACGGTTGTTGCAACCGGAAGACCTGGCCGCCATGGCGTTGTTCGTCGCCACCATGCCGGCGCGCGCCAATATTACCGAAATGCTGGTGACGCCGACCTATATGCGCCTGCTGGCGCCCCAGGCGAAGAAGATCGCCGCCATGTAATCGCGCCGCGCCGGGCCATGCACCCGGCGCGTTTTCCTTTTGCGGAGTTCGAGTAATGGGTAGCACCCCCTATGAGATGATCAACGCCGAAGCGCTTGATGGCTTGGTCGCGAATGTTTTCCAAGCTGCGGGCTGTGATGGCCCGGAATCGCGCCGTATCAGCCGCCATCTGGTGGATGCGAACCTTGCCGGACATGACAGCCACGGCGTGGTGCGCGTGCCGCGTTACGTGGAATGGCTGGAAGCGGGCTATGTGCTCAAGGGCCAAACCGCCGATGTGGTGACCGATGGCGGTTCCTTCGCCGTGATTGATGGCAAATGGGGGTTTGGCCAGACTGTGGCGCCCCAGGCCGTGGCTTTCGGCATTAAGCGCGCGGTGGAAAATGGTGTTTGCATCACGGCACTCCGCAATGCCGGGCATATTGGCCGCGTTGGCGCCTATGCCGAACAGGCGATGGAACAGGGGCTGATTTCGATCCATTTCGTCAATGTCGCGGGCTCCATCCTGGTGGCGCCTTTTGGCGGTGTGGAGCGGCGCTTTTCGACCAATCCGGTTTCCATCGGCGTGCCCTTACCGGGCCGACCCATCCTGCTCGATTTCGCGACCTCGCTGGTGGCGGAAGGCAAGGTGCTGGTGGCATCTTCCGGCGGCAAGGCTCTGCCGGAAGGCGCTTTGATTGAAGCCGATGGCCGGCTTTCAACCGACCCGCATACGCTTTACGGCCCCTATGACACGCTTGGCCCGCGCGATGTTTCCAAGGGAACGGGTGCGATTCGTGCCTTTGGCGAACATAAGGGCTCTGGCCTCGCCTTCATGTGCGAAATGCTGGCCGGCTGCCTGACGGCGGGCGGCACCAGCGGCCCGGTATCTGAGCGCTCACGCATTGCCAATGGCATGCTGTCCATTTTCATCTCGCCCAAGCATTTCGGCACCCAGGCGGAGTTTGAACGCATGGGCCTGGTTTATGCGGATTGGGTTTCACAAACCCGCCCGGCTGATCCCTCAGCGCCAGTGCTGCTGCCGGGTGATCCGGAAGCGACGCGGCGCGCGGAACGCCTTGCCGATGGCGTGCCGCTGCCGCCAGATACCTGGGCGAATATTCTGCAAACCGCGAAGCGGCTTGGCGTGAATAGCGCGATCTGAGCGGGCTTTTACCCCGCTTCCCCAATGATGCGCAGAATATCAGCGCCATAGCGTTCCACGCGCGAACGCCCCATCCCCGGCACTTCCAGCAATTCTTCCGTGTTGGAAGGGCGCCGCGCCGCAAGCCCGGCCAGGGTGCGATCATCCGCCACCACATAGGCCGGCACGCCCTGCGCCTGGGCAATGCCGCGGCGCCAGGCGCGCAGTGCTTCAAACACCGGATCGTCGGAACCAATGCCCGCCACATCCGGCCCCTTGCGCGCCGGGGCCGCTTTCTTGCCGGCCTGCACAACATCTTCGCGCAGCATCACCACATCCTCACCGCGCAGAATGGGGCGCGCGGCTTCGGTGGCCACAAGCTCTCCGTGGTTTTCTACCGCCACATCCAAGGCGCCGCGGCCCACCAATTGCCGCGCCACGCCGCGCCAGGCGGTATCAGGCAGATCCTTCCCCACGCCAAAAGTCGGCAGCTTGTCATGGGAAAATTGTGCAACCTTATCCGTCAGCCGCCCGCGCAGCACATCCACAACATGCATCACGCCAAAGCGTTGGCCGGTGCGCAGCACAGCGGAAATCATCTTCTGCGCAGCGATCGTGCCATCGAAAAGCCGAGGCGGTCTCAGGCAAATATCGCAATGCCCGCAGGCTTCGCGTTCCGGTTCTTCCCCAAAGCAACGCAGCAGCAGCGCACGACGACACGTGGCCGCTTCCGCAATGCCCACCATGGCTTCAAGCCGCGCGCGCTCCACACGCTTTTGTTCGTCATTCGCTGGGCTTTCGGCGATGCGATGGCGGGCCAGCGCGATATCCCCGGCGCCATAAAGCAACAGCGCGCGCGCCGGCAGCCCATCTCGCCCCGCGCGACCGATTTCCTGATACCAGCTTTCGGGTGAGCGCGGCAGATCGAGATGCGCAACCCAGCGCAGATCAGGCCGATCTATGCCCATGCCAAAGGCGATAGTCGCGGTCATTACCATTTCCTCACCGCGCGAAAAGCGCCGATGCGCTTCACGCTTGGCACTGGCTTCCATGCCGGCGTGAAAGGAAATGGCTTCAATTCCATCATCACGCAGCCAGGCGGCGGTGCTTTCGGTCTTCGCACGGCTGCCGCAATAGATAATACCGGTGCCGCCAGCTTCGCGGATCAAGGCGCGGATTTGGCCGCGTTCATTCTCTCGCGGCGCGGCTTCGATCAGGATATTGGGCCGGTCGAAGGAAGCGCGGAACACCGGCGCTTCCTGCAAACCCAATTGCAGGCGGATATCTTCCACCGTGCGCGGATCGGCGGTTGCCGTCAGCGCCACGCGCGGCACATGCGGAAAGCGCGCGCCCAATATGCCAAGGCCGCGATATTCAGGGCGGAAATGATGGCCCCATTGGCTGACGCAATGCGCCTCATCCACCGCGAAAAGCGCGATATCCAGGCCTTCAAGCCGCGCCTGCATACTCTCCAGCGTCAGCCTTTCGGGGGAGATATAAAGCAGCTTCAGCGCAGCCTGATGCATATCGCGCAGCACGGCACGCGCTTCATCGCCTGGCAGATCGGAATGCAGCGCGGCGGCGGCCACACCTTGTTGGCGGAGCGCCGCAACCTGGTCTTCCATCAACGCGATCAAGGGGGAAACAACAATACCAATGCCGGGCCGGCATAAAGCGGGCACCTGAAAACAAAGGCTTTTGCCGCCGCCGGTCGGCATCAGGACCAGCCCTGAACCGCCAGCCGCGACATGGCGGATGACTTCTTCCTGCCGGCCACGAAAGGCGCTGTAGCCAAAGACGCGCCGCAGCGTTTCGCGCGGGGCGTCATGCATGGCGTTCATGCGGGCGCGGCATTCAGATGGCGGCGGCGCGTCACAAAGGGCTCCGATTCGCGGTTTCCTTTAGGTCGCCCGCCCGGGGCGCCGCGTCAATTGTCTGGAAGCTGCGGTGGCAGCGGGGGAGGGTGCGAGGCGCGCGCAAAAAACTACCGTGATCCAGCAGCCTGAACCACGGTAGAGTGCAGGACTTGGCGCCAAGTGGCAGTCGCGGCGCCGATGGGAGAGACTAAGTCGCTTAAAAAACTGGCGACCGGGATGAATGTAACGGCGAAAGATTGCTGTTCGGTTTCGATAGCGGCACTTGCCGCAGGATTTTTTCTGGCAGGGAATATGTGCGGTGCGGCTTTGGACAAAAGCTTACCGAAAAATTGCCACAGTAATACCTGACGTTAGTGTCAACGTCTCCTTTATACCAAATCTGGGCCGGATGGTCCGTTCCTTGGGGGAATAAATGCGCCGCATTTGCACCATGCTTGCCGCTTTGGGGCTTTTGGGCACAACAGCCTGCCACAAGCCAGAGCTTATCTCCGCCGAACAGCTTTCGCGCCCGCATGTCGTCTCAATCATCGACACCAATCCCCGAGTGATCGTGGATCCAGGTCGGCCAGCCATGAGGCCTTACAGCAGCACAGCCATGGCTGGCCCAAGCACGCCTTTGGCAGCACTAATTGTCGGGGCGGTGATTGATGGTGTCGTCCAGACCATTGATGAAGCACGAGCCCATGATCGCGGCCTTCGTGCTGACCTTCTGGATGATCAGCTTGGCCCTAGCGGCGAGGTCGGCCTTGAGCTTCAGCGAGAATTTCGTACCGCCCTGACGGCTGAGATTGCGCGTGGCACGCGGATGCCGATTCAACGGGTTGAAAGCAGCCCTCGAAATCGGGTTGGGCAAGCGCCTGCCGCTGGCGAGGGAACGCTCCAACTGCAGTTTGGCACGCTGCTGACACAAGATGCGCGGTCAGTAACGGTGCAAGTCCTGGTTCGGCAAATGGTTGGGAAGCCAGAGAGTGAACGTAGGCCACGCGAATCGCCTTTTTTCATAAATCAACTCGATCTGGTTGCCTTCTCACCCCCCATCGAAGCGGCTTCGCCCGAAATAGCGATAGGTCTCTGGCGCGACAATAATTATGCTCGTTTGCGCCAAGCAACCCGCGCTTTGATCCCTGAAATCATGATCCTTCTCCGGATGGCGGTTTTGGACGCCGAGCCCTTTGACTTCGCCAATTTGCCACGGGTTCGCACCAATGTTGCGCCTTTTTCCCTGGTGGCGCACGGCCGAAGATCGCTTCTTTATCAGGGTGTGTTTGGATCAACGCAAACGAATTTCCAACCCATTGTGTGGGGACGCGTCGTTCGACGGACCCCTGAGCGTGGGTATTTCGTCATGGATACTATTGGCGAAAGGCCCTGGGTGCCTTCGGATGGTTGGACCGAAAAGCCCGGCTGGGCCTGGGTCAGTGTTCCCGCCGGCTCACTCTAACTACACCGGCACCATCCTGGGCGGGCTTAAGCCCGCCCCAGAGCACTCAACTTCCCGTGCCGCACCGCGCCGATTTCCCGCGCGCCCATTCTCCGCTAACAAGCGCTCATGCCCGCCCCCACCCCCAACCTCCCCCTTGCCGGCCTCAAGCTCGTGGAGCTTGGCCATTACATCGCTGCCCCTTTCGCCACGCGCCTGCTCGCGGACCTCGGCGCTGAGGTGATCAAGGTCGAACCCCCGGGCGGGGACCCGGTGCGCGGTTGGGGCAGCAATATCAATGGCAATGCCGTCTGGTTCAGCGTGCATGGGCGCAATAAGCTCAGCGTCACGCTCGATCTGAAGAAGCCGGAGGATCGCGCGAAGCTGATCGCGATGCTCCGCCGCGCCGATGGGCTGATTGAGAATTTCCGCGCGGGCTATCTGGAACGCGTGGGGCTGGGCCCGGAAGTATTGCATCAGGAAAACCCGCGCCTCGTGATCGGGCGGATTTCCGGCTATGGGCAGGATGGTCCCTATAAGGACAAGCCGGCCTTTGGCGCGATTGGGGAAGCGATGGGGGGCTTGAGGCACCTTACTGGCCATCCCGGCGAACAGGGGCTGCCGCCGCCGCGTTGCGGGGTTTCCATCAGCGATGATCTGGCCGGGATTTACTGCGCGCTGGCCGTGGTTTCCGCCTGCTGGGCCGTGAAGGGCGACCCCAATGCCAAGGGCCGCGTGGTGGATGTGGATTTGGTGAGCAGCGTGTTTTCGCTCATGGAAGGGATGCTGCCGGAATACGGGCTTTTCGGCTGGGTGCGTCAGCCGCAGGGCGCTGCCATCAAAACCGCCGCGCCGACCAATACCTACCCCTGCGCCGATGGCAAATGGCTGTGCGTTGCCGGCAATTCGGATTTGATCTTTCGTCGCCTGATGGCCGCGATTGGCCAGCCCGAATTGGCGGATGCGCCGCGCTTCGCCACCAATGGGCTCCGCTGCGACAATGTGGCCGAGCTTGACGCTGCCATCGCCGCCTGGACCCGCACCAAGCCGGCCGCGGAGGCCGAGGCCATTCTGGAAGCGGCCGAAGTGCCCTGTTCGCGGCTTTACGACATGGCTGATTGCGCCAATGACCCGCATTTCCGCGAACGCGGCTGGGTGATGGAAGTGGCGGACCCTCTGCTGGGCCAGGTGCTGCACCCCGCCGCACCCTTCCGCTTTGATGGCGTGGCGCCGGAGGATATCGTGCGCTGGCCAGGCCCGGCGGCGGGGGCGCATAATGACCATGTATTCAAGGAACTTCTGGCCGAGGTGAAGGAGAAGCAGGCATGACCGGCAAGGTGACCATCAGTGAAGTCGCCCCGCGTGACGGGATTCAATCCATCACCGGCGATTTCGTGCCGACCGAGGTGAAAATCGCGCTCATCCAGGCGCTTTATGATGCGGGCCTCAGGCGGATGGAAATCGGTTCCTTCGTGTCGCCCAAGGCCATTCCACAAATGGCGGATACGGCGGCGGTGCTGGCTTTCACGAAAACTTTGCCCGGCCTGGAAAGCACCGTGCTGGTGCCGAATCGGCGCGGCTTTGACGCGGCGATTGCCGGCGGCGCGGAACGGCTTGGCTTTTTCATGTCGGCCACCGCAGGCCACAATAAGGCCAATTTGAACCGCACGCGGGAAGAAAGCTTTACTGAATTGGCATCGCTCGTGCGCGATACGCCGAAGGGCACGCTGATCCGCTTCAACCTGTCCTGCGTGTTCCACTGCCCCTTTGATGGCGTGGTGGAAGATGCGGAAGCGCTTGATTGGGTGGAACGCATTGTGGCGCTGAACCCCGATATGGAAATCGCGCTGGCTGATACCACCGGCAATGCCAGCCCCGATCAGGTGCGGCGCGTGTTTGAAAAGGCCCATGCCGCCTGGGGGCAGCGCTTTGCCTTTCACGGCCATGACACTTACGGCATGGGGGTTGCGAATGTCGCGGCGGCCTATGAAGCGGGTTGCCGGGTGATTGATAGCGCCGCGGGCGGCATTGGCGGCTGCCCCTTCGCGCCAGGTGCGACCGGCAATGTGGCGACGGAAGATGTGGTTTGGATGTTCCGCCGCATGGGGGTGGAAACCGGTGTGGCGTGGAATGGCCTGCTGGTCGCAGCCGATATGGCGGCGGGCATCAAGGGCGCCATCCCGGGCGGGCGGATGCGCGGCGTGCGCGCGGCGCGGCTTGCGGCGTGATCGGCTGGCCGCGTCGCACCATGGCGCGGCCTGAATCCTTCCATTTTTCGGACGTTTTTGCCGGCCATAAGCACGCCGCCTGATGCTTGAAGTCAGGCGTGGTGGAGTTGGCGCATGTCCGATAGCGAAATGGCCCGCAAATTGGCCGAGCTTGACCGGCTATTGAACGACCCGGAAACCCGCATGGATGCCGGGCGCGTTTGGGCCTTGGCGCAGGAACTGAAAGCGCCCGTCGCCAGGATAATCGCCTTAAGCCAGGGATGAAGCGCGCATTGTCAGTCATGCAACAAGCGCGGCATGTCTTTCGCCGCCGCAATCCAAGCCTTCACAGACTGAGTAAGGGTGTCTGACGCAGAAGCTTCCTCCCGACATTGGTTTTCGCCAGCGGATCAAATGGGCAACACCTTGGGCGTGCAGCGTGTTACCCATGACAGCGCCTATGCCTGCCTTGGTTTCGATCTTATGCTTCATCTTCTGCTTCTCCTGGATTTGACAAAGGCACGAGGATGTTATCGAGGGTTTCACTATTGGCAGGCCGTTTCGATAAGATATTTGAATACGCAATCACGCCAATGCATTGTGAAAAGCCATGCCGCGTCACTTGACGAAGCGTTCCTTTCGACTTGCCGGCCATGCGACTTCGGTCGCGTTGGAAGGAGCCTTCTGGGCGGAGTTGGAAGCGCTTGCTCAACGGCAGGGCCGAAGCCTGGCTGCGCTGGTGGCTGAGGTGGATGAGGCACGTGCCGATCACGGCCTGCCTTTGGCCAGCGCGCTTCGCCTTGCGGCGCTGGAACATGCTCGCGGGCGGCATGGTGCATGATGGGCCGCTTCTTCGGGCCAGGAAGGAAACAGCGCTACCCTTCATGGTAGTCCCCCTCATGCCGTACCCTGTGGCCATGTCTTGCTTTGATTGACAAAAGCCTTGACAGAATGCGACGTTGAACAACAAGAATCGTCGGAGTTAATGCCATGAATCCTCCAATTTCGAAGCGCGCCCTTTTAACCGCCGGCGCTGCTGGCATCATGGCGGCAGCCTTGCCCGGTGCGCGGCAGGCAGCCGCGCAGCAAACGCCACGCAATGCCCTGGTAATTGCCGCGCAGATTGATGATCTTGTCGCGCTTGATCCGCATCATTCCTTCGAAGTCACCGGCAGCGATCTGCTAAAGAACGTTTATGACCAGCTTTTCATCATTGATGATTCCAAACCCAGCGCCGAATTGCTGCCTGGGCTTGCGGAAAGCTTCACCATTTCCGCTGATGGCAAAACCTTCACCTTCCGCATTCGCCAAGGGGTGCGCTTTCATTCCGGCAATGCGCTGACGGCTGAGGATGTCGCGTTTTCGCTGCGCCGACCGCTACAGATCAATCGCACGCCGGCTTTCATGTATCGCTCGGTCGGGCTGACCGCGGATAACGTTGAACAGACCGTGCGGCAGACCGGCGATTTTGAAGTGCAGGTCACCTTCAATGAAGCCTATGCGCCGACGCTCATTCAAAACCTGTTCACGGCGACGATTGCTTCGGTCCTGGACAGCAAGCTTGTGCTGCAAAATGCCGGCGAGGATCGCGGCAATACTTGGCTCAATCGCAATTCAGCGGGCTCTGGCGCGTTTCGCCTGACGCGGTATCAGCCCAATGAAAGCTATACGCTTGACCGTAATGATGCCTGGTGGCGTGGCCGGGCCAATATGCAGCGCGTGATTGTGCGCCACGTGCCGGAAGCCGCAACCCAGCGCCTGCTGCTGGAACGCGGCGATGTGGACGTGGCGCGCAACCTGACACCCACGGATATCGCCGCGCTGCGTGGCCGACCCGGGATTACCATTCAGGAATTTCCGCGCGGGACCATCCAGTATTTCAGCGCGAATTTGGGGGACCCGATCCTGTCCAATCCGCGCGTGATTGAAGCGCTGAAGCATCTGGTGGATTATGACGCGATTGCGAATAACCTGCTGCCGGGTCAGGTATTCCCGCATCAATCCTTCATCCCGCGCGCCATCCTGGGTGAGGTGAATGAACGCCCCTGGCGCTTTGACCCGACACGTGCGCGCGCCTTGCTGGCAGAAGCGGGGCACCCCAATGGCATTCGCCTGACGATGGATACGGCGAATACCTTCCCATCGCTTGATGTTGCGCAAGCCTTGCAGGCAAGCTTCGCCCGTGGCGGCGTGACACTTGAAGTCCTGCCCGCCACAGGCGCGCAGGTGCTGGCCAAATTCCGTGCGCGCAACCATCAGCTTTTCATCGGTATTTGGGGGCTTGGCTATCCCGATCCGCACTACAATGCCGATAGCTTCGCGCATAACCCGCCCGGGGCGAATAATCCGGGCAAGCTCACTTGGCGCAACAATTGGAATATCCCCGAACTCACCGCGCGGACTGAAGCCGCGATGCGAGAGCGCGATCAGAATGCGCGCGCCGCGATCTATCGGCAGATCCAGGCGGAATTCATGGGCACCTCCCCCTTCGCGGTATTCGCGCAGCAGCAGGTGCAAGTCGCCGTGCGCAGCAACCTGACCGGCTATGCCGCAAGCTCGCCCGGGCTTTCGGCAATTCTTTGGCGTGCGACCAAGGGATAAGGTGAAGGCCAATATTGCCCTGCGCCAAAGCTCAGGCTTCCTGTTTCAGGTTGCGCTGACGCTGCTTGGATTGCTGGCGGTCACTTTCTTCATCGGGCGCGTGGTGCCGATTGATCCTGTGCTTGCCGTCGTCGGCGATCAGGCGCCGCGCGATGTCTATGAAGCGGTGAAGCGAGAGCTTGGGCTCGACCAACCCCTTTGGTGGCAGTTCTGGGTCTATGTGCAGAAAATGGCTGTGGGCGATTTCGGCCAATCCCTGGTGACCAATCGTCCGGTGATTGAGGATATCAAGCGCGTTTTCCCGGCGACATTGGAACTTGCCACCTTTGCCACCATCATCGGTGTTGCACTTGGCGTGCCCATGGGCATTGCGGGCGCCGTTTGGCAGGATCGCTGGCCGGATCAATTGGTACGCGTTGTCGGGCTTGTTGGCTATTCCGTGCCGATCTTCTGGCTTGGCATTATTGGCTTGCTGGTTTTCTACGGCATTCTCGGCTGGGTGCAGGGACCTGGAAGGCTTGGCGTATTCTTTGAAGACATGGTGCCTGTCGTCACCGGCGTGATCCTGATTGATGCGGCGATTGCGCAGGAGTGGGAGGTCTTCTGGAACGCCTTCGGTCATGTGGTGCTGCCTTCGGCGGTGCTGGGCTATTTCTCCATAGCCTATATCGCGCGCATGACACGCAGCTTCATGCTGGAACAGCTCAATCAGGAATATATCGTCACCGCGCGCGCGAAGGGCGTTTCCGAGGCACGCATTATCTGGGTGCATGCCTTGCGCAATGTCTCGGTCCCGCTGGTGACCGTGATTGCGCTTTCTTATGCGCGGCTGCTGGAAGGGGCGGTGCTGACCGAAACCGTCTTTGCCTGGCCCGGGCTTGGCCGCTACCTGACAACAGCGCTACTGGCCGCCGATATGAATGCGGTGCTGGGGGCGACAATTGTTGTGGGGCTGATTTTCGTCGGCATCAATCTTTTGTCTGATCTGCTTTATCGTTTGCTGGACCCGCGCGCGAAATGAGCGATCGCGCCGAACAGGGCTGGCGCGCCCGGCTGCTTTCTGAAACGCCGCGCTCCCGCCGCGAAGCGAAGCTTGGTCAGGCTTATCGCGGATGGCTGCAATTCCGGCAGAACCGCCTGGCGCTGCTCGGGCTTGCCATTGTGCTTACGCTGATCCTGGTGGCGGTGCTGGCACCCTGGATTGCGCCACATCACCCGCATGAACAAAATCTGGCGCAAAGATTACTGCCGCCGGGCAGCGGCTCACATCTGCTGGGCACTGATGAATTCGGGCGCGATATCCTCTCACGCATCATCTATGGCGCGCGCGTGACGCTTTACATTGTGGTGCTGGTCGCGCTGATTGCCGCGCCGATCGGGCTGATTGTCGGCACCGCTGCCGGCTATCTGGGTGGCTGGGTGGATGCCGCGCTGATGCGCATCACGGATGTGTTTCTTTCCTTTCCAAGCCTTATTCTGGCGCTGGCCTTTGTCGCGGCTTTGGGGCCGGGTATTGAAAACGCGGTCATTGCCATCGCGCTGACGTCATGGCCGCCCTATGCGCGCATCGCGCGGGCCGAGACGATGACCATCCGCAATAGTGACTTTATCGCGGTGGCGCGTATTCAGGGCGCGGGAACCGGGCGCATCCTGTTCCGCCATGTCATGCCGCTTTGCGTATCCTCCCTGACCGTGCGCGTGACGCTTGATATGGCGGGCATTATCCTGACGGCAGCCGGGCTTGGCTTTCTGGGGCTGGGCGCGCAACCCCCCATGGCGGAATGGGGGGCCATGGTTTCTTCCGGGGGCGCTATATTCTCGATCAATGGTGGGTTGCGACCATTCCGGGGCTTGCGATTTTCGTCGTGAGTCTGGCGTTCAATCTTTTGGGCGATGGGCTGCGCGATGTGCTCGATCCAAGGCAGAAGAAATGAAGCCGCTGCTTGAAGTTGAAGATTTGCGGATCAGTTTCGCCACGCCAACCGGGCGGTTTGAAGCCGTGCGCGGCGTATCCTTCAGCCTTGGGCGCGAAAGACTCGGGATTGTCGGTGAATCCGGTTCCGGCAAGTCACTCACCGGGCGCGCCATCATGCGCCTGCTGCCGCCGGCTGCGCGGATGGAAGCAAACAGGCTCAGTTTTGATGGGATTGATTTGTTGGCCGCCTCGGCGCGCCAATTGCGAGGCATTCGTGGTGCCCGCATATCACTCGTGCTGCAGGATCCGAAATACTCGCTCAATCCTGTCATGACAGTTGGGCAGCAGATCGCGGAAGCCGCGCGTATTCATGGTCGGCTTTCCGCGCGCGATGCGCGGCGCAAGGCGCTGGAAATGCTGGAAGCGGTGCGCATCCGCGATCCGGAACGCGTGATGCGGCTCTACCCGCATGAGGTTTCAGGCGGCATGGGCCAGCGCATCATGATTGCGATGATGCTGGTGCCGGAACCCGATTTGCTGATTGCCGATGAACCGACCAGCGCGCTTGATGTCACGGTGCAGATGCAGGTTCTGGCCATTCTGGATGATCTTGTGGCCAAGCGTGGCATGGGGCTGATTTTCATCAGCCATGATCTTGATCTGGTCGGCAGTTTTTGTGATCGCGTTCTGGTCATGTATGCCGGCCGCGTCATGGAAGAACGCGCCGCGCGTGATCTTGCGGGCGCCACACACCCCTATACGCAGGGCCTGCTGCGCAGCTTGCCGCGCATTGCCGATGACCGCGCGGAATTGCCGACCCTGTCGCGCGATCCGGCCTGGCTGGAGACCTAAGCAGTGATCACCATCCGCGATCTGGTGGTAAGCTTCGGCCAGGGCCGCGATGCAGTGCATGCGGTGCGCGGCATTTCCTTTGACGTGGCGGAAGGCGAAAGCTTTGGCCTGGTGGGCGAAAGCGGCAGCGGCAAATCCACGGTGCTGCGTGCCTTGGCGGGGCTTAATCGGAACTGGACGGGTCGGGCGAGCATCAATGGCCTTGATGTGGCCGCGCGTGATGCGCGCCTGCCGCGCCTGGTGCAAATGGTGTTTCAGGACCCTTACGCTTCGCTCCATCCGCGCCACACGGTTGATCGCACCCTGTCGGAGCCACTGGAAATCCACGGCATTGGCGCTGTCGCCGCGCGGGTTGAAAAGGCTTTGGCGGATGTTGGGCTTGGGGCGAATTTTCGTTTCCGCTATCCCAATCAGCTTTCCGGCGGGCAACGCCAGCGCGTGGCCATTGCCCGCGCGTTGATGCTGGAACCGAAGGTGCTGCTGCTGGATGAACCGACCAGCGCGCTTGATGTCAGCGTACAGGCGGAAATCCTGAACCTGCTGCGCGGGCTGTGCGCGGCGCAGCGCCTGACCATGATTTTGGTGAGCCATAATCTGGCCGTGGTGGCGCATATGTGTGACCGGCTGGCGGTGATGAATCGTGGCTTGATCGTGGAGGAAATGGATATCGTGACCCTCCGCCGCGAAGACCCAAAGCAGGCCTATACGCGCCAGCTTTTGCTGGCTTCCAAGGGCTATGACCGGGAAGCCGCGGCGCGGCTGGTGACCTATGATTGACGGGCAGGGGCGCTGAAGGCGGGGCCGCCAGGGCGGAAAATCGCGCCCGGGGACTGTCCCAATGCCGCCAGCGGGCCTAGCCTTCCGCGCATGGCAGGCAGAGGCTGCGAATCGTGCTGATAACCCTTGCCCTCGCTTTGGTGGTGCTGGCGATGCTCTCGCTGGCAGCGCCCTTGCTCGCGCGGGCGGCGCTTGGCGTCAGGGTGGTTTATGCGGGTGCGGGTTTGGCGTGCCTGGTTTTCGCCTTGGGCGGAATGGCGGGGCTAATGTCAGCGCCCTCGGTACTCGCCCTGCCCTTTGGTCCGCCTTGGGGGGTGATGCGGCTTGCGCTTGATCCGCTTTCCGCCTGGTTCCTGCTCATCCTCGGGCTTTGCGGCGTGGCGGCTTCCGCCTTCGCCTTTGGCCATGTGAAGGTGGCTGAAGCGCCGCGAAGGCTGGTGCCTTATCCGCTTTTCGTTGCGGGCATGGCGCTGACCTTGCTCGCCGCCGATGGCTTTACGCTGGTGCTTGGATTTGAACTTATGTCCTTCGCGTCATGGGTGCTGGTGGCGCATGAACATGAAAACGCGGAGAATCGCCGTGCCGCGCGGTTATATCTGGGCTTCGCGGCGCTTAGTGGTGCGGCGCTGATCCTGTGCTTTGGCTTGCTTGCGGCCGGCGCTTCGGCAGGCGCGGGTTTTGCGGCCTTGCGCGCCGCGCCGCCGGATGGGTTGCGTGCTTTGGCGATATTGCTGCTGGTGGTGATTGGCGCGGGATCAAAGGCGGGTTTGGTGCCATTGCATGTCTGGCTGCCCTTGGCGCATCCCGCAGCACCCAGCCATGTGAGCGCGCTGATGTCAGCTGCCATGACCAAGGTGGCGCTTTATGTGCTGGCGCGTGTGGTGTTTGACCTGGCCGGCCCGGCGCAGCCGCTATTCTGGGGCGCGGTGTTGATGGCGCTTGGTATCGCCTCCGCCATCATGGGCGCTTTGCGCGCCGCGATGGAGGAAGACACCAAAACCCTTCTTGCCTGTTCTACCATCGAGAATATCGGGCTGATCACTCTGGGGCTTGGCCTGGCGCTGGCGTTTCGGGCGGCGGATTTGGGTGCGCTGGCGGCCGTGGCGGTTGGTGCAGCGCTGCTGCATGCGCTGAACCACGCCATGTTCAAGACGCTGTTGTTTCTGGGCGCGGGTGAGGTGCTGTATGGCGCGGCATCGCGGCGTATGGATCGGCTGGGCGGCTTGATCCATGCCATGCCTTGGACCGCGGGCTTGGTATTACTGGGCGCTGCTGCTGCGGCCGCGCTGCCGCCGCTTTCCGGCTTTGCCTCAGAATGGTTGCTGTTGCAGGCGCTGATGGCTGCCTGGCGGGTCGGCGATTTGGCGTTTCAGATTGGCGCAGCAGCGGCCACGGCCTTGGCGGCGCTGGCTGTGGCTTTGGCGGCGGCGGCGATGCTGCGCCTTTACGGCATGGTGTTTCTGGGCCGGCCGCGCAGCCCGCGCGCCGCTGGTGCGACCGAGCTTTCCGGCGTGGCGCGCGCCGCGCTGATCCTGCCCGCGGCACTGACGGTTGTTTTCGGTCTGACGCCTGGATTCATGCTGGAACTTGCCGCGCCGGCGCTGCGCTTGCTGACTGGCGCGGGCGCAGGGCTTTCCGCGCTTGGTGGTGTGACGGTGACGGTTTCGGAAGGTGGCGCCGGTTATGCGCCGCTGATCGTTTTTGTGCTGTTGCTGCTACTGGGCGGCGGCGTTGTCTGGTTCGCGCGGCGGCAGGCGCCAGGCATTGCGCGCGGCCCCGCCTGGGATTGCGGTTTCATCGCGCCGCCGCTTCATTTGCCCTTTGGCGATCCCGCCACGCAGGTCTCGGCCGCCGGCATGGCGCAGCCGTTGCGTCGTATGCTGGGCAAGACGCTGCTGGCAGCGCGTGAGGCAGTCGCGATGCCACCCCCCGGCAACACTGCGCCCGCGCGCTTGCAGGCAGGGTTCCATGATCCCGTGTTGGCGCTGATTTCCGGGCCCTTGCCGCGCGCGCGTGACAGGCTGGCGGCGCTTGCGGAACGCTTGCGGGATTTTTCGCTCAGGCAATGTCTCGGGCTTGGCTTTGCGGTGCTGCTGGCGCTGATGGCGCTGCTGATTTGGCTGGAACGGACATGAGCCATGAGCCACAAGCGCAGTAGTTTTGCCGATGGCGACACGCGCTTCATGCCGACACCTTGGACCAAGTTTTGTCGAATATGAAGGAAGGTGGCGGTCCAAACATCCCGATCAATCGGGAGATACATCTGCATGGAAGCTCCGCGTCATGCTCTCACTGCCAGGGCCGACGGAATGGTGGATCAGTGGGGCAAACTCAATGCGTTCAACCAAGGCGGATCCGAGGGGATCGCGTGTCAGGCCTGCAATGGCAGGGCGTGGAGCAGTTGCTGAGGGGGGATGGATTCGCGATCCGGTGGCGAATAGAGCGCATCGTCGTATTGATTTTTTCGGGTATGGTGCTGCAAACACGGTTGTGTGTGGCCAGTCATGAGGCTCTAACCCTTTACGCTGAGCCTTCTGTCGCAACGGGGGCATTTAACAAGCGAGGCTTGGGAAGAAACCGATAGGTTTTTTGCAAAGGTCGTGGCCCCCTGCTTTCGGTGCGGTTGGGCGCCATGCTTCAGGCGGGACGCTCAACCGACCAGAGCGTGTCGAAGACTTCCACCCTTGAAGACCAGCGTTTGGCCAAGGCCTCGGCCTCGGATTTCACATCTGGCCAGTCCGCGCAGTAATCATGGCCAGCAGCGGTCCCGCCTGGTTTGATGCGGGCGGACCAGAAGGCGACGTTCTGCCCAAGTACCGGATTGGCGTGAATGGCGTCTTCCACATAAAGATCAATGCCGAGCTTCCAGCCGCGTGCAATCCAATGGCATCCTTGAACGCTTCCGCCGCACCCTGCTTGATGAGCATTTCCGGGTCGAGGGACGCCGCACCTGGTTTGAAAGCATTGAGGAGATGCAGGCGGTGCTCAATGAATACCTCGAGGACTACAACACTAAGCGGCCCCATCAGGGGCGCGGCATGAATGGGCGAACGCCCATCCACGCCGTTACCGAGGGCATGCCAAAAACCAGCAACACGTAGGTGACCAGCCAGACAAAAACTGCCAGACTCAAAGCCGCCCGATGCCTGCTTCAAATGCGGTCTCTGGCAGCGGGTATCGTAGGTGTAGACATTGCACAAGAACGACCAGCGGAAAGCAGGTATGGGAAATAAAATCTGATTGGGCATTGTAAACCAGGGAACATAGGGGCAGTAGGCCAACATAACGCTTTGAGGACTAGCCTGACCGGTTGTATATCCTAAAAAGACTATCCTCATATTTATTGATAATGATATCGTGCTGAAACCGTGCTCGAAGGTTTTGCAGCGCTTTTTGGGAGGCTGTGGCTAATGCTTGCTCAGAAAAACAAATACGCGAAGATTATTGATCAAAACCGGGAGCTGCTTGATCCACAGCTTTCGGTTCTCGAGGCGGGTTCTGGCGACGCGGGTATCGCACGCTTCCTTAATCGGAGGGTTGTGTGCCTCGATACAAGCTTTCCAGACGGTCTGAATGAGTGGGTAGAGCCCAAACCGGGCAGTCTTCTTGAAATGCCCTTTGGGGACCAAGCATTCGATGTCGTTGTTTGCGTCGACGTCTTACATCGTCTTGAATATATGGAAAGAGCGCGAGCCATTGCCGAGCTCATTCGCGTTGCCCGCCAGAAAATCATCATTTCATGTCCCTGTGGAAGCGTAGCAACGATGGGCGAGCGGAGCTTGGTTGGATTATTCAAGAAATTTAGCATCGGCCTCCCCGCTTGGTTAGCCGCCCATGCGGTCAACGGATTGCCTGAAGTGGAGGACATGGTAGAAATAATCATTAATACTGGCTATCAAATGTCATTCTATGGAAATGAATCTATAAATCAACATTACGGAGGAATTTTGTTGGACCAATTTTTTGAGTTCAGTCAGAGGGTGCATAGTCTTACTGAATCGCGTTCACCCTACGAAAGCCCGATCATGCCTTCGTCTTGGGATATGTTCTACAGCTTCATTTTTGTTCTTCGTAAAGATAGCATCCCTTCAGTCGCCCCTGCGGTTAAGAGGTCGCCGGTAAATCGTTCAGCCAATGCGCCTTTTGAAGCGAAGGTATATGCTGTAGACCATGTCTACAGGTCTGCGGATCATCTGGGCTTGGTGACACCCATTTTCGTCGGCCCTGGTGCCGACCAAGCTCCCCCTGGAACCATGACTGACATAACCGAGCGGACGCCAAGGCTGGATAACCGGCGCTGGTGTGAATTGACGGCTTTTCATAAGATATGGAGTGAGGGTCCTTATTCAGATGTCGTCGGTTTCTGCCACTATCGTCGTCTTTTTGACTTTCGCACGCCAGCAGGCGGTCACCGCCAGATGAATTATTCCAAAGATGCCCTATTCAAATTGACAGGTGCTTTTTTTAACGAAGAATTATTCCGCAAGCTTCCGAAAAATGCCCTTATTTGCCCCCCGCCATTCCGGAGCAATACGTCTCTCTGGGAACAATATCATCGTGCCTGTTGCATCAACGACCTTGCGCACGTGGTAGGCTATCTGACCCGAAAACACCCGCACCTTGTTCCCTTCATAGCCAGCAGCTTGAAAGAAAAGGAGGTTTTTTTCGCCAATTTGTTTGTGTGTCATTGGGAGATATTCGATGAGCTATGCGCATTTCTGTTCGATGTGTTGCAGGATTTTGAAAAGGCCTATCCAATACTCCGCGCCAGTCAATATCAAAATAGGGAAATCGGCTTTTTGGCAGAACGCCTTTTTCATATCTGGATTCGTTTCAAGCAGCATGGGGGGCTTCAGTTAATTCACTATCCGATCGCCTATATCTCTGACCTGTGACAATGGGCTATACTAACCTGCATTATTCACGACCCCCTGCGCCTGGTTGATTGTCTGCCTCCATTTTCTGCTGAGACAAATTCCTGACGCGGCTTCACTCCCGGAGCGCTGTTCCGGTTTTGTATTGCGTATCGCAGGGTTTGTCGGTTGAGGTTTCTGTGGTTTGCGCTGGGGCATGTGCCCCGTATGTCAACAGGTCAGGCGCGGCAGACGCTCAAGCGCCATGCGCAGCACAGACCGATCGGGACAAGCGCTTGGCATATGCAGCAGGATGCGGCTTTTCCTGCTGACCACCTGTGTTGCAATCTTCACCAGGCGCAATCGCAACGTATCGAATTGCGCAACATACCAAGAGGATCGCTTCGGCATCAGGCTGCGCAACGACCACAACAACCAGTAAGCGCCGGTATGCAGCATCAGCCGAAACTGATTGGCGGCGGCACGCGTGCAGGAAGTTCGGTCTGCGGCAAGATGGCGCTTCCAGGCCTTGATATGGTTCTCCGCCTGCCCTCTGCGGCAGTAGATACCCTCATACAGTGACCGCGCAGAACCGCTTTTCAGGCTGGTGACGATGTAACGCGTATCAACCCCCTGCGGCCCAGCCTCGATACGGGCGATGATGCGCTCCACCCGCTTCCAGCTTG
>JADCEX010000286.1 GCA_020249825.1 Roseomonas sp.
CGCCGCGCTGTTGAAGGAGCATGTGGATGAATTGGGCCGGCTGATTGCGCTTGAAACCGGCAAGGCGCTTCGCACGGAAAGCCGCGTGGAAGCCAATGTTGTCGCCGATTTTTTCGAATTCTTCGGTGGCCTCGGCAGCGAATTGAAGGGCGAAAGCGTGCCCTTCGCGCCCAATGTGCTTTCCGTCACGGTGCGTGAGCCGCTTGGCGTGGTGGGCGCCATTATCCCCTGGAATGTGCCGATGCTGCTGATGGCGCTGAAAGTGGCGCCGGCGCTGGTGGCGGGCAATGCGGTTGTGGTGAAAAGCGCGGAAGAAGCGCCGCTGGCGGTGCTGCGTATTTGCGAAATCATGAACCGCGTGCTGCCGCCTGGTGTGTTCAATATGGTGAGCGGCTTTGGACCGGAATGCGGTGCGCCGCTGGTGGCGCATCCGTTGGTGAAGAAAGTGACCTTCACCGGGTCGGTTGAGACCGGCAAGATTGTCTATCGTGCCGCGGCTGAAAAGCTGATCCCTGTCACGCTGGAACTGGGCGGGAAAAGCCCAATGATCGTCTTTGCCGATTGCGATTTCGATAAGACGGTCTCCGGCGCCTTAACTTCCATGCGCTTCACGCGCCAGGGGCAAAGCTGCACCGCGGCATCGCGCATTTATGTGGAGCGTCCGATTTTTGACCGCTTCGTCACCGCCATGAAGGATGCGGTGAATAATATGGTGATGGGCGATCCCTTGGATGAGAAGACGGATATCGGCACCATCATCAGCCAGGGCCAATTCGACAAGGTGAAGGGCTTCATTGCCGAGGGCACGGCCACCGCCGGCGCCACCGCACATGTCTGTAGCCGCATGCCGGAAGACCCTGCCCTGAAGAAGGGCCTGTTCCTGCAGCCCGTGATCTTCACCGGGCTCACGCGCGAAAGCCGTTTGGTGCAGGAAGAAATCTTTGGCCCCGTGACCGTGATCCAGCCCTTCGATGACCCGGAATCGGTGCTGGCGGAAGCGAATGATTCCGTCTACGGCCTGGCCGCCAGCCTTTGGACCAATAATTTGAAGGTTGGGCTTGATCTGGCGCATCGGCTGGAAGCGGGCTTGGTCCAGATCAATCAGAATCTGGTGGTGCAGGCCAATCTTTCCTATGGTGGCGTGAAACAATCCGGCCTTGGCAAGGAAGCATCACTGGAAGCCATGCTGGAACATTTCACCCACAAGAAGACCATTATGGTGAATATGGGCTGAGCATTTTCAAGCCAAGTGGTATCACTTGGCGGCTCGGCAAATGCGATCAGATAAAGGTTAAGAGCGTTTCTGGTAAGCGAATGCGAACGAGAAACGCTCTCAGAGGAGGCGTCATGAAGCGGTGGCTTGCGACGGTAGTGCTTTTGGCTGGATTGGCTGGCTGCGCGCAGCAGGCGCCTCAACCCGCGCCGCAGGCCATGCCCGAACCGCCCGGCCCCGGCCTGGTTGGCTGGCGTTCCATTGGCTTTAGCAATGAAATGTTTGAAAGCGGTTATGTGCAGGAGCGGGAATTGAATACCTCCGGCCCTGTGCGGAGGGCCTGGATCATGCTGAATTTGCGCGAATCCATCCCCATTCCGGAAACGGGTGGACGGGCGCTTTCCGTGCGCTTCATTGGGGAGTATCGTTGCGCTGAACGGCAATGGCGCCCGCTGGAAGGGGCCTGGTTCGCGCGGCGCAATGCCCAGCAGCCGGTCCATGCGGAACGCCCGCGGCGGAGTGGCTTCCGGGAGGCGGCACCGGGAACCTTGGGCGGGGCGTTTTTGGATGCGGCGTGTGGATTGTGATTGGACTTTGTGCCGGTAGAGATAAACTTGAAAATGCGAAGAGTCCGCGAAACTGCAATCGCCGCCCTGTCTGGAAAGGGAAGACACTAATGCGTATGTCTCCAATCAATGGATAAGTTCAGCGCGCCACGCAAATGGTCCATTAGCAGAGCTATAGCTGACGCTTCAAAGCGTGTGGCAGCATTCTGGGTGCCATCGGCTGCTATCGGAGCTCGTTTGCGTCGCTTGGAGCTCTCCCAAACAATCTATCTGGGTGACCATGAGGCATTGACACGCCTGCACACCGGACATCGGATTTATGTTGATACGCGCGATGTGAGCATTGCTTCACATCTTATGCTTGAAGGTTATTGGGAGCCCTGGGTGGAGCGGATACTGATTCCCGCCATCAAGCCTGGAATGCGCTTTGTCGATGTTGGCGCCCATTTCGGATACTATACACTGCTTGGCGCTGAAATGGTTGGCGCTCGTGGTCATGTCTATTCATTTGAAGCCAATCCGCTCATTTTTCAGAAGCTGATCAAATCTGTTGCCGTCAATGGCTTCGATGATCGTGTCAGCCTTTTCAATGTGGCCGTGCATGACGCATCAAGCCCAATGGAAATTCTCTTCCGCCATGACGCCTCTGGCGGTGGTTGGACCGACGTCGCCACTGGCGCGCGACCAGCGGTGCATGAGGTGCTTCCGGTACAAGGCGAGGCTTTGGATACGCTGCTTGCTGATGTTCCTCAAGTTGATGTCATCAAGATTGATGTTGAAGGGGCTGAACAAAAGGTGCTTGCGGGCGCCAAGAACCTGATTGCGAGATCAAGAAACTTAACGATGATCCTTGAGTTTGACACGCGAAGAATTTCGAAAGAACCACCACAGGATTACCTTCAAAACTTTCTGACACAAGGATTTTCCATAGCGATCGTTGAACCTGCTGGCTTGGTCGAAAAGCTATCGCCCGCTGAATGTTTGGCGCGCTTGAATGGCAGCGTTAATTATCTGATGCTCACGCGCTGATGTTGGTGTCCGCCTGCTGACGATTCGATTTTTTATTCATATTCGCCGAACAGATTGTAACGAGTCTCCTTCAAAAATTTTTGGCTGGCGCCCAAGGCTTCCATGCGGCGGTAGGCCACCAGCGCTTCCTTTATCCGCTTCTGTCGCCGTAGTGTGTCGCATAGGCCCTGCCATGCCGGGATGAAATCCGGGTTAGAGGCCAGGATCGCTTCGAGCAATTCTTCGGCTTTCACCAACGCCCCCGTCCCGATCAAGGCCTGCGCATATTTGACTGAGATAGCGGGTTCCCTTGGTGCCTGAGCGATCAGACCCTCAAGTAGGCCCAATGCTTCGGGCCAACGATCCAATCGCATCAATGCACCAATGATGGCATCCTGTATCTGGGCAGCCTCAACGGGCAATCCGAATATGTCCGCCAAGGATAAGGAGGCGCTCTCCCGATCTGCCCCCTGCCGCAAGATCACTTCTGCAAGAAGTGAAGGCATTTCACTGATATCAGACCGACCAAGTGCGCCCTTCTTGGCGTACTCAAAAGCCGGGGGAAGACGATCAAGTTCAATCAGTGTCTGCACCAATCCGGTCCAAGCAATTTCTGGCGCATCCGGTCTGCTAACGGCCAACTCATATCCGCGTACCGCAAGTTCGTGCTGGGAAAGGATGCGCGCCGTTCGCCCCAATTGCATAAGAAGAAAGGCGTCACCGGGCAGGCGCTCACAAGCTTTGACTAACTCCCTCAGCGCTTCGTTCTGGCGCTCATCAGCCCAGAGCGCGCTCACCAGCGTCCAGTGAGAAGAGCTCAAAGATGGTTCTTTTTCGAGGGCCGAACGTGCAGCCGCAGTCGCCTCGCGGTTACGCCCCTCCGCCAACAGAAAACTCGCCTGCTGCTGCCGCATCACCGCCGATTCCGGAAACTGCTCCACCGCGCGCGCTGCCGCCGCACTTCCCAGGGCATAGCGCTTGGCCATCCAAAGGCCGTTCAGCAAACCCAGATGCAGCGCCTCACGCTCCGGCGCCAAGTCGCGGGCTGCCTGATAGGCATCAATAACTTCCGGATAATCCCCTGCCTGCGCTGCCTGATGTCCGCGCCTCGCTTGCAGGGCGACACTTCCCGGCAGGGCAAAACAGGCCTCGCGCAAAGCCTCTCTCGCATCGGCGGCGCGTTCCTGGCGGATCAGCGCATCGGCCAGGATAATCCAGGCTGCTTCCTTCTGCGCGTCGCTCGCCTCGGCCAGCAAAACCTCACGCGCAGCGGCCTCCGCCTCAAGCAGGGCGCCGGCGGCAAGAAGGTGTTTCGCGCGCTCACCGCGAAAATCGGCATCATCGGGCCAAAGCGCCGCGGCCTTGGCGGCCAGGCTGGCGGCTTCCTGGAATTGGCGCGCGCCTTCAAGCTGCGCCAGGGCTGCCTTGGCTTGCGCCGGGTCTTCAAGCTCAGGAAGTGCAGTTGCCACGATGCGCCTCAGCCCTTGGGGATTTTCCCAGGCCATAAACTAATAACACGAATTGCTTGCCACAAGCTGAAGGGGACAGGCTGAGCCGATTCCGACCCAGCCCGGCTCCCCCCCGCAATAGCCTGGGCAGCTATGCAAGCTTGGCCGCCATCCCGCGCATAAAATTCTCCCGGAAGCGGATCGGGTCGCGGTCCGTTTGCGTCTTGCCGGGTTCATTATCAATACGCGCGGCGATCACATGCGGGCCATCAGTGGTCAACGCGCGATCAATCAGCGCGTCAAACTCTGCCTCATCCGCCGCCCAATGGGCGGAAGCGATGCCGGAAGCGCGCGCAATCGCCACCAGATCCGTGCCCGCTTGCGCCGCCGGTGTGCCCTGGCCACCGGTGATCTGATAAATGCCGTTATCCCAGATCACAACAATCAGATTCTTCGGCGCCTGGGCGGCAATGGTGGAAAGGCAGCCAAGCTGCATCAGCAACGACCCATCACCTTCCAGTGCGAAAACACGCCGTTCCGGCTGAGCAATGGCAACACCCATGGCAATCGGTGCAGCCAAACCCATGCTGCCCAGCATGTAGTAATTCTCGGCCCGATGCCCGGCGGCCCATAAATCCCAATTGGAATTGCCGATGCCGCCAATCACGGCTTCCTGCTTGGTAAGCTTGCCCACCACGCGCTTGGTCAGCGCGGCGCGGTTCATCACCTGCGTATTGCGACGTTCTTCCATGATCAGCGCCCCCCGGTCAGCAGCGGTGAAAGGATCAGGCAGGCCGGCCAGCGCGTCGCAAAAGCCTGACGCATGGTGCGGCCCGCGATGAAGGCCGCTTCATCCAGCCTGGTCATGGTGTGGTGTTCAATGCCCATGCTGTCCAGGATCGGGCGCATGGTGCGGCAGACAATCGCCTGGCCGGGATTGAATTCGCCCAAAGTGCCGCGTTCGCTCACCATCATCAGCACGGGGATTTGGCCGGCGACAACAAGGGAAGCGAGAACATTCGGCAATGTTGCAAAGCCCGAGGTCTGCATCAGCACAATGCCGCGCATACCGGCCATGGTGGCGCCGGCGACAATGCCGATCGCCTCTTCCTCTCGCGCCGCGGCGAAGGTGGTGAAATAGGGATCGGCGTGGCAGCCTTCGATCAGGGGGCGCAGCACATTATCCGGCACATAGGTAACAAGCCGAACATTATTCTCCTTCAGGGCCTGGCGGACGATGCCATGCCAGCTTGGCGCGCTTTCAGCGGCACTCGACATGATGGGGAAGTCTCCGTTGCTTTGAGAAGATGGGAGTCTATTGCGAGAGCATTTTCAAGCCAAGTGGACACACTTGGCGACTCGGAAAATGCGACCCAACAAAAGCCGCGCGCCCGCCAAGCGTTCAGGGAACCGGCACATCCAATAGCCAGGCCGTGGCCGGAAAGGCGATGGACGCGATGATGGTGGTGAACAGCACGGCGGCCGAGGCTTCTTCCGCTCCCACGCCCTGGCGTTGCGCCAGCAGATAGGCATTGGTCGCGGTTGGCATCGCGGCCAGCAGCACGCCGCAAATCACCCAAAAGGGATCAAGCGCCAGCCAGCTTCCGAGCACAAACCACACCAGCGCGGGGTAGATGAACAGCTTCGCCGCCGTAATGCCGAAAGCCACCGCGAATAGCTGCCCACCAATTTTTAGCCGCGCGAGGGTGCCGCCCAGGGCGAATAGTGCCGTCGGCCCGGCGGCATTGCCCAGAAAGGACAGGAAGCGTTCGATCGGCGCGGGAATGGTCAGTTCCACCCCCGCCGCCAAGGCGCCGAGTGCGATGGAAAGGATCACCGGGTTACGCAGCAAACCGCGCAAACCAGCCAATACGGCTTTCAACCCCGCCCCTTTCGCGGCGGGCGCCATCAGCATGGACCCAAGCGCGATGATCACCGCGACTTCCGCGACAATAGCCATGGCGACCGGCCCCGCAATACGCGGCCCCAGCATAGGCAGCATCAGCGGCGGCGCCAGATAGCCGACATTGCCCATGGCCGCAGCCGCACCAAAGGCGGAACCGATGCGGATATTGCCGCGTGCGACGCGCCCGATCAGCATGACAGAGGCGAAGACCGTCATGCAGGCGCCCAGATACCCGGCGAAATAAATGGCATCAAAGCTTTCGCGTAATGGCTGGGCTGCCATCAGCTTGAACAACATCGCGGGCAGCGCGACGTTGAAGCTGAACAGCCCAATCGCTTCCATCGCGGTGGGCGGCATCCATTTGCGCTTCGCCGCGGTGAAGCCAAAGGCCACCACCGCGAAAATCGGCAGGCAAAGGGCAAGAAAGGCAAGCACGGGCTGGTATTAGGCCAGAATGACCGCGCCGCGAAACATGCGGCTATTGCGCCTTGGCGCTGGCTTCGCTGCGCGTTGCGCCAACGCGCGATGCAAGCGACGCCGCCAGGAAATCATCCAACTCCCCATCCAGCACGGCGGCGGGATTGCCCTTTTCCACGCCGGTGCGCAGATCCTTCACCATCTGATAGGGCTGCAACACATAACTCCGGATCTGGTGGCCCCAACCGATATCGGTCTTGCCGGCTTCGGTCGCGGCATTCACGGCTTCACGTTTGGAGAGTTCCAATTCATACAAACGCGCCTTCAGCATGCCCATGGCAATCGCGCGGTTGCGGTGCTGGCTGCGATCCTGGGTGGAAGCCACCACAATCCCGGTCGGGATATGGGTGAAGCGCACGCCCGATTCGGTCTTGTTCACATGCTGCCCGCCCGCGCCGGAAGCGCGGAAGGTATCGGTCTTGAGGTCCGCTGGATTGACCTCGATCTCGATCTTGTCATCCACCACCGGATAGACATAGACCGAGGCAAAGCTGGTGTGCCGGCGCGCCGCCGAATCAAAGGGGCTGATCCGCACCAGCCGATGCACGCCGCTTTCGGTCTTGAGCCAGCCATAGGCATTGGGGCCGCTGATTTGAATGGTCGCGGATTTCAGCCCGGCCTGCTCGCCCGCGCTTTCTTCCGTCAGCGCCACCTTATAGCCATGCTGTTCCGCCCAGCGCGAATACATGCGTAGCAGCATTTCCGCCCAATCCTGCGCCTCTGTCCCGCCGCTGCCGGAATTCACTTCCAGAAACGCGTCATTGGCATCCGCTTCGCCGGAGAGCAGGCTTTCAATCTCCCGCTTCTTCGCCTCTGCCGCCAGGCGTTCAAGATCGGCGGTGGCGGCATTGGCGGTATCGGCATCGCCCTCAGCCTCGGCCAATTCAATCAGGCCAAGCGCATCTGCAACATCGCGTTCCAGGCGCTTCACGCCATCAATCTGTTCGGAAAGCCGCCCGCGTTCGCGCATCACGCGCCCGGCCTCATCGGCATTGTTCCACAGCGACGGGTCTTCAACCCGCGCGTTCAGTTCTTCGAGACGACGGACAGAGGCATCCCAGTCAAAGATGCCTCCTCAGCAGGGACACCGAAGCGGTGATCTGCTCGTGCAGGGATTGGGCGTCAGCGCGCATGATGCGGGGCTAATAGAGCCCGCCGAGGTCCCTGTCGAGGCGGTTGGCCCCCGGCGCGCCGGGCGAGCCGGACCCATCCGCGCGTTCGCTGATGAATTCATCACGCCAACGCTGCGTGCCGTTTTCTGTGCCGGGGCGGAAGGGTTCCATGATGCTGCCATTGCCCACCGCCACGCGCATCAGGGTAATGCCGCTCGGGCGACGGAAGGGCACGGGCGGGCTGCCGGTGAGCGCCGCGCCCACCACTTCACGGAAAATCGGCGCGGCATTGCTGCCGCCGGTTTCGTTATTGCCAAGGCTCCGCGGATCATCAAAGCCGATCCAAACCGCAACAACAATATCGGGCGTGAAACCCACAAACCAATTATCCTTGAAATCATCCGTGGTGCCGGTCTTGCCCGCCACCGGGCGCCCAAGGCGCGAACCTATGCTGTTTGCCGCCGTGCCGCGCGCCACCACGCCTTCCAGGATGCTCACCATCTGATAGGCCGAAATCGGGTCTGTCGCGCGCGGCCTTTCGCCTGCTTCAAGGCGCGGCGGCCCCGCTTCCGGGCCGGAAGCGCAAGCGGCGCAGGCGCGTTGATCGGCCCGCCAGATCACACGCCCGCGCCTATCCTGCACGGAATCGATCAGGCTTGGCGTGACACGATAACCGCCATTGGCAAAGGCGCCATAACCCGCCGCCATGCGGAGCACCGTGGTTTCGCCCGCACCAAGCGACATCGCCAGATAACGTGGCATATTGTCTATCACACCGAAGCGCCGCGCCGCATTGGAAACCGCCGCCATGCCAACATGATCGGCCAACCGCACTGTCACCAGGTTAAGGCTGCGTTCCATCGCACTCCGCATGGTGACCCAGCCATTATAAGTATTGGCGTTGTAGTTTTGCGGCTTCCACAGGCCCTGCGGCGTCATGATTTCCACTGGCTCATCAGGGATTTCCTGATTGGGTGGAATGCCCTGTTCCAGCGCTGCGATATAGACGAAGGGCTTGAAGGAAGACCCGGGCTGGCGCTGCGCTTGCGTTGTCCGATTGAACCAGGATTTTTCGAGCGACCACCCCCCCACCATTGCCATGACGCGCCCGCTTTGCGGATCAAGCGCCACCACAGCACCTTCGGCCAAGGGAATTTGCCTGAGCGCCAAGCGTTCCGGCCGCGCCGGGCGATTGCGCTGGGCAGCCTCGGCGGGCAGGGTTTCCACCAGCACGACATCGCCGGGATTAACCACATCCTGCACACGGCGCGGTTCGGCACCCAATCGGCCATCGGGCAGTACCGGGCGCGCCCAGGGGCGCAAATCTTCAAGGTAAAGCGTGCCCTGTTGCGGTTCCGCCGGGCGACGTGGGTCGCGCCGTTCCAGCCAGCCAAGCCGCGCTTCTTGCGGCCTGACTTCCAGCACCACGGCCAGGCGCCATTCGGGCAAGGCGCCCGGCGGGCGCGGCGTGTCGGCCAGCGCCGGCATCCATTCCGTGGTGGTCGCGGAAATCCGCGCGACCGGCCCGCGCCAGCCGCCGCGCCGGCGGTCATAGCTCATCAGCCCTTCGCGCAAGGAACGTTCGGCAGCGGCCTGGATGGTGGGGTCAAGGCTGGTGCGCACCACCAATCCCCCCATGGTGGTTTGTTCCACGCCAAAGCGCTGGATCAATTCGCGCCGCACTTCTTCAGTGAAATGCTGGCCCACCTGCAACAAATCCGGCCGACGCGTGGGCCGCGCCAGCAGTGGTTCGGCACGCGCCGCGCGGGCTTCTTCCGCGGTGATTGCGCGGTCTTCCAGCATGCGTTCAATCACCCAATCGCGCCTGGCCTTGGCGGCATCGGCGCGCCGGATCGGGTGATAATTATTCGGCGCCTTGGGCAGCGCGGCGAGGTAGGCAACCTCCGCAATGCTCAGCTCATCCAGGCTTTTGTTGAAATAGACCTGCGCGGCGGCGGCCACGCCATAGGCCTGCTGGCCGAGGAAAATTTCGTTCAGATACAATTCCAGGATGCGATCCTTGCTCAGCGCCTTTTCCATGCGCAGCGCCAGAATCGCCTCCCGCGCCTTGCGGGTGAAGGACCGATCCGCACCCACCAGCATATTCTTCGCCACCTGCTGGGTGATTGTGGAAGCGCCACTCATGCGCCGCCCGCTGCCATATTGCTCGGCGGCCTGGATCACCGCGCGCAGAATGCCCAAGGGGTCAATGCCGGTATGGTCGCGAAAGCGCTGATCCTCGGCCGAGATGAAGGCCTGCTGCACGCGCTGTGGAATCGCCTCGATCGGGACAAAGATGCGCCGTTCCTGCGCCAATTCGGCCATCAGCCGGCTATCGGCGGCGTAGACGCGGCTCATTTGCGGGGGTTCATATTCCGCTAGCCAGCCATAATCCGGCAAATCCTGCGCGAAATGGTGATAGGCGCCATAGGCCGCTATGCCGCCGGCCAGCAGCACGGCGGCGCCCAGGCTGAAGAACCAGCGCAAGACGCTGAAGCGCCGCCCACGCTTGGGGCGCTTTTCCCGCTTTTGCTTGGGCGATGGTTCGGCGCGCGGCGGCTCAGCCCCCAGCGCGGCGCGCTGAGGGTCAAGCGGTTGATTGGCGCGCAATTCCGGCGATGACATGATGGCGCCTGATACACTTTCCCGCAGCAAAGTGCGACTGCATTGCGCGTGTTTTTTATCCTGGCGCTGCGCGTGGGGCGGAAGGCAGCCATGCTTCCACCGCGCGCGCCAGGCTGGCGGCGATCAGCGCGCGGTGTTCGGGCTTGCGGAGCGCGTCCTCATCCCCTCGGTCAGAGAGGAAGCCCATCTCCACCAGGACGGAGGGCACTTCCGGCGCCTTGAGCACGATGAAGCCCGCTTCCCGCCGCGGTTTTGGCAGCACCGGCACGCTGCGGGTCAATTCCCGCACCACCACCCGGGCGAAGCGGTTGGAATCGCCGCGCGTTTCGTGGCGCATCAGGCTGAGCAGGATCGCCTGCACCTCTGGCGGGACAGAGGGCAGGCTCAGCCCGCCCGCCAGATCGGCATTGTTTTCGCGC
>JADCEX010000287.1 GCA_020249825.1 Roseomonas sp.
ATCCCGATTGATCTGCAACGCACGCCCATCACGCGCCCTGCCGGCTTGGATGCGCTGGTGCTGCCGATCACCGCGCCCTTGCCGCCCAATCCAGCGGAATTGGATGAGGCAGTTGCGATTCTCTCCAAAGCCAAACGCCCCATGATTTGGCTTGGCAATGGCGCCAAGCAGGCGGGTGCGGAAGCGGCGCGCTTGATGGCACTTGGCTTTGGTGCGGTGTCTTCCTGGAATGGTCGCGGCATCATTCCTGAAGACCACCCCATGACGCTCGGCGCGCTGCATGGCAATGGATCGCCGCGGGTGCAGGAATTCTATGGCTCGGTGGATGCCATGCTGGTTGTGGGGTCTCGGCTCCGCGGGCATGAGACGATGGATTTCAACATGAAGCTGCCTGAGACGCTGATCCGCGTGGATGGCGATGCGGCGGCCAATGGGCGCGGCTATGCTTCGTCCTTGTTCCTGCATGGCGATGCGGGTTTGACCATGGCGGCACTTGCGGATCAGCTTGCTGGCAAGATGTCCATTGATCCTGGCTTTGGCCCTGATTTCGCCGCGCTGAAATCGCGTGCCGGTCAGGAATATCGCGAAACGCTTGGCCCCTATCAGGGCTTTCCGGATGCGGTGCGCGCCGCGCTGCCGCGTGATGGCGTTTGGGTGCGTGATATCACCATTTCAAACTCCACCTGGGGCAATCGCATTTTCCCGATTTATGACCCGCGCAATGCGGTGCATCCGGTGGGTGCCGCGATTGGGCCGGGCCTCGCGCTTGGCATTGGCGCCGCCCTTGGCGCTGGCGGGCGTAAGACGATTACCATGGTGGGCGATGGCGGCTTCGCGCTTGGCATGAATGAGCTTTGGGCCGCCACACAGGAAAAGGCCGAATTAGTCACCATGGTGATGAATGATCGCGGCTATGGCGTGATTCGTCACATCCAGGATGCGCTCGCTGATGGGCGTTTGTTTGGCGATGATATTCTGAACCCGAATCTGGAAGGTTTGGCTGCCCTTGCCGGTATGCCGTATTTCCGCATCAGCAAGGCGGAAGAAGTCACCGAAGTGCTGCAAAAAGCTCTCGCGGTTTCCGGTCCTGCCTTGGTGGAGGTTGATATGATCGCGATCGGGCCTTTCCCGCCCTATGCGCCCTTCAACACCATGGGCAAGCATGCGGAACGCGCGGCGCGCTGATGGCGATGATGCAAGCGCAGATCATTTCCCATCGCGGCGGCGCCTATCTTTGGCCGGAAAATAGCCTGCTCGCTTTTCGCCAGAGCCTAACCTTGCCGGTCGAGGTTCTGGAATGCGATGTGCACCCATCCTCCGATGGCGTGCCCATGGTGCATCATGATGCCACGCTGGAACGCATGACAGACCTGGCTGGGCCTTTGGTGGCGCGCAGCGCCGCTGAACTTGGCAAGGCACGCTTTCGCGGCGCGCCAGATGAGACCATCCCGACACTCGCCGCACTCGCACGCTTGGTTGCGCCAAGTGACAAGCTGCTCCGCGTGGAAGTGAAGGGTGACCGCGACCATAAGCCCTATCCGGATTTCCTGCCGCGTGTGCTTGGCGTTTTGGAAGCGGAAGGCATGCTGACGCGCAGCATCATCATCGCCTTTCATGGCGGCACGGCGGCGGCAGCAGCGCAGGAAAAACGACTGGCGGGCGCGATTTGGCTGGTGAATAGCCCTATTCTGGCAAGCCTGGGGCCGGATGCCTGCATGGCAGCAGCGCGCGCGCTTGGCGTGACCGGGTGCGAATGTTCCATGGGTGATGTAACGCCCACCTTTATTGCTGCGGCGCGCAAGGCGGGCCTCACCACCGGTGTCTGGGCGGCCAATCATCGCGCAGAAATCGAAAAGGCGCTTGATCTCGGCATGGATGCTTTTGCCACTGATGATCCGCCGCTCGCGATTGAACTCAGAAAGGCGCGCGGCTGATGCGCATTGCCGCGCTGGATTTTCTGGGGGTGAATGTCACGCCCAAGACCAATTGGTGCTTTGTTGTGCTGCGCCTGGAAGATGGCCGGTCTGGTATCGGCGAAATCACGCTATCGGATCACGAGGCCCTGCTTGAAGCCGAAGTGGCGCGCCTATCCGCGACGCTGAAGGGCCAGGATGCCAGCGCGCGCAATCGCCTGGCGCGGCTGCTGCCACATGCGCCGGCAGGCTTGGTTGCGCACACGTTGATTTCCGGTCTGGAACAGGCGCTATGGGATGTGGCGGGGCAGGAAGCGGGCCGGCCCATTCACGCCATGCTCGGCGGAGTCTTGCGCGAAAGCGTGCCGCTTTACGCCAATATCAATCGCGGTGCCTCCCCTCGCACGCCCGCAGGTTTTGCCGATGCCGCCAAGCGCGCGGTCGCGGCCGGGTTTCGCGCGGTAAAGCTGGCACCTTTTGAGCCCATAGTCTGGGAAGACGCCGCAAACCCCACGCAACGCGCGGCTTATGGGGAAGGCTTGGCGCGTGTCGCCGCCGTTCGCGACGCGGTCGGTAATGCGATTGATGTCATGGTGGATGCGCATTGGCGCTTTTCACCCGGTGGCGCGGCAGCACTGATCCGCGATGTCGCGCCCTTCAACCTGTTCTGGCTGGAATGCCCAGTGGCCGAGGCAAATCACGCTGCCATCGCGCGCCTGCGCGGCATGGCGAATGATCGCGGCATGCGCCTCGCGGGCGCGGAAACGCTCGCCGGGCTCGGCGCCTACCGGCGCATCATCGAAGCCGGCTGCTATGATGTACTGATGCCGGACATGAAATATGCCGGCGGGCATGAGGAAATTCGCCGTATCGCCGCCCTTGCCCATACTGCGGGGATTGAGATTGCGCCGCATAACCCAACAGGTCCGATCTGCCAC
>JADCEX010000288.1 GCA_020249825.1 Roseomonas sp.
GCAGCCTGAGCAGATAGGTGCAGGCCCCAACCAAGGCGAGCAGCGCCGGCAGAAGGTGTTTGGTGATCAGCGAAAGGATCGCAATGGTGCGGAATTCCGATCTTCTCCAATCACTGATCAATTGGTTTGATGCGCCGTCTTCCCTGGCGGTTGGCGAGGTTTCATTCTGGCACGCCGGGGCGGCGGCTTGCCCGCCGGTGGTGCCGGGTGCCGCATGCCCCTGGCAGGAAGGCGACTGCGACGTTTCCTTGGGGCTAGCAGGCGGCGGTTCCCGGCACCCGGCAAAATCGAATCTCGGCCCCGCGGAAATGGGCTTTGCCAATAGGCTGAGGATGAAGCCTTGGGGGGAATCCTCGGAAAGGCTGCAATTCCAGGCTTGCAGACGGCCAAAAAGGATCTGCTCCCGAAGCTGATGCTGCGCAAGCGTGGAACAAAGCCCTTCAGCCTCTCGTGTTCGGGGTGAAAGGAACGGCGACTTGTTTTCCCGCCCCTGCCCATCCGTGCCTGGAAAACAGAAAGGCAGATATTGCAGCCGAGGATCAGCCTGGCTTTGGCCGGAGGTGTTGGGGCTGGCCGGTGAGGTTGCACCGCTTGGGGGCGCAGCTGGCGGCGCCTCGCCATTTGTCTGTTTTGGTGCAGAGGGCGAGCAAATTCGCGTCGCCCCGCCGCACTCAATGTCGAAGTTTCTTTGCGCGTCCAATAAGCGCAGCCGCCCGAATACCTCATTGGCCGCGTTTTGTGTTTGCCGGAGTTGCGTCACGAGGCTTCGTGCCTCATCCGCGCGCCAGAGCATGGCGATGGAGAGTACAAAGCAGGCGGCAAGCACCACCAGGATCAATAGATCCTGCCAATTGAAGCGTTTGCTGCGCGAATTGCGAATGGTTCTAGGTGTCACGGGATGGGCCAATCGGGCCAAGGCATCCACCAGCAATACCAAATCACGCAGCCCATGCGTTTTTTCCGCAATCTGGAAAGGCGGCAGCGTGAGAGGCTCTAGGGGTAGATCATCAATCTCCGCATTTCCTGGGCCAGCCGCCTGGGTGGGCGCAACCTGCGGTGCTGCGGGCGCCGGGGTGGGTTGCTGTGCCGAGGCGTCAGGAGTGCCTTGCGGTGAACCAGCGGCACTGGGCACAGGGGCTGAGTTATTGTTCGGTTGCGCAGTTGGTGGGCTGGTATCAGATCGAACAAAACGTCGGCCTGGGCGCTTGGTCAGATAATCCAACAGGAGCAGCCCGTCCTCCTGCAATTGTTCAATCTGCCGCAACAAGCGAAGCTGCGGTTTGCGCTTATAGGCGGGGTCAACATGGTCGATGGCCGACGCTGCTTCGGTTCCGGACATTCTGGCCTCTCGCTGGCTTTGGATGGACCCAATAGGGAAGCCTAGGCCTGATCCATGCAGCAACGCAATTATTAAAACCCAGTCAGAAAGCGTATCAATTTCTGCCGGTTATTCCACTGGCTTCTTACCGCCCCCCATCGGCGTTTCGCGCACAAAAAGCGGCAGTGCATGGCCGGGCAGCCTGCCGCGCAATGCCGCCATCAGCGCCAGGCCATCTTCTTCCGGCACCTGAAACCGCGCCGTGCCTGGGGCGGGGTCCAGGCTGTGCAGGTAATAGGGCTTTATCCGGTTGCGGATCATCGCGCGCAGCAGCGCTTCCAGCGCCAGCGCATCATCATTCACGCCGCGCAGCAGGACGGATTGCCCAAGCAAGGGCAAGCCAGCGTCAGCCAAGCGCACCAGCGCTCCTGCCGCATCCGGCGTGAATTCCCGCGCGTGATTGGCATGGACGGCGATGAACACCGGTTTGGTCTGGCGCAGCGCCGCCACCAGGGCCGCCGTGATCCGCGCCGGATCAGCGACCGGCACGCGGGTGTGGATGCGTAAGCTTTCGATATGCGCCATGCCGGCAAGCCGCCTGAGGATTTCATCCAGGCGCCGCGCGGAAAGCATCAGCGGATCGCCCCCGGTCAGGATCACCTCTCGGATCGCAGTATTGGCTTCAAACCATGCCAGCGCTTCCTGCAATTCCGCTACCGTCAGCAAGCCCCCATCAGGGCCGACCTTTTCGCGGCGAAAACAAAACCGGCAATAGACCGGGCAGGCGAGCAAGGGTTTCAGCAGCGCGCGATCCGGGTAGCGACGCACAACACCTTTCACCGGCGTGAAGGGTGCGTCCGCCGTTGGGTCTTCCAACTCATGCGACGCAATGATCAGTTCCGCCGCGTGAGGGATGTATTGCAGCGCAATCGGGTCAGCGGGGTCATCCGGGGTGATCAGCGCGGCTATGGCCGGCGTGATAGCGGTGGCGTAGCGCGCGGCGACGGCTTCCAGTGAGGGCACGGCGGCTTCGGCCACCAGGCCAGCACGCGCCAAATCTTGCGGGCTACGCAGCGTGCGGGACTGGTCCTGGGCAATGGGCTGGGGCATAGGACCGAGCGACTATACCAGCCCCGAAAGCGCAGCAATGCCCCTGCCCCCCTGGCACCCGGAAGCCTTCGCCGCGCGGCTGCCCTTTCTGGAACGCCGCGCAGCGCTTACCGTAGCGACCCGCGCCTTTTTCGCGGCGCGCGGCTACCGCGAAGTGGAAACCCCTGCCCTGGTCCCCGCCCCGGGGGCGGAAGTCCATTTGCGCGCCTTCGCCACACGGTATGAGGCGCATTTGGGCCAGGGGGCGTCGCGTGATCTGTGGCTACGCACCTCGCCCGAATTGGCGCTGAAGCGGTTATTGGTGGCGGGTGCGGGGCCGGTGTTTGAAATGGCGCGCGTCTGGCGGAATGGCGAAACCTCACCCCGCCACGCGCCGGAATTCACCATGTTGGAATGGTATCACCCGGGCCTTGGCTTTGAGGGGCTGATGACCGAGACCGAAACCTATGTCCGCGCCGTTGCGC
>JADCEX010000289.1 GCA_020249825.1 Roseomonas sp.
GAAGCGTTTAACGTCTTCCTGGAAGGCAGCCGGCATCTGCTCAAGCGGCAAGCTGTATTGCCGATCTTCGGATTGCAGCGGCGCTAGGCGAGGCAACGACCATCCGGGAATGATTTCGATCGCTTGGTTCCAGTATTTTCCGGCGAGTCGTGCTGTCTGCGTCGCGCGCCCCTTGATGGTAACCGCTGTCTGGACCCCACCTTGCGCGTGGGCCTGTTAATGTTGCGATCTGCGCCGGTGATGTGAGCCGGAGGCGCATGTGATGGATGATGCTGTGACTGAGAGCACTCGAAAGAGCGCTCCTTCGAGTGCTCGGCGATCATTGGTGGAGGTTGTGACGCGTGGTGAGCCTCGGCGGCGTTGGTCTGAGGAGGATCGCGCGCGTATTTTGGCTGAGGCGATGGCGCCGGGTGCCATCGCATCGCATGTTGCCCGCCGCTTTGGCGTCAGCACGGGGCAGTTTTATACGTGGCGCAAGGCAATGCTGCTGCGGTCTGCGGCATGCGGTGGCCAGCAAGCATTGGCCAAGGCGGATTTCGCCGAGGTACGGCTTTCGGCGCCGAGCTCAAGGCCATCCGCGCCATCGCCGATGCCCGCGACTGGGATGATGGAAATCACGCTACCCGGCGGTGCATTGATCCGGGTGGATGCGGCGGTGGATAGCGCAGCCTTGGGGCGCGTTCTTGCGGCGCTTGCTGGCCGATGATTGGCCCTGCGGCTGGGACGCAGATTTTCCTTGCCTGTGGCCATACGGATATGCGTCGCGGCATGGATGGCCTGGCGGCGCTGGTGCAGCAGGCGTTTGGTCAGGATCCGTTTTGCGGCGCGGTTTATCTGTTTCGCGGCAAGCGCGGTCGGCTGATCAAATGCGTCTGGCATGACGGCCAGGGTCTCTGCCTTTTTGCCAAGCGCCTTGAACGCGGCCATTTTCCCTGGCCGCTGACGAACACTGGCACGGTGATGCTCTCAGCGGCGCAGGCGTCGATGCTGCTGGAAGGTATTGATTGGCGAACACCGCAACGCACCTGGCGGCCAAGCGCGGTTTGATGTGAGAAATATCTGAGTGAATATCAACAAATCTATTGACGCGACGCGGCCTGATCAGCGACGATTCCCTCATGCCCGATCACCCCGCCGACACTGCGGATCAGCCTGAGGATGTCGCGACATTGCGCGCGGCCCTGCTGGCGGCGGAGGCTCGGATTGCGGCGCTGGAACAGATCATCCATTCATTTAAGCGTGCGCGTTTTGGACAAAGCGCCGAACGGATTGATGCCGCGCAATTGGCGCTGACGCTCGGCCAGGACCCTCCGCAGCCGCCAGCGAATGACCCGGCCGTTGGCGGTGCGCCAACAGCGCCCGCCGCACAATCACGGCAGCGCAATCGCGGCGCCTTGCCTGCGCATCTTGCGCGTGTGGAGCATGTGCTGGACCTTGCGGATAAGGGCTGCCCCTGCTGCAAGCGGCAGATGCATCGGATTGGTGAGGATCGCACGGAACGGCTGGATGTGGTGCCAGCGCAACTCCGCGTGCGCGTGACCATTCGCCCGCGTTACGCGTGCCGCGGTTGCACGGATGGCGTGCATCAGCGCCGCGCGCCTGATTACGCCATTCCCGGCGGCCTGCCGACTGAGGCATTGCTCGCGCATGTGCTGATGGCGAAATACGGCGACGGACTTCCGCTGTATCGCCAAGCCGCGATGCTAAGTCGGCAGGGGATTATGCTTGACCGCTCGACCCTTTGCGATTGGGTGGCCAAGGCTTGCTGGTGGCTACGGCCAATGTACACGCTTATCCTGGCCCATGTTACGCGCCAGGGACGGGTATTTGCCGATGATACGCCGCTGCCTACGTTGGAGCGTGGGCGACGACGAACACGCATTGGCCGATTATGGGCTTATGCGGTTGATGATCGCCCCTGGCAGGGAGGCACTCTGCCTGCTGTCGCCTATATCTATTCCAGCAATCGCCGCGCCGAACACCCTGGCGCGCATCTGGCGGCTTTTCGCGGCGTGCTGCAGGTGGATGGCTATGATGGGTTCAAGGCGTTGCAGCGAGACCGTGATGATGGCGAAGTCGTGCTGGCCTTTTGCTGGGCGCATTTGCGCAGGCGGTTTTTCGACATCCACGCCGCGACGCAATCACCGATCGCCGCTGAGGCGCTGCTGCGCATTGCCGCACTCTACGCCATTGAGGCAGGCCTTCGTGGCAGTACAGCCGACCGGCGTCTTGCCATACGCCAAGCCCAAAGCGCCCCATTGGTCGCTGAGTTTGAGGCTTGGCTGCACGCGCAGCTGAACCGGCTGAGCCGCGGCAGCAAGCTGGCTGAGGCCATCCGTTACGGGCTGCGTCACTGGCAGGGCCTCAGTGAATTCCTAAGTGATGGCCGGTTGGAGATGGATACCAACACGGTCGAACGCGAAATCAGGCCGGTAGCTGTGACCCGCAAGGCAGCGCTATTCGCGGGCAGTGAGGGGGGCGGTGAGAATTGGGCCATCGCCACCACGCTGATCCGCACGGCGATCCTGAATGGTGTTGATCCTCAGGCCTGGCTGACCGATGTGCTGGAACAGATGGTGAGCGGGAAGGTGAATAGCCGCAGTCTTGCATCGCTGCTGCCCTGGGCCTGGCGCGATGCCAAGCGCGCTGAACTTGCGGCATGAGCAGCCGCAGGCAAGAACCTAAGCGGTTAAGCCAAAAAAATAGTGGGGCGCAGACAACGGTTACATATGAATGAGGAACGGGCCAAATTCATCACCGATCATGAAGCTTCCATCCGGCAATGGCTGAATGCTCTCAAGATCGAAATCCGAGCCCGTCAGATAGCGTTGTTCCGTACCCTCATAGGCGATGCGGAAAGGAATCCGGCGCAGCGGGTCACGCAAGAAGGTGGTTTGCAGCAGTGCGGCTTGGCCTGTCGTCCAATCCGGCCTTACCTTGTGGAACATCAGCAGCGCATCGGGGCTGTTGCGGCGATTACCGAAGCCGTTATCGGTCAAAACCCAATAATGACCAGATTCATTGGCAACCGGCTTGATGCCGGAGAACCCTTGGACCGGTTGACCAATGAAGGGGACGGCAATGCCAGTTTGGCGATTGCCGTGCATGGCTCCCGTATCACCCATGATGCTGCCCAGGGCGTCAACACGCAAATTGCCGGGTCCCGCAAACTTGCCGGAAACCAGCGCATCGCGCGGTGCATCGGCGGGCGGCAGGGTCATGGTGAAGGCGGGAAGAATAGCGTGACCAGCCAATGTTGCCTCAAAGCGTTGATCTGCCAACGCTGGGGCAGAGATACAAAGCGCGGACGCCAACAAAATATGACGCAGCTTCAACATGATGAACCTCTCTCTTCAAGAATGGTTCATCCGGATAACAGCGCCCAATGACAGAGCCACGACCGAATGATTGCAAGGAGATGAAAGAAATGGGGTTTCTCAGAATCTCGTGAAAGCGCTACCAAATTTGTTCCCGAAACGCTGATGACATGCGCCCCTGAAATGTTTCCCTCTTCAGGGAGCAGAGCATGAGAAACATTCTCTACCAAAAGATGGCTACAATCCAGGGGACGCGTCACCGCCTTGGCCGCCGAATGGCCGCCTGGGGCTTGCCTGTGTAGCGAATGCCCGCAGTGGAGGCGTGTCCGGCCTCAGCGCCTATGGGTCCAGACGTTTTCTCATTTAGCTTGCAAATATGTTTCCACTCATTTGGGGGCTAACCCACGATAGAACGAGGGTAACGTGTGGAAAGTTTTTTCTTGGTCACACAACGGGTTTACCCTGCTTAATCCGCTCGAGCTCGTCAGCGAGCTTCTCCACGCCCTCTCGGGTCTCCTTCTTAAAATCGTAGTGCTCATAGGCCGAGGCGCCGTCTCGCGGCTGGGCATGTCCAGTGATTCGTACACGAACCTCCCTGGGGATCCCCAGTCGCTGCATAATGGTAATTGAAGTCCGGCGGCAATCATGTCCTGCCCAGCCTGTCGTTTCCGTCAGGCGGCGCACCTCTTCAATTCCATTGCTTCTGCCATTGAAAGGGCGCTCGCCTCTACTCCCAACACCGAAAAGATAAGGTCCCCAGTCCTCACCATTCCTTTCCATCTGCGTTTTGATGAGTTTTTGCGCACCTCCAGATA
>JADCEX010000029.1 GCA_020249825.1 Roseomonas sp.
GAAAACGATGCCCTTGCGTTGAATGCCAAGCTGAAGCCACGTCAGCGTTTCCACCGCTTCCTCCAGGCTGCCATAGCCGCCGGGCAGCACGATGAAGCCATCGGAAAGCTCGGCCATCAGCGCCTTGCGTTCATGCATGGAAGCAACCACGCGCATATCCTTGAGCTGTTTGGCACCCGCTTCGCGCGCCACCAGCCCATGGGGGATGATGCCAATCACCTCAGCTCCTGCGGCCTGCGCGGCGGCGGAAACCGCGCCCATCAGCCCAACACCGCCCCCGCCATAAACCAGGCCAAGCCCGCGCGCGGCGATCTCCTGCCCCAGCGCGGCGGCAGCGGCGGCATATTCAGGGCGGGCGCCGGCGGCGGAGCCGGCAAAAACACAAACGCGGCGCATGGGCTTACTCCGCCGCTTTGGTGATGGCCGTGCGGGAGGGGACGGAGACAAATGCCTCCCCCTCCAGCACCGGTTCACCCTTGACGAGACAGACGGTTTTCAGCGTCGCGCGGTGCTTTTCGGGATGGAGTGCGGCGACTTCGACAATGGCGGTGACCGTCTCCCCGATTTTCACCGGGGCGCGGAATTTCAGGGTTTGGGACATGTAGATGGTGCCCGGCCCGGGGAGTTGCGTGCCCAGCACCTTGGTGATCAGGCCGGCGGCGAGCATCCCATGCGCGATGCGTTCCTTGAAGATCGAGGTCGCGGCATATTCCGCATCCAGATGCATGGGGTTGGTATCGCCGGTGACGGCGGCAAACAGCACGATATCGGCTTCCGTAATGGTTTTGGAAAATTTGGCGGTCAGCCCCACCGTCAGGTCTTCAAAGAAATAGATTTCCGCCATGGCCTAGGCCCCCGCTTTGCCGTGCTGCATTGCGAAAGGGTGTTAAAGCATTTTTGAGCCAAGCGAAATCGCCAGACGGCCCAGCTTCAGGCGATGATTCTTCTTGATCTGCGCCAGATGGGCCGATAAACGCCTCTGTGTGACCGCTGTAGGGAGGCCAGATCCTCGTCATAATCTGCGGAGCAGAGGGGCCTGTCTGGCAGAGCCCCTCATTTTTTTGCCCAGCCGTTGCGGATTTTTTTGTTGCTGGGCGCTGGGCGCGGCGATAATTTTATCAGCAGAAGGTGATGCTTCACGTTGCTGTCGGGCCTGCCCTGCTAGTAGGCGCGTGCGGCGGCCGAGGGACGGCAGGCGTTCCTCGGCTCACCTTTCCTGCCCCCGCTTTGAAGTGTTTCAGCCAGCCGCCGGGCGCGCGTGATTTAGCGCGAGCAGGGCGGCGAGCGCATCTTCCTCAGTAATGTTGGCGGGCCAGCCATAGGCGGCGGCCACGGCTTCATCCAGGCGTTGATGTAGCCCATCAAGCCAGGCGCCTTCAGGGGTGCCGCGCGTGTTGTAGAGCTTGGTCAGGGTGCGCGCCTTCAGTGCCTGCGCGGCGGCGGCATTGCGCGGCAAGATGCGGTCCGGGAAGCCGGGCACGACCTCTGGCACTATTTCCACCAAATCTTCCGGATTGAGCCAGCGGTTACGGGCTTCGACCAAGGCGCCGGCGGCTTCCGCAATGGCCATGGCGCGCGGTTCTTCGGCATAGGATGCGGCGGGCAGGTTTGGGGTCAGGCCATCTGGGAAGGGGAAGGTTTCGAAGGTAGCCGATGGGGTGTAACTCGGGTCGTTACCCACACCATGACGCGACGCGAGACGTAACGCCCAAACTTCATGAAAGCGGCTTTGCAATACGCCAAAGAATACATCGTCATCTTTGGCGAAAACATAAAACTGCTGCGAAATAAGGATGCGCGTATCAACCCAAAGGAAAAGCCTGTGCTTGGCAACTTTTGGTGTAACAACGCAGCGCTTAAGTGGGGCGAGTGCACGCCGCATGGCTGGACGAGATTCCCCATAGCGCCACCAGAAATCGCGATGCCCTGACCGTCTAACCTTCGCTCGTTCGGGTGCCACAACTTCAGCGGCATGAGCATAGGGTTTGATAAACATGGAAGCCTCTCGCTCTGTCATCGAGGTTCCAAAATCTATGCTCCATGTATCGGTGTCACGATACAGCAAGTCGCGGGCGTTAACCCAAGGCTTCACAACGGCGGAATTGGGCAACTGATTCGGATTCAGCGGCTCAGCTAACCAACCGCGCGCCACACTGCCGGGTATGTCAAAGGCGCCAACCGCGATAAATCCCTGAAAGCATAAATCTCGATTTTCATTAAGTTTTTGGGCGGTTGTAAGATTTGACTCACCAGCGCTCAAATCCCCATGAATAGCCGGCACCGCAGCGCCATCGAGCATCGCCGGCCCGTCATGCTGTTTTGCAAACGCCACCAGCGAAACGCGCACATCGGCGCCGTCAAGATTCCAAGGCTCATTGCTCCATGCCTCGAAAATCGTCGCATTTTCTTGAATGCGGTCAAGAACGCTGCGGCTTGCGCCTTTGCGGATCGCTTGCGTTGCCACCAAGCCAACACGTTCTGTCCGCCCGGCGGCCAATTCCTCTCGCGCGCGTTCGAACCAATAACACACCAAATCCACCCCGCCAGGCAGGCGCCCGGCATAGGCGGCGCGCAGCCTCGTCGTGTAATCCTCACCTAGGGTGCCGATCATCGCCTTGTCACCCAAAAAGGGCGGATTGCCGATAATGGCATCGGCCTTCGGCCAAGGGGCGGGCTTGCCATCCGGCGCCAGCACCGCATCGCGACATTCAATGGTTTGCAACGGGCGCAAGACGGGGTCCGATGGTAAGGGCAGCCCATTGCGCCGCGCCCATTGGATATGCCCAATCCATACCGAAACCCGCGCCAATTCTGCGGCGTAAGGGTTGATTTCAATGCCGCAAACCGCTTCCGGCCCCACTTGGGGAAATTCGCGCGGCAGGCCCAAAGCCTCCGCCTCGACCGAGGCGCGCACTTCAAGATCTTTCAGCGCCAGCAGGGCAAGATAGAGAAAATTGCCGGAACCACAGGCCGGGTCCAGCACGCGGAA
>JADCEX010000290.1 GCA_020249825.1 Roseomonas sp.
ACCGACAGACCCTGCGATACGCAATACAAAACCGGAACAGCGCTCCGGGAGTGAAGCCGCGTCAGGAATTTGTCTCAGCAGAAAATGGAGGCAGACAATCAACCAGGCGCAGGGGGTCGTGAATAATGCAGGCTAGCAGATGTTATTTGCGCAGTCGCAACGGCTTCGGATTTTTTATCGCCGATACGTTTTGAAAGAGCACTTCATTCGGCTCAGGAAATAGGGAATGTCCTGGGTGAGCCAAGTCTGATGCGCGTTTTGGTCCTGCGGAAGCTTGAAAAGAAAACCAGTGTTGAGCAGGCAATGCTAAACCTGGAGCAACACGCAAGCGACCTTTCATCCAAAGAGCGCGCCGACATTATGCCTTCGCTGGCATTTCTGCTAGCCCAGGAAGATGACGCGTTAGTGAGAGAAATTGCGCCAAAACTTTCCTCCGCATTGGATGTTCGACTTCCAGAGAGCCTCAGACGTGAAGAACCGGGCGTCTTCGGCTCATTCAGTAGATTTGCATCAAACGTAGTCGGCGCTTTTCGTTCCCCCTCACCGGAGGACGCTGCGCGTGAGTTCGCAAGGGACTTCAATGACATTAATCTGATGAGTTTACTTGATGCTTCGATAAAAAGTGGCGAAAAATTAGATTTCATTAGAATTCTTCAGCAAAAATCGCAACAAGTTAATCAGCATATCGAAACTCTCATTCTTGCGGCTGACGAGGAACGCAAAAATTTAATCATTGCTCAGGAACTGGAAGAAGTCGCGCAACGTATGGAAAACGTCGCTCAGCAGCGATATGCTGCGATAATGCGTCGCGCCAAAATGCTTAAGCGGCATCTCGGAAAAGAGTTACACGCCCTAACAGAAGACGCGGCCTTCGAATTCGAAGCCGAATTCCGTCGTATAAATGAATCACGGAAGAGTTTTTTTGGCCGCTCAGACACGCTCGAAATGAACGAGTCGATTGTAATCAAAATATTGCAACGTCGGTACGAGCAACTTGCCGCCCGTTATAATGATAATCTAGACCTTCTATCACGGGAGATTTCAGAATACTGCGAGGAATTTACGCGCATCGGAGATGAGGCACTCCGACCAATTGCAAGGCATGAATTCAGAAAGGTTGTTCCCAATGCTCGTCTGGAGCAACGGGTAAAGAATGCTTTGGATAGTGCGAGTAACAAAACACTAGTTGCCGGCGTCATCGGTGCGGTTGCTTCCGGCGCAGCAGTTCAGTCTGGCGTCGTGACCGCAGCCGCACTTGCCGGCGCCGCTGCGGCGCCCATCGGTATTCTAGTGCTGAGCGCTGTGGGCATGGCAGCGCTCTGGAAGGCGTTCTCCAGTCCGGGTGAGCGTCGGAAGAGGGATACGCATGAGCGCAAGCAAGACTTGGAAGAACGCCTTAGGAACGAGATTTTGTCCAATCAGGACCGCTTTGACCAAGCAGTCGAGGCGTTAATTCAGCGGTTTCGCGACACGGTCCTACCAGACATCGCGGACCCTAGAATTGAGGCATCTCGGCTTCGCGAAATAGCTCAGTCTCAATTAAAGGCTTCGCAGCTAATTCGCGAAAATGCGCAGGATAAATTGCGGCGCCTAGGACTGACCCTGGATGTCAAGAATTCCTCTTCCTTACTCGGAAAGAACTAGCCATCTGGATTGTCTGGGAATATCAACTTACATCAATACGCATAGGCCCCCCTCACCCCCGCCTCACCCCCCAATAACAAACCCCGAACGCCGCCAACCCACCCAGCACCGAAGCCGCCACATAAACCACCGCCAACCACGGCGCCCTTTCCCACAGCACGCCGGTTTCCAGTGAAAAGGCGGAAAAAGTCGTAAAACCGCCAAGCAGGCCCGTCACCAACAGCAAGCGCGCCTCACCGGAAATACCCAAAGCGCCAAACACGCCAATCAGGGCAGAGCCCACAATATTCACCGCCAGCGTGCCCCAGGGAAAGCCCGCGCCAAACAGCACCAGCCCAGCGTGGGAAATCACGTAGCGCAGCACAGACCCCACCGCGCCGCCCAGCGCCACCAGCACTAGCGAAAGGGGCGAAAATGCTGTGCCCATCAGCGTTTCCTTTTGCGGCGCAATTCCGCCCAGCGCGCCAGGCGTTCGGCAATCGCGGCCTCTGCCCCGCGATCGGTCGGGCGGTAGAATTGGCGCCTTCCCATCTCATCGGGGAAGTAATTCTGGCCGGAAAAGCCTTCCTCCGCCTCATGGTCATAGGCATAGCCAGCGCCATAGCCAATTTCCTGCATCAGCTTGGTGGGCGCGTTCAGAATATGCTTGGGCGGCATCAGGCTGCCGGTCTCCCGCGCGGCGCGCATCGCCTCATTAAACGCCAGATACACAGCGTTGGATTTCGGCGCGGTCGCCAAATGCACCACAAGCTGCGCCAGCGCCAATTCACCCTCGGGTGAGCCCATACGCTCAAAGGTTTCCCAGGCCGCAATCGCCAGCGGCAGCGCACGAGGGTCTGCCATGCCAATATCCTCAGCGGCGAAGCGCGTCAGGCGGCGGGCGATATAGCGCGGGTCCTCGCCCCCCGTCAGCATGCGGGCAAACCAGTAAAGCGCCGCATCCGGGTCTGATCCGCGCATGGATTTATGGAGTGCGGAGATCAGATTGTAATGTTCTTCCCGGTCCTTGTCGTAAAGGGCGGCGCGTTTCGCGAGCAAAGCGGAAAGCCCGGCGGGATCAAGTGGGGCTGAGCCTTCGGGAAGGGCGAATAATTGCTCGGCCATGTTCAGCGCGTAGCGGCCATCGCCATCGGCCATGGCGCGCAGCACCGCACGGGCTTCGGGGGCCAGGGGTAGCGCGCGGCCCATCAGCGCTTCGGCGCGGGTCAGCAGCAACTCCAAGGCCGCATCATCAAGGCGCTTCAGCACCAGCACCTGGCAGCGGGACAGAAGCGCGCCGTTGAGCGCGAAGGATGGGTTTTCCGTGGTGGCGCCAACAAGCGTCACGGTGCCGTCTTCCACCACGGGCAGGAAGCCATCCTGTTGCGCGCGGTTGAAGCGGTGGATTTCATCCACGAAAAGCAGCGTGCCTTGGCCGTTGGATTTGCGCGCGCGGGCTTCTTCAAAAGCGCGCTTCAAATCGGCAACGCCGGAAAACACGGCGGAAAGGGCGGTGAAGCGCAGCCCCGCCGCTTCGGCCAGCAGCCGCGCGATGGTGGTTTTGCCCACACCTGGCGGCCCCCACAAAATCAAGGAAGCGAGCGACCCGCGCGCCAACATGCGGGCCAGGCTGCCCTCTTCCCCCAGCAAATGATCCTGGCCGACCACTTCGGAAAGGGTTGCAGGGCGCAGCCTATCCGCCAGCGGGCGCACGCCTTCCGGGGGCGCGGGGGCGGCTTCCGGGGCGCCGAATAGGTCAGGTGAGGCGGGCGGGCGGGCCATGAGGGGTTTCAGCGTATCGCCAGCGCATTGCCGGGGCTGCCAATGCCGCCGCGATGGTTGAGCGGCGCGGCGGTGAAAAACGCGGTGTAGCGGGATGTGGCGGCGCTATCTTCGGCCAATTCTTCGAAGTCAAAGAACTCGCCCAGGCAAAGGCCAAGCCGGGCGATGGCCAGATGGAGCGCGGGCTTCCAGGGGAAGATCGGCCAGGCCTCGACCGTTGGGTTGTCGGCGGTGACGGCGGCGATGCCCTGGTCCCACAGGAAGCGCCACATGCCTTCCCCGCCATCAAGGCCGGAATAGTCGCGCGCGCCGGTTTCGCCTTGGATCAGCAAGTGGCGCGCATCGGCATCGGGGGCGGCGCGGAAGGCCGTGAGCCAGCCGGTGCGGATCAGCAGGATATCGCCGGGGCGGAGTGAAACGCCCTGGGCGGTGAGGCAAGCCGCAACGTCTTCAGCGGAGGCACGCTGGCCTCCCATGGCGCCCCAATCGCGCCCGGTGCGGGCGAAATGGCGCGGGAGGTCCGCCAGCACCGCGCGGCCGGCAATGCCGTGGGCGAGCGCCTTATCAATGCCGTTGCGGCTTTGCGGCCCGTGCACAATGGAAGAAAGCGGCGCGTGATTGTAGAAACCATGCGTGGCGTCAGCGAAATGCGAAAGCCCATCCCATTGCGTGCTGCCTTGCAGCCAGAAGCCATCCAGCTTGTCATCGCGCGTGATGCGGCCGGGGTGTTCTTCCTTCACCATCACCGGGGTGGGTGCGGCGCGGCGGCGATGGGCCCCTTCATGCGCAGCCCCAAAGGGCTCATCCAGCGGCAGGTTCACATTGAAGCGGCGCCCTTGGCGGATTTCATCGCGCGCGGCGGCGACCGTGGCATCCGTAATGCGGTTCAGTGTACCGATCTGGTCATCCGGGCCCCAAACGCCCCAGGAAAGCGGCAGGCCAGTGGGGTCGCCCTCGGGACGCGGGAGGTCATCATAGCGTGGCGGAGTCTTCATGGCGGTATTCTAATCCCAAGTGGCACCGCACATCACCCCCGCGCTTGACGCGCCCTGCCCGCGCCCGCACATGGCAGGCAAGTGAAGGACATAACGCCATGAAATTGCCTCGCCGCGCCCTTTTCGCCGCCGCCACCGCTGCCCTGCCACTGCCCGCCTTGGGACAAGCCCGCAGCATTCGGCTTGTGGTGCCCTTCGCTGCCGGGGGTGCGGCGGATTCGGCAGCGCGCACCCTGGCCCCTCGCATGGCGGAAAAGCTCGGCGCGACGATTGTGGTGGAAAACCGCACCGGTGCGGGCGGTTCCATCGGCGGCGCTGAAGTCGCGCGCGCCGCACCCGATGGCGCGACTCTGCTCTGGGATGCGTCGTCGCATATCGTGAACCACGCGCTGCTGCGCGGGCTTTCCTTCGATTACGCAACGGCGTTCACGCCGATCAGTATGGCGACCAGCTTTCCGCAGGTTGTTGCCGTGAAGGCGGATTTCCCGGCGCGCGATCTAGCGGCCTTCATTGCCGCCGCCAAGGCGCGGCCTGGCGCCATCACCATGGGCACGCAAGGCAATGCGACCGCGGGGCATCTGGGCCTGGTGCAATTCACCCGCGCCGCAGGGATTGAGGTAATCCACGCCCCCTATCGCGGCGGCGCCGATGCGGCGCGCGACCTCGCGGGCGGCAATCTGGATGGTGTTTTCATCACCGCCCTTTCCGCCGGCCCGGTGGTGGATAGCGGGCGGGCGCGCTTCCTGGCCGTCGCCAGCGCCGCGCGCCTCGCCGCCCGGCCCGAGGTACCCACCATCGCCGAAAGCGGCTTCCCGGGCTTCGACATCAGCGAATGGGTCGGCCTTTTCGCCCCCGCCGGCACGCCCGCCCCCATGCTGGCCCGCCTGCATGAAGCCCTGGCCGCGAGCCTGGCCGAACCCGAAGTCCGCGCCCGTCTGGCCCAGCTTGGCGCCGTGCCGGTGGGCAGCGCGCCTGCCGATTTCACGCGCTTCGTCACCGAAGGCCGCGCCGCCATGACCGTGCTGGTCCGCGAAGCCAATATCCGTGTGGAATAGAAGGGCGGCCCTGGCCCTGCTGGCGCTATTCAGCGCCGCCCCGGTCCGCGCCATGGACCCCGATATCATGAGCGTGATTGGCCAGCCCGTCCTCGGTTTGGCGCAGCGCCCGGAAGTGGGTGTGGTGCTGCGCCCGGCCAGCGGCGGGCATCGCGGCGCCATTGCCGAAGCCTTGCGTGAACCAGGCCCCCCTGTGGGCTTGGTGGATGGCCAATATCTGTACGGCCATGGCTGCAACCCGGAAGGCTGCCGGGTGCGCGGGATTTTCCTCGCCTGGGATATGAAGGGGGAGAGGATGTTCATGCTGCTATCGGAAGAAGGCCGCGTGCGGGTTTCCATCCCGCCTGATCCGCGCGCCTGGCCGCGCGAACTCAGCGCGCCGCTTGCGGGTTTCTCGCCCGCGCTATCGGAAGCCATCGGTTCGCGCTGAAAACAAAAAGGGCGGCCCTTTTGGGGACCGCCCTTTTTCGTGAGAGGGAAAAGCCTCAGCTTTCCGCAGCTTCTTCTTCGGTGGCTTCCGGCTTCGGCCCGCTATCCAGGCCCTTCGCACCCGGGTTGCGGTCCACCAATTCGATCACGGCCATATCAGCGGCATCACCATAACGCATGCCAGCCTTCAGCACGCGGCAATAGCCGCCGGGCCGCGCCTTGTAGCGCTCAGCGATTTCGCCGAACAGCTTCGCAACCACCGCTTCATCGCGGATCTGCGACAGCGCCTGCCGGCGCGCATGCAGCCCGCCGCGCTTGCCGAGCGGGATCATCCGCTCAACATAGGGGCGCAATTCCTTGGCCTGGGGCAGCGTGGTCGTGATCTGCTCATGCTTGAGCAGAGAGGTCGCCATATTGCGGAACATCGCCGCACGATGGCTTGACGTGACATTGAGCTTCCGCCCAGACAATCCGTGACGCATCTTTCTTATCCTTCAGAACGAACC
>JADCEX010000291.1 GCA_020249825.1 Roseomonas sp.
CGCGCCCTTGCTGCATCAACCCGGATAGAACATCTCCGCGGCCCAATCGGGCGGCAGCGATGCTCTAACGCGTTGTTTGGTAATGTGTTCTAGGCCGCCAAACGTGCCCTCTTGGCATGAAAATGCTCCAGGCTAAAAAAGCCGCAGCGGGCGCAGCCCCTTATAGGTAAAGCCCTGATTGGTCAGGCAGCTTGAACGCACAGCCTGCCTCATCGGGGCATTGGCATCGTAGGTGAGGTATTCGGCTACGCGCCAACCTGGACGGCGCACAACTTCACACCGCTTAATGCCGTTGCTCTTCCAGCAGCTTGTCTCGCCGGGATCGTACCATCCCGGTCGCGTCATTTCTGTGACCAAGTTCGGCATGATCTGTGCCGCTGCAAATCTTGTGCAGGCCGCTTGCGCAGCGTCCGCCTCGGCCTCCGTAACGCCCGGTTTTTCCCAGCGTTCAGCACAGGCTGCGAGGAACAGAAGAAGAAATAAGGCGGGTTTGCACATGACCGAAGCATGATCCGGATGCTTGGCAAATTGATGACGCTGATGCCTTATTTACAAAGGCAAGATCGCTGACAAATCAGGGCAATTGCGTGCAAGAATAGGGCATGACTTGCCGGCTGAGACCTTCTCGAAATTTGTGCGCCGCAAGATGAAAAGGCTTCGCGCAAGCATCCGGGTCACAGGCCGGATATACTGCCACCGAGAGAGGGAATCGGTGAGTGCGGCCCAGGTTTCAAAAAAGCCTGAGCGGCCTGAGCCCCTTATAGGTAAAGCCCTGTTCATTCAGGCATTTGGCACGAGCTTCCTGCCGGATGGGGATATTCACATCCACCCAATCATAGATCGGCGGGCGGAGCCGCGGCGGGCGGCGGGTGCAATTCGTGACCCCATTGGGGCTGGTCCAGCAGCGGGTCTCGCCTGGCTCCCAATAGGCGGGCTGCACCTGCATCCACACCATGGCGGGCTTGATCTGTTCGGCCGCCTGGGCGGTGCAGGCGGATTGCGCGGCATCCGAATCGGCTTCGGTTGCGCCGGGCTTTTCCCAGCGCTCGGCACAGGCGGCCAGCAGCATGGCAAGGGCTAGGGGCAGAACGCGCATGGGGCTTTATAGCGCAAAAGCCAGGGCCGAATCATGGCGGCGTATCAGGCCCGCCGCCGGCCCAGCAGCCAAAGCGCCAGGGCCAGCATGCTGCCCGCCACCAGCACCACCAGGGCGCCCAGCGCATTCACCTCTGGCGTCAGCCCAAGGCGCAGCATGGAAAACAGTGCAATCGGCAGCGTGGTCCCGGCAGGGCCCGAGACGAAGGACGCGATCACCACATCATCGAGCGAGAGCGTGAAGGCCAACAACCATCCCGCGATCAAAGCGGGTGCGATCAAGGGCAGGGTGATGGTGCGGAAGGCGACGAAGCGCGTCGCGCCCAAATCCATCGCGGCTTCTTCCAGGCTGCGCTCGGCCTCGGCCAGGCGCGCCTGCACGACCACCGCGACATAGGCCGCGCCAAAGCCGGCATGGGCCAACAGGATGGTGAAGGCGCCTCGGCCCGCGGGCCAGCCGATCAGCCCTTCCAAGGCGACGAAAAGCAGCAGCAGCGAAAGGCCGATCACCACTTCCGGCAGCACCAGCGGCGCGCCGATCAGGGCGCCGAACAGGGCGCGTCCGCGAAAGGGGCCAAACCGCGTCAGCGCAAAGGCTATGCCGCCGCCGACCAGCACGGCCAGAGTCGCAGCAGCTGCGGCGATGCGAAGCGACAGAAAGGCGGCCTCCAACAGCCTTTCATTGGCCGCCAGCACGCCAAACCAGCGCAGCGAAAACCCGCCCCATTGGAAGGGGATGCGGTCCGCGCTGAAGGCAAAGCCCACCAGCAGCAGGATGGGCAGCCACAGAAACAGGAAGCCCGCGAACATCACCGCGCGCACCAACCGGCCCGGCTTCATGCCCGTGCCCCCAATTTCTGGAACCAGCGCATGGGCAGGATGAGCAGCGCGAGCAACACGAGCGCCACCGCCGCCGCCAAGGGCCAATCGCGGTTCTGAAAAAATTCCTGCCAGAGCACCCGGCCAATCACCTGCGCCTCGGGCGGGCCGAGCAATTCGGGAATGACGAATTCCCCCGCCGCCGGGATGAAGACCAGCAGAAACCCCGCCGCTGCCGCCGGTAAGGTGAGCGGCAAGGTGACGCTGAAAAACACCCGCGCCGGCTGCGCGCCAAGATCAGCCGCCGCTTCCAACAAGGCGGGATCGAGCCGGATTAGCGCGGTGAAAATCGGCAGTACCGCAAAGGGCAGATAGGCATGCACCATGCCGGCCAGCATCGCGCCTTCAGTGTAAAGCAACGCCAAGGGCGCATCTGTGATCCCCAAGCCGCGCAGCAGATGATTGACCAGCCCCTCATCGCGCAACAACCCAATCCAGGCACCGATGCGGAGCAAGAAACCTGTCCAGAACGGCAGCATCAGCAGCGCGAGCAATGGCAGGCGCCAGCCAGGCCGCACAGCAGCCATGCCAAGCGCCATGGGATAGGCGATCAATAGGCAAAGCCCCGCTGTGGTCGCGGCAAGGCGCAAGGCTGCGATGAAGCTTTCGGCGTAATAGAAATCCTCGACCAGCATGGCGAAGGCGGCAAAGCGCAGCCCAAGCGTGAAAGGCGGCACACCATCGGCAGGTGTCGCAAAGGCCATCACCACCAGAATCAATACTGGTGCGGCCACCAACAACAGCAACCACGCCCATAATGGGGCAAGCAGGATGGCGCGCCGCATCAGGCGAAAAGCGGCACCAGCGCGCCCGCCCCCCACGCCAAACCAACAGGGCTGCGCGGCGCTGGCGGCGGTGCCTTATGCACCACGCGCACAGAAGCACCGCCCGGCAGGCGAATGATCAGAAGCCAATCCTCACCACGAAACGCCGCATCTTCCAGAATGCCCGTCACGACAGGCGCTTCATCAGCATTGGTCAGGCGTATATGCTCCGCACGCAAAGCAACCGCGATAGTTGCCGCCGGCAGACCAGCACCGATATCCGCACCCGCTTCCGCGCTTTCAAACACGCCATCCCGCATCCGCCCTTCCAGCACATTCGCAGCACCCAGGAAGTGCGCGACGAAACGTGTGGCTGGCCGCGCATAAACTTCCTGCGGTGGCCCGATTTGCGCCACGCGCCCCGCTTCCAGAACTGCGATGCGATCCGCGAGTGCGAGCGCTTCCTGTTGGTCATGTGTGACCATGATGAAGGCCGCCCCGGTTTTGCGTTGCAGGGCGCGCAGTTCAAGCCCAGTGCGTTCGCGCAATCCCGCATCCAGCGCTGCCATGGGTTCATCCAGCAACAGTAAGCGCGGGCGCATCACCAGGCTGCGCGCGAGCGCCACGCGCTGCTTTTGCCCGCCCGAAAGCTGCTGTGGCCGGCGCGCTTCCAGCCCTTGTAAGCCCACCAGATCAAGCGCTGCGGCAATGCGGCTGCGGCGTTCGCCAGCCGCCACGCCAGCGCGCTTCAGCCCATAGGCGATATTGTCAGCGACATTCATATGCGGAAACAAAGCATAGGATTGGAACATCATATTGATCGGCCGCACCCAGGGCGGCACCGGCAGCAAATCCTGCCCATTCAGCGTCAGCGCACCAGCATCCGGCGCCTCAAACCCGGCCAGCACGCGCAGCAGCGTTGATTTACCGGAACCCGACCCGCCGAGTAGCGCAAAGAACTCGCCAGAATTGATCGCCAGATCAAGCCCCGCGAGGGCGCGCACCACGCCGAAGCGTTTTTCCAGCGCGGTTGCGATCAGCACTGCTTCAGCGGCCCGCCTTGAAGCGCGACCATAGCCGGCTGCGCGCGCGCTCAATCTCGCGCGGCGGAGTGCTGGCCACAAAACTCGCCGCCAGCATCGCCTCATCCGGATAGACATTGCGGTCTTCGCGCACCGCCACATCCACCGCGGCGAGTGATGCCGGCACGGCATTCGGATAGCGCACCTGATTGGTGATACCGGCCATCACATCAGGCCGCAGCAGAAAATTGATGAAGTCATGCGCGGCTTCCTTATTCGGTGCATCGGCGGGGATTGCCAGCATGTCAAACCAAAGCTGCGCGCCCTGGCGCGGCGCGACATAGCCAATCTCAACGCCGCGTCCGGCTTCCCTGGCGCGCGCCTGCGCCTGGATGACATCACCGGAATAAGTCAGCGCCACGCAAGCTTCCCCATTCGCCAGCGCATCCAGAATGGCCCCCGAGGGTAGGATGGCGCGCACATGCCGGCGAATACCCATCAGCGCCTGTTCGGCCACGCGCAAATCCTCAAGGCTATGCGCATTGGGATCACGCCCCGCCCAACGCAGCACGGAAGGCAGCACATCGGTCGCACTATCCATAACCATGATGCCGCAACGCGACAGCCGCGCTGCGTTTTCCGGCTTGAACAGAACATCAAAGCCATCGAGTGCCATGTCAGGTGCGATGGCCCTGATCCGATCCAGCCGAAGGCCAAGCCCGATCGTCCCCCAAAGATAAATCGCACCATGGCGATTGCCCGGATCAATCTCCGCCACACGCGCCATCAGCGTCGGGTCAAGGTTGCGCCAATTCGGAATACGTGCGCGATCAAGTGGCGCCAAAGCCCCGGCGCGGAGCAACCGCGCGAAGGTGGGTTCGCTGGTTGGTACGATAATGTCATAGCCAGAACGCCCAGCAGAAAGCTTGCCTTCCAGCGTTTCCAGACTGTCATAGACATCATAGCGCACGCGAATGCCGGTTTCGCGCGTGAAGCGCTGCACGGCATAGGGGTCAATATAGTCCGACCAATTATAGACATTCACCACACGCTCCTGCGCGGCAACAAGGCCAGGCAAAAGCAGCAGGGCAAACAAGACGATCAGGCGACGGATCATGGGCGCGGCTCCGCAATCAATGGGCTTTTTGTAGCGCAATGCAGGGCAATTTTGGGGAAAGGAAGAAAATTCGCCAACACCATAAAAATTCCTTGACATTAGGCTTTTGTTCCTTTATCTAAAATCGCATCAAGGGCCGAATTGCGCCCGAAGCTCCCCTCCCTCCACGAACCTTGACCCAAGCTTGCCACCAGCCGGGCGCGCGCCCTGCTGCCTGGCTGCCAGCAGGAGCGCCCATGCCCTTCATTGCCACCAGCCTCTCGCCGCTCAGCGCCGCGAACGGCTTCACCCTTTGGCATTATCGCACCAGCGATACCCGCGCCGAGACAGAGGCCCCCGGCTATTTTGCCCCCGCCGCTGACCGGGTGCGTGTCGGTGACATCATCCTGGTGCAGGCCAATGATGGCACCACCATGTTGCCGGTCCGTGCGGGTAATCTGACGGGCGCCGCGGTTGTGCTGGATTCGCTCGGCGCGCCGCCAACCATCCAGCGTTCGGCGAATCTGCCCTTCCGCCAGACGCTTACCGGTACGGCCGAGGCGCGTGCCATCACCATTGATCCCATGCCGAATGCCATAGAGCCCGGCGCTTCCATTCCGGTCGGCGCAACGGTCCAGGGCAGCATCACCAATATCACCTTCCAGCTCCGTAACGCAGCCGGGACCGTCCTTGCCACTCAGGATTCCGCGGTCGCCAATGGCCGGGCGAGCGTACTCTTTCCTGCTCAGGCCTCGGGCGGCGGTTATCGCATCCTGGCGCGCAATGCGGCGGATACCAATCATTCTGCCCTCTCCGCGCCCTTCGCCATCGGCATGGCACCGCGACTGTTGAATGAAGAAGGCGGTGTCCTGCTGCTCGAAAACGACGGCCAATTGCTGCTGTTCTGAACCCTCTTTTTTTTCCCGACAACCCAGAAAGCGCCAGGCTTTGGATCCGCAGATCCGAAGTGCCTGGCAGCAACCATGAAAAGGTCAACCATGTCAGACACCAAGATCAGCGCGCTTCCCAGCGTTTCCAACACCGCTGATGCGGATATGCTGCCCGTTGTGCAGACAAGCGGCGCAACGATTGCCACGCGCCGTGCAAGCCTTGCACAACTGCGCAGCGGCCTGTTCGTGGAACGTCCCTTCCATGTCCGGGACTATGGGGCCGTGGGCAATGGTGTTGCCGATGACGGGCCGGCGATCCAGGCGGCCATCAATGCCATGAGGCTTGTGGGCGGCGGTATTCTGCAATTCGGCCCACGGCTGTACCGTATTGCGAGCCCCATCGTGATCAATGGCGTCACGGTCATTCTGCAGGGTGCCGGCTTCACCGAAGGCCCGAGTGAGGCACATGGAACCTGGTTCAGGATTGACCAGACCGGTTTCACGCCCTTCACCTTCTCCGGCACCATGGCGCGCGGTTCGATCGTGCGCGATATCGCGATACGCCAAATTCACCCAAATCCAAGCGCCACCTGGGCGCCAACCGATTACGATTATGTCTTCAGGGTGCAGGATTGTCTTGGCGCCGTGGATTTCGACAATGTTTTCCTGGTTGCGGTCAATCGCGGGATCTGGTGCGACAATTCCGGGCGCATGAACATCAGGCGTCTGCGCGGGCAGGTCTATACGCGCGGGGTTGAAGTTGATCGCTGTCTCGACATTTGCCGTCTGGAACATGTCCATTTCTGGACCTTCCACACGAATGACGCGAATGTCGTCACCTGGCAGCAGAACAATCAGGACGCGCTGGTTTTCCGAAAGGTGGATGGTGTCTTCCTGGATGACATCTTTGTCCTTGGCGCGCGTTCCACGCTGCGCTTCAGTTCATCGGCTTCCGGTGTCACCACCAAATTCTATGGCAGCAACATCTATGCCGATTTTGCGCGATATGGCGTTTGGATTGATGGCAATGATGTCGAAGGCCGCATCGCCAATATGACGACCCAAGGGGAGTTGATTACCGCAGGCGCATCGGTACCGCTTCCTGGCGCGGCTGGCATCCAGATTGATGGCAGCAATGTGCGCGTACAGATCGGCAATCTCCGCGTGGATGACACCGAAAACAACGCCATTCGCGTCAATGGCAGCAATAACCGTTTGGATATTTTCGCCTTCCGTGCCGAATACTACAATTACCTGAATAATGGTTCGGCTGCGATTCATCTTGCCAATGTCGTGACCGGCACGCCCAATCAGGTATATCTTGGAACACCGCCTTTGCTCGGGAATGGCAATGGCGGACCGCTGATCAATTCAGGCACCAATGGCTTTGTTGCCTCCGCCGCGCCGGCTGGCCGAGTTGACCGGCCAGGCATGATGGTAGGCGCCCAGGATACCGGGCTATTTCAGCCAGCCGTTGGGGCCGTTGCGCTATCGGCCGGTGGCGCCGAGCAAATGCGCGTTGCGGCCGGCAATATCTCCTTGGGTGGTGCGCCAGGTGCCCATTCTTTGGCTATCGCTACGCCGACAGCCACGGTCAATCAGGTCACGGTTACGGGCAGCGCCCTTGGCGGTACGCCAAGCCTTGCGGCAACAGGCACGGATGCGAATATTCCGCTCGCTCTTTCGGCGAAGAACATTGCACCGGTGCGGTTGAACAGCCGCGGCAATATCGCGCTTGAAGTCAATGCGGTGGCAACACCGGTAAATTTCGTGCGCATCAATGGTGCTGGCGCGGCGGCGCCGCCGCAGATCACCGCACAGGGCACCGATACCAATGTGAATCTTCTGCTGCTCGGCAAGGGCACAGGTGCGGTGCAGTCGGGTTCTCCGCTGCAATTGCCAAGCTTTACGGTGGCGACACTGCCGCCTGCGGCAACCTATCCGCGCTGCATGATTTATGTCGCGGATGGGGCGACCAATCGGCGCTTTGCGGTCAGCGATGGCACAAGCTGGCGCTGGCCTGATGGTGCGGTTGTTGCCTGATCTTCAAAGCATGTTTTCGTGCCTGATCCGCCACGCAGTTTTCTTGCGCGGGTCAGGCGCCAACCGCAACTGATCCATTCAGGAAGAACAACATGACCTCCATGACAGATTACACGAAGAATTTGCTCGGCCGTTCCGTGGTTGGTCGGCGCCCCGCCCTGCCTTCTGCCGTCTTCATTGCCCTGGGTACCGGGGGGTCCGATGCAAGCGGTGTTTCCGGGGAACCCTCCGGCACGGGCTATGCCCGCCAGGCTGTGACCTTTTTTGGCACGGGGCTTCAATACAATGTTTCGCAAGTGCGCTTCACCTTCACCAGCGCCCCCGGTACGCTCACGCATATCGGCGTGTTTGACGCGCTGACCGCGGGCAATCCGCTGCTTTGGGCGCCGCTGGCGACGCCTGTGACGCTCACGGTGCCGGGCATTGTGAACATCCCCGTCAATAGCCTGAACGTGGTTGGGGACTGACGGGGGAAACAAACCGTTGCGGAGCCGCCAAGTGTCATCACTTGGCTTGAAAATGGTGAGTTTTGGTCGCATTTTCCGAGCCACCAAATGTCACCACTTGGCTTGAAAATGCTTGGTTTTGGTCGCATTTTCCGAGCCGCCAAGTGTCACCACTTGGCTTGAAAATGCTTGGTTTTGGTCGCATTTTCCGAGCCGCCAAGTGTCACCACTTGGCTTGAAAATGCTTGTTTGTCCGGTCGCATTTTCCGAGTCGCCAAGTGTAACCACTTGGCTTGAAAATGCTCTCAGCGCCCGGCCGATTGGCTCCGTAATTCGCGGGCACGCGTCAGCACCTTGTCTTCCAGTTCCGCTGCCGTTGCGGTGCTGACCGGTGCATCCACCCAACCACCCGGCCCCCGCACCTGGCGGAAAACGGCAATGCGTACACCATCGGATCGCAGTTGCCGGCCAAGGACATAGGCGGTCGCCTTGAAACGTTCATTGGAAACGCCACCCGGCGCATGCCAATCCGTGATGATCACGCCACCAAAGGGATCGGCCGATGCCAGCGGCATGAAGGAAAGCGTATCCAGCGTGGCGCGCCAAAGGAAGGCATTCACACCAAGCCCACCGCCGCCCGCGCCGCTCTCCTGGCCTTTTTCCGTGCCGCCGCCGAATATCGTGATACCGCCTGATGTACCGGCAGCCGAGGTGGAGCGCAGCAATTGCTCTCGCCGGCTGCCGGTATTGTATTCGTCGCGATCCACTTCGCGCACCTGGGAGGAGTCGCCGCTACAGGCTGCCATGATCAGCCCAAGCGGCAGCAGCAAGGCGATGCGCGGTGAAAGGAAGCGGGTCCGGGGATTCTTCATGGATGCCTTCTAGCGCATCCAGCCTTGGACTGAAAAGAGAAACCGCAAGCCGCAGCTTTAGCGCATCACGCCGGCGCCATCAGCCGCAACAAGGCCGCCGAGGCCAGGCGCGCCATAGCATTATCCGCCCGGCTGGTGAGCGCCATGGGCACGCGCAATCCCAAAACAATGCCGGCCGATTCCGCGCCCCCCAGATAGGCCAATTGCTTGGCGAGCATATTCCCAGCCTCAAGGTCCGGCACCAGCAAGATATCCGCCTGCCCTGCAACCGGGGATTGTATGCCCTTGGCCGCCGCCGCAACCGGGCTTATCGCATTGTCGAAGGCCAGCGGCCCATCCAGCACGCCGCCCGTAATCTGCCCGCGTTCCGCCATTTTGCAGAGCGCGGCCGCATCCAGCGTTGCCTGCATCTTGGGGGTGACGGTTTCCACGGCTGCCAGAATGGCGACCTTGGGTGTTCTGATACCGATCGCCTGCGCCAGCTTGATGGCATTGCGGATGATATCCGCCTTGGCTTCCAGATCGGGCGCGATATTCACCGCCGCATCGGTGATGATCAGCGGGCGGGGGTAGAGCGGCGCATCCAGCACAAAGGCATGGCTCACGCGCCTTTCGGTGCGCAGCCCCGCTTCCTTGGCAATCGCCGCGCCAAGGAGCTCATCCGTATGCAGGCTGCCCTTCATCAGCGCCGCCGCGCGGCCTTCCCGCACCAGCGCTACCGCTGCTTCGGCCGAGGCATGGCTATGTTCCGTGCCAATCAGGGTAATGCCTGAAAGATCAAGCGATTCCTTGGCCGCAATCGCGCGTATCCGCGCCTCCGGCCCCGTCAGGATTGGCGTGATCAACCCTTGCTGCGCGGCCAGGATCGCGCCACGCAGGCTTTCCGCATCGCAGGGATGGGCAACGGCCGTCGGCACCGGGGGCAGGGCGCGGCAGCGTGCAAACAGGGCGGCCATCACCTTGCCGGCATGCGGGCCAAGCCCGGTCATTTGCGGCATTGCGCGTTCCTCGGCGGTGGTGGGGGGCAGTACCTCAACCTCACCTTCTGCGAGCACCACGCCCTCAGGCCCGGTCACGCGGCAGCCAAGCCGCGCAAGCCCCGCGCCGCGATCCACATCCAAGACAACAAGCTTTGTGGTCAGCGCATCGCCTTCCGCCATACCGCCGCCATAGCGGAGAGTTTCGGCGACGATCCGGCTGCCCGGCCCGGGAAAGCGCGTGGTGATCACATGCGCAATCACGGCGCCCGCGGCGCGCGCCGGCACTGCCTTGTCATCCAGGCCGAACAATACGGAAAACGCCGCGACGCTTGAAGCATTGAGCCGGTCTTCCGTTTCAAACACTTCACCGCGATCAAGTTCTGCAAGCGGTTTGGCGCGCCGGATATTGAGCATGAGACCCCGCCTTTCACATGAAACGCATTATCGCCAGCGGCGATGCATCCAAAGCCATTGGCCGGGATATTCCCTGACCCAGCTTTCAATCACCTCATTCATTTTTTGCGTGGCGGCGTTGATGTCAATCAAGCCTTCCGCATCGCGTGGCAGAGGGATTTCCTCGGTCAATTCCAGGCGAAACCGCCCGCCAGGCAGGCGAATGGCGCGCGCGCCATGCAC
>JADCEX010000292.1 GCA_020249825.1 Roseomonas sp.
CACATCAACGCGATTGGCGTGGCCCCATTCGGCGCAAAGCTGGCGCATCACCACATTGCCATTGGGCACCCAATGGTCCCAGAAGCCGCAGCGCAGCGTGCCGCCCGTGCCTTGGGCATGGACCATGGGGGCAGAAAGAATGCCCGCCGCTGCCACCCCAGCGCCGGAGCGCAATAGGGTACGCCTTTTGATTTCTGCCATAATTCGGATCCTCCTTGCTTATTCGTTGATTGTCGCTTCCCAGACCGATGCCCGGTCAAGGCTTGCGGCAGGTTAGGCAAGGATTTACGACCTTTGCAACCAGTAATCTGAGGGGGGGGCAGCCCGACCCACCCGTGCCCTGGGCTGGCGCGGCGCCCCAAACTCGGCTTCAACCCCCCTGACAGGCCAGAACCAGGATAGATGGCATGACCACTTCGCTCCGCGTCGCGGTCCAGATGGACCCGATTGAGACCATCAATATTGATGGCGATTCCACCTTCGCCCTCATGCTGGAAGCCCAGGCCCGCGGCCATAAGCTTTGGCATTACCATGTGCGGGATTTGGCGCTGCGCGGCGGGCGTGTCACTGCCTGGGCGCGGCCCATTACCCTCAGGCGCGAATATGGCAACCACTTCACCTTCGGCGCGGAGGTCGAACTGGACCTAGGCCGCGATGCCGATGTGGTGCTTATGCGCCAGGACCCGCCCTTTGACATGGGCTACATCACGGCAACCCATATCCTGGAACATATCCACCCCAAGACGCTGGTGGTGAATGACCCGGCGCAGGTGCGCAATGCGCCGGAAAAGCTGTTCGTCACCCATTTCCCGGATCTGATGCCAACCACGCTGGTCACCGCGGATCGCCGCCGTATCGCGGATTTCCGGGCGGAACACGGCGACATCATCATCAAGCCGCTTTTCGGCAATGGCGGTGCGGGCGTGTTTCACCTCCGCGCCGATGATCCGAACATGAATGCGCTGGTGGAGCTGTTCACCGAACGCTCACGCGAACCCTTGATGATTCAGCAATACCTGCCCGCCGTGCGGGAAGGCGATAAGCGCATCATTCTGGTGGATGGCGTCGCCATGGGCGGCATTAATCGCGTGCCGGCGGCGGGTGAGGCGCGGTCCAATATGCATGTCGGTGGCCGGCCGGAACCGACCAAATTGACCGAGCGGGAGCGCGAGATTTGCGCGCGCATCGGGCCGGAATTGAAGGCGCGCGGGATGATTTTTGTCGGCATTGATGTGATTGGCGGCTACCTCACCGAAATCAACGTCACCAGCCCGACCGGCTTGCAGGAATTGGCGCGGTTTGATGGCGTGCATCTGGAACGCGCCATCTGGGACGCGATTGAAGCGAAAAGGCGCTGAGATGTTGAAGCTTTGGGGCCGCACCAATTCGATCAATGTGAAGAAGGTGCTGTGGATGCTCGATGAAATCGGGCAGGCTTATGACCGCGTGGATGCCGGCATGGAACATGGCCGGGTGAATGATGCGGATTACCGCGCCATGAACCCGAATGGCCGCGTGCCGACCCTGGAAGATGGCGATGTCATCCTGTGGGAATCGAATAGCGTGCTGCGGTATCTGGGGATGAAATACCAAAGCCCGCTTTACCCGGCGGCACCTGCGGCGCGCGCTTCGGCGGATCGCTGGATGGATTGGCAGCTTTCCACCCTCGGCCCCGCGGAGCGTAACCTGTTCTGGGGCTTGGTGCGCACGCCGCCCGAAAAACGCGATATGGCGCAGATTGAAGCAGCGGCGCAGGCCGCCGGCGAATGCTGGGCCATTCTTGACCATTGGATCAGCAAGCATGGCGGCCCGTATCTGGATGGCCCAACCATGACCATCGCCGATATCGTGCTCGGCTGTTACGCCCGGCGCTGGTTTGGCCCTGAAGTGCGCTTGCCGGGGATGCCGGAATTTCCCACTTTGGCGCGCTGGTATGCCAAGCTTGGTGAACGCCCCGGCTTTCAACGCTGGCTGGCGCCGCCACTGACCTGAAGGAGAAACCCATGCCCGGCTATCTGATCGCAAACCTAAAAGTGACTGATCCAGAGGGTTTTGAGCGTTATCGCGCCGGCGTCCCGGCGGTGATCGCGCAATATGGCGGGCGCTATGTTGTGCGTGGCGGCACAATGGAAAAGCTTGAGAATGCCGATGGCTTCAACCGTATGGTGGTGCTGGAATTCCCCAGCCTGGATGCTGCCCGCGCCTTCTATTTCAGCCCGGAATACGCGCCTCTATTGAAACTGCGGATTGAAAGCACCGAAAGCCAAGTGGTGCTGGTTGACGGGTATTCTCCGTGAAATCGGGGAATCACGCAAAAAAACTTCGCAAATCAATCGAATCGCCTTGATCCCGCCATGGTGTCGCGGAAATGTAACATCCCATGAGACCCCTGATTGGCATTTCCTGTTGCATCAAGCCTTTCGGCATCTTCGGCACGCCCAATCACGCGGCGTCTGACAGCTATGTGCGCGTGGTGCGCGGCCCGGTGGGCGGCACCCCGGTGCTGCTGCCGGCGGCGGGCGAAGAAGCGGCAGAGGATTACCTCGCCCATATCAATGGCCTGATCCTGACCGGCAGCCGATCAAATGTCTGGCCTGGCCATTATGATGGCCCCCCCCATGCCGAGGGCACGCCGGAAGACCAGGACCGAGACGCTACCACCCTGCCGCTGATCCGCGCGGCCATTGCGGCGGGGGTGCCTTTGCTCGCGATTTGTCGCGGCATGCAGGAATTGAATGTGGCGCTGGGTGGCAGCCTGGATCAGCGCGTGCAGGATTTGGCCGGGCGGATGGATCATTCCACGCCATCGGATCAGAAAATCCCACTAGTGAGGACCGGCAAGGCGCATCTGGTGCGGATTGATGGCGCCGGGGCCTTGGCCGCGACTCTGACGGCATCTTCGCGCAGCGCGGCTCAGCTTGCAGTAAATTCACTGCATAACCAGGCGGTGCAACGCCTGGCGCCGCGCCTGGTCGCAGAAGGCTGGGCGCCGGATGGCACGGTTGAAGCGGTGCGCGTTGAAGGCGCGCGCGGCTTCGCGCTGGGTGTGCAATGGCACCCCGAATATGACTGGGAACGAGACGCCGATAGCCGCGCGATCTTTGAGGCCTTTGGCCGCGCCGCCGCCGCCCATGCCGGGGCAAGGCTCGCCGCCGCGGCGGAGTGACGCGGTTTCTTAACGCGGCGCCGTCGCCTTTGGGGCTTTGCTTTTTCGCGCAAATGTTCTAGAAAATCCTTGTCGGCCATGGCTTTGCCGGCGGTCGCGATCCCGGCATCCCCTGTCGGCTCGCCCGACCTTTCCGATCGGAAAATACAAAGTAGCGCCCGGTCACCCCCCTGACCGGGCGTTTTTGTTTGGGCGGAATCGCGCTGCCTCAGACAGATGCGCCGTCACGCTCATATGACACACAAACTACCCGCCCAGCCTTCCGGCAGCCCTCGGCTGGGGGTATAGCGGCATGGAATAGCCGAAGGAGTCGCTCGGATGGTGTCCTATGTCTTCCCGCCCCCGCCTGTCGCCGCGCTGCCGATCAAGGGCAGTGACGCGCTTTTCCCGCTGCGCCGGATTTTCTGCGTCGGGCGCAATTATGCCGAACACGCCATTGAAATGGGTAGCGACCCAACCCGCGAACCGCCCTTCTACTTCGCCAAGCCGGCGGATTCTGTTGTGATCAATGGCGCAGATATGCCCTACCCTTCCGTCACCAAGTCGCTCCATCATGAAATGGAGCTGGTCGTCGCCATCGGGCGTGGCGGGCGCAATATCTCGGTGGCCGACGCGCTTTCCCATGTCTGGGGCTATTGCGCCGGCTTGGATATGACCCGCCGCGATATTCAGAATGAGGCGAAAAAAACCGGCCGCCCCTGGGATATGGGCAAGGGCTTCGACAAATCCGCCCCCATGGGCCTGCTGGTGCCGGCTGCCGGGATCGACCCGTCCAAGGGCAAGATCGAGCTCAAGGTGAATGGCAAGGTCACGCAGACCTCTGACCTTTCAAAGCTGATCTGGTCCGTCCCTGAAGTGATCGCCAATCTGTCGGAATTGGTGGAATTGGCCCCCGGCGATTTGATCATGACCGGCACGCCCGAAGGGGTCGCTGCCGTGGTGCGCGGCGATGTGCTGGAAGGCTTTGTGGAGGGCGTGGGCGATATCCGCACGAAGATCATCTGATCCGGGTGCGCACCTGAATGGCCAAGGATCGCAGCCGCTTTGTCTGCCAGGCCTGTGGGGCGGTCAGCCCCAAATGGCAGGGGCGCTGCGATGCCTGTGGCGAATGGAATACGCTGATCGAGGAAACCACCGCCCCGCGCGGTCCCGGCCCCGCCGCCAAAACCGCCGGCGGGCGCCGCGTTGAATTTGTCGGCCTGAAGGGGGAATCCGCTCCCCCGCCGCGCATCGTGACCGGCATTGCGGAACTGGACCGCGTTTTGGGCGGGGGTTTCGTGCCTGCCTCCGCCGTGCTGGTGGGCGGCGACCCCGGCATCGGCAAATCCACCATCCTGCTGCAAGCGGCGGCACGCTTGGCCTCTGCCGGTCGGCGGGTTCTGTATATCTCCGGCGAAGAAGCGGTGGAGCAGGTCAGGCTCCGCGCCGCGCGCCTTGGGCTTTCCGATAGCCCGATGGCATTGGCCGCCGCTTCGGCGCTGCGCGATATCGGCGCCAGCCTGGAACAGGAAACAGATGCCGCGCTGGTGGTGATGGATTCCATCCAGACCGTTTGGCTGGATGCGCTGGATTCGGCACCAGGCACGGTGGCGCAGGTGCGCGCTTGCGCGGCGGAGCTGATACGGCTCGCGAAATCGCGCGGCTTTGCCTTGGTGCTGGTCGGGCATGTCACCAAGGAAGGCACCTTGGCCGGGCCGCGCGTGTTGGAACATATGGTGGATGCGACGCTCTATTTCGAAGGCGATCGCGGCCATCAATTCCGCATTCTGCGCGCGGTGAAGAACCGCTTTGGCGCGACGGATGAAATCGGCGTGTTCGAAATGACGGATCGCGGCCTGGTGGAAGTCGCCAATCCATCGGCGCTGTTTTTGGCGGAACGGCGGGGCAATGTTTCGGGCTCCGCGGTCTTTGCCGGCATTGAAGGCACGCGGCCTGTGCTGGTCGAAATCCAGGCGCTGCTTTCGCCATCTTCGGGCGGGTCGCCGCGCCGGCAGGTGGTGGGCTGGGATTCCGGTCGGCTTTCCATGCTGCTGGCCGTTTTGGAGGCGCGTTGCGGCATGAGCCTTGGCCAGAATGATGTCTATCTGAATATCGCCGGCGGCTTGCGCATCAGCGAACCGGCAGCGGATTTGGCGGTGGCGGCGGCCTTGGTTTCAGCGGCGACGGATCGGCCCACGGATTCAGGCGCGGTGTATTTTGGCGAGGTCGGGCTTTCGGGCGAGGTGCGCCAGGTCTCCCAGGCTGAGTCGCGCCTGCGCGAAGCGGCCAAGCTTGGCTTTACCGCCGCCACCCTGCCGCGCCGCATTGCGCGTGGCGGGCGCGCGGCGGCGGCGCCGGAAGGGCTTGGGCTGTCGGAAATCGGCCATTTGACGGATCTGGTGGCGCGGTTTGCGGAAAAGACTTTGCCTGCGCGGGGTAAGGCGTGACGCGCCCGTCTGCGAGGGCTATAGGGACAATCGATGAATTGGGTTGATGTCATTCTGTTGGGGGTGATCGCCCTATCGGCGATCCTCGCCTTTTTCCATGGCCTGGTGCGGGAAGCGCTTGGCGTGGCGGGCTGGGTTGGTGCGGCGGTAGTGGCCCTGCTGGCGCGGAAGGAGATTCAGCCCTTCCTCGACCCCTATTTCACGCCGCCCTGGCTCGCGGAGGCCATTGGCGCAGGCGTGGTGTTTCTGGTCGCGCTGATTGTCTTCAAGCTGATGATCAATGCGGTCGCGGATCGCGTACAGGATTCCGCTTTGGGCGGCATTGATCGTGTGCTTGGCCTGGTTTTCGGCGCGGCGCGCGGCGCCTTTTTGCTGGTGGTCGCCTATATCGTCGCCGGGTTATTGCTTCCAGGGGATCGCTGGCCCGAACCGGTGCTTCAAGCCCGCGCGCTCCCGCTGCTCTCACAAGGCGCGCATATGGTGATTGAGGTCATGCCGGCGGAATATCGCCCGCGGTTGAATGAACCACCCTTGCCGCGTTCGCCCACGGTTGAAGAATTGCTGCGCCCCCCCGCGCGCAGCCGGAATTGAGGTTACCCATGCCGCTGCCCGCGCGATTTGAGGATGACAAGCCGCATGAGGAATGCGGCGTCTTCGGCGTGTGGAATGGCGGCGATGCCGCTGCCCTCACCGCACTTGGCCTGCATGCCTTGCAGCATCGCGGCCAGGAAGCCGCCGGCATTGTAACCTTGGATGAGGCCGGACTGTTTCATGCCCATAAGGGGCTTGGCCTTGTTGGCGATAATTTCGGAGAGGCCAAGGTTATTGCCTCGCTCCGCGGGCCGCATGCGGTGGGGCATAATCGCTATGCGACCACCGGTGAGACGGCTTTGCGCAATGTGCAGCCGCTTTATGCCGATTTTGAATTTGGCGGTTTTGCGGTCGCGCATAATGGCAATCTGACCAATGCCTATGCGCTGAAGCGCGCGCTGGTGCGGCGCGGCTGCCTGTTTCAGAGCACCACGGATTCCGAGGTTTTCATCCATCTGATCGCCATCAGCCTTTATTCCACCGTGATTGATCGGCTGATTGATGCGCTGAAGCAGGTGCAGGGCGCTTATTCGCTGGTCGCCTTACATAATGGCGCGTTGATTGGGGCGCGTGACCCGCTTGGCGTGCGTCCCCTTGTCTTGGGGCGCTTCGCCAATGGCGGGCTGGTTCTGGCATCAGAAACCTGCGCGCTGGATATCGTGGGCGCGGAATTCGTGCGCGATATCGAAGCCGGCGAATTGGTGGTGATTGATGATAACGGCCTGCGCAGCATCAAGCCCTTCAGCCGCACCGATAGCCGCTTCTGCATTTTTGAATATATCTATTTCGCGCGGCCTGACAGCGTCATGGAGGGCACGCCGGTTTATGAAACGCGCAAGCGCATCGGCGCGGAATTGGCGCGCGAAAGCGGTGTGGCGGCGGATTTGATTGTGCCCGTGCCGGATTCAGGTGTGCCGGCGGCGATGGGCTATGCGGTGGAAGCCGGCATCCCATTTGAACTTGGCATCATCCGCAATCATTATGTCGGGCGCACCTTCATTGAACCAACGGATCAGATCCGCAATCTGGGCGTGAAGCTGAAGCACAGCGCCAATCGCGCCATGTTGCAGGGCAAGCGCGTGGTGCTGGTGGATGATTCCATCGTGCGCGGCACCACCAGCCGCAAGATTGTTGAAATGGTGCGCCAAGCGGGGGCGACTGAGGTGCATATGCGCATCTCCTCCCCCCCCACCACACATTCTTGCTATTATGGCATTGATACGCCGGAACGCGCGCATCTGATGGCGGCCAAGCATGATTTGGCGGAGATGGCGCGGATCATCGGCGTGGATAGCCTGGCTTTCATTTCACTTGATGGGCTGTATCGCGCGCTGGGTCAGCCCGCGCGTGACGCTGCTAAGCCGCATTTCTGCGATGCCTGCTTCACCGGCGAATATGCCATTCCGCTGACGGATTGGACCGATAATGCAGACCGCCAGCTTTCCCTGCTGCAACCGGCGGGGCAATGATCATGACGGGACTGGAAGACCGGGTCGCACTGATTACCGGAGCCTCACGCGGGATTGGCGCCGCGCTTGCCCTGCATTTGGCAAAGCTTGGCGCACAATGCGTATTGGTGGCGCGGACGCAAGGCGGGCTTGAAGAAGTTGATGACGCGATCCGCAGCGCCGGCGGCAAGCCTGCGACTTTGCTGCCCTTTGATCTGCAAAAGGCCGAAAAAGACATCGATATGATCGGGCCTTCCATCGTGGAACGCTTCGGTCGGCTGGATATATTGGTGCATAATGCGGGCGTGTTGAACAAGCTGACGCCGGTTGCGCATATTGAACCGCGCGATTGGGCGGAAGTGATGGCGGTGAACCTGACCGCAAGCTGGCGCCTGATCCGCAGTTGCGATCCGCCGCTCCGCGCTTCAGATGCGGGGCGTGCGGTATTTGTCACTACTGGGCGCGTGCTTAGGCCACGCGCCTATTGGGGCATGTATGGCGCGTCCAAGGCGGGCATGGAACATCTGGTAATGACATGGGCGCAGGAGGTGGAGGCCACGCCATTGCGCGTGAACCTTGTTGATCCTGACATTGTCGCCACCAAAATGCGTGCCGCGGCCATGCCGGGCGAGGACCCCGCCACCATTCCACAACCCGCGGATGTCGCGCCTGGCATTGCGGCGCTTTGTCTGCCTTCTGAAACGCGCCATGGAGCGCGGGTAATGCTGAGGGGCTAGTGGTGCCATGAAGGTTCCGCGCCGGTTACTTCTGAGCCTTCCTTTGCTGCTTCCCGTTCCGGCCATTGCGCAGAACGCACCAACCCAGGCCGCGCGCATCGCCGCCGGCAAGGCCGCCATCACCGCCGCCAATGGCGCACGTTGGGCGGAAGCGGATACCTATGCCGCCGCCGCTGGTCCTTTGGTCGCGAAGATCGTGCTTTGGATGCGCCTCTCGCATCGTACCGCACCCGCCACGGCGGCGGAACTTGTCGGCTTTTTGCGCGAAAATCCCGATTGGCCCTTGGTGGATACCATTGCGCGCCGGGCAGAGGCCGCTTTCGGTGGACCCGCAGATGATGCGCTGGTGCTGGCGCATTTCAGCACCTTCCCGCCGCGCAGCCTTTCGGCTGCGCTCCGCCATGCAGAGGCTCTGACACGCGGCACGCGACCTCAAGCACAACCTGGCAATTTCCTGGATATGATGCGGCGCGGCCCTGATAATGCCCCAGGCGGTGCAGCACGCCCGTCCAATGAAGCCGGCGGGAATTTGGAAGGGGAAGCAGGCGCCCAACAGACACTCCGCCGCGCTTGGGTGGAAGCGCCTGGCGATGCCGCGGCGGAAGCTGCCATCATATCACAATTCGGTCGGTTATTGACCGCGGAAGATCATTCGAAACGCTTCGACCGACTTTTTTTCGCGCGCGATATGCAAGGCGCCCAGCGTGCCCTGGAACGCATGAGCGGTGTGCCGCGCGGATCGGGCCAAATGCGAATGACTTTGGCCGGCGAGCCTGAGGTGACGCAAATCATGCTCCGCCCGCTCGATCTTGGCTGGGCCTATGAAAGGGCGAGGCTGCTGCGCCGACGTGACAGGGATGCCGATGCGGTGGCAAGCTGGATTGTCGCAGAACCATTCCAGGCGAATATGGACCCCGAAATTGCGCGGGCGGTTTGGGCAGAACGGCAAATCCTGGCGCGCAAGCTTTTGCGGTTGAATAACCCAAAGGATGCGCATCGCGTCGCGGCTTTTCACGGCCAGCCCATGGGCAGCGAAGGCCGGATCGAGGCAGAATTCCTGGCGGGATTCATTGCGTTGCGCTTTTTGAATGATCCCGTTCTGGCGCAGCGGCATTTTGTTGCCATTGCACTCGGCTCACGTTCGGTCATTACGCGCGCCCGCGCCTCTTATTGGGAAGGCCGGGCGCTGGCGGCGCGCGGAGCGCAGGCAGCCGCGCGGGAACGCTATGCGGCCGCCGCGCAATTGCCGACCGCGTTTTATGGTCAGCTTGCGGCGCTGACGATGGGCGAAAGCCAGGAAGCGCTCGATCAACGCCTGCGCGCGTTGCAAACGCCACCAATTGATCAAAGGCGCGCGCAAGAATTCTCGCAACGCGAATTGGCGCGTGTTGTGACCACCCTGGCAGAGCTTGGCGAAACACGTCGCACCCGCGCCTTCCTGCTGCGCCTGCGGGCAGTTTCGGCTGATTCGCAGGACAGGCTACTGACGGTGCGGCTTGCCAACCATATCGGTCGGCCGGATCACGCGGTATGGGTGGCACGAGGGGCGGCGATTGAAGGCGATATCCTGTTGCCGGAAGGCTGGCCAACGCCCTTCCGTGTGCCTGTGACCTCACCAGAGTCGGCGTTTATCTTCTCGGTCACGCGACAGGAAAGCAATTTTGATACGGAAGCGGTCAGCAGCGCCAATGCGCGCGGGCTGATGCAATTGCTGCCTTCCACCGCGCAGCTTGTCGCGCGCCGGCTTGGCATGAATTTCCGCGTGGAAATGCTGACCGCCGATCCACAGGCCAATATCAAGCTGGGTGCCGCCTATCTGGATGAAATGCTCGGGCGCTTTGAAGGGTCCCTGGTGATGGCAGCAGGCGCCTATAATGCCGGGCCGCGGCGCGTGGATGAATGGCTTGTGACCTATGGCAATCCGCTGCGTGGGGAGCGTGATTTGCTCGATTGGATGGAAATGATTCCCTTTGCCGAGACACGCAATTACGTGCAGCGGATTGTGGAAGGTGCAGTGATTTATCGTGCGCGCCAGAACCCACCCGCTTCTGCACCGCACCCCATGGCAAGCTGGCTTGCCAGCGCGAGATAGGCGCATGAATCTGCCCTTGCTGGTTGCGACGATGGGCGGCATTGGCCGGCTGAAACCAGCGCCTGGCACTTGGGGTTCCTTGGTTGTTTTGCCTGCTGCCTTGCTGGGGCCGGTTCCTGCCTTCGTGCTTGCCATGCTGGTGTCGCTGATCGGTTTTTACGCTGTGCGCGAAGTATTGCGCGACACGCTTGATCAAGACCCCGGTTGGATTGTGGTGGATGAGGCCGCCGGGATGTTGCTGGCGCTCGCAGGCTTGAGCCTGGATGCCAGCATCTGGGGTGTGTTGATTGCCTTTGGGTTGTTTCGGGTTTTCGATATTTTCAAGCCCTGGCCGATTTCCTGGGCGGATCAGCAAAAGGGCGCGCTTGGCGTGATGCTGGATGATATGGTGGCGGGCGCTTTGGTGGCGGCGGCGCTGATGCTGGCGCGGCCCATTCTGCCGGGGGTAATCTGACCATGCTGCCAGAGGCCACACTTGAACAGGCGCGTGGTTTGCTGGCGCTGATGGATGCCAAGGGAATGACGCTGGCAACAGCGGAATCCTGCACCGGCGGGTTGATTGCCGCCGCACTCACGGCCATTGCGGGCTCCTCCTCTGTCGTCATGGCCGGCTTCGTGACTTATTCCAATGATGCGAAACAGAAAATGGTTGGCGTGCGGCGGGAAAGCCTGACGCAGCACGGCGCTGTCAGCGCGGAAGTGGCGCGCGAAATGGCCGAAGGGGCGCGGGCGCGTGCGGGCGTATCGCTGGCGCTTTCTTGCACGGGAATCGCGGGGCCAGGCGGCGCCACGCCGGGCAAGCCGGTGGGCTTGGTTTTCATTGGCTGCGCCCGCGAAGGCGCGCCGACGTTGGTGGAACGCCATGTCTTCCCAGGTGATCGCGCGGCGGTGCGCGCGGCAACGGTGGCGGCAGCGCTTGATCTTGCCCGACGCAGCGTGACAGGCGGCTGAAAGCCCGCTTGCGGCGCGGCGCGACTGGTCGCAGGATACGCTCAACACAGAAGAAGTGGGGGAAGGTCTGGCCTTGGGCGCGGTAGGCGCCGGGCCATGTGTGACATGCCTCTGCTGGTGCTGTGCTGAACACCAAATGAGGAGACTTCCCATGGCAGCCCCGCCTTCCGCGCGCCGCGACCGCATCAATCCGGATTTCCCGAAGCTGGTGGAGATGACCCACCAATATGTTTATGGCGATGTCTGGGAGCGCAAGCAGCTTTCCAAGCGGGACCGTTCCATGGTGACGATTGCAGCACTTGTGGCACTCGGCTGGCAGGATCAATTGAACAGCCATATTGGCCGCGGCCTGACCAATGGGCTATCGCGCGAAGAAATTGCTGAAATCATCACGCATCTTTCGATGTATTCCGGCTGGCCTTCTGCCATGACCGCGGCGCATGTCGCCGTGGATGTGTTTGAAGCGCAGGATCAGGCGAAGAAGGGCTGAGCCATGAAAATCGGTTTTATCGGCCTTGGCACCATGGGCGCCTTCATGGCCGCCAATCTGCAAAAGGCCGGCTATCAATTGGTGGTGCATGATATCCGCCGCGAAGCCGGCGCCAACCGCCTGGCCGCTGGTGCGACCTGGGCGGAAACGCCCAAGGCGGTGGCGGAACAATGTGAGGTGATTTTCACCTCTCTGCCTGGCCCAAAGGAAGTGGAGCCGGTGATTTTCGGCCCTGATGGCATTCTGGCCGGGGTGCAAAAAGGTGCCGCCTATTTCGACCTTTCGACCAATTCCCAGGCGCTGATGAAGCGCATGGCCGAAGCACTCGCGACCAAGGGCGCTTATGGTTTTGACGCGCCTGTGAGCGGCGGGCCGAAGGGGGCGGAGACCGGCAAGCTGGCGATTTGGGTCGGCGGCGACAAGGAAGTTTTCGACAAATACAAGAATGTGCTGGACGCCTTTGGTGATCAGGCCGCCTATATCGGCCCGATTGGTACGGCGACTGTCGCCAAGCTGGTCCACAACATGGCGGGCTATGCCATTCAAACCGCAATGGCGGAAGTGTTTTCCATGGGCGTGAAGGCGGGGATGGATCCGCTGGATTTGTGGAAGGCCGTGCGTCAAGGTGCGCTTGGGCGCAAGCGCACTTTTGATCGCATCACGGATCAATTCCTGGTGGATAAATATGATCCGCCCGCCTTCGCGCTGAAGCTGGCGCATAAGGATGTGACGCTGGCGGTGACGATGGGCCGCGAATTGAATGTGCCGATGCGCTTCTGCAATTTGGCGCTGGAAGAAATGAATGAGGCGCTGAACCGCGGCTGGGAAAATCTGGACAGCCGTGTGCCGATGAAGCTGCAATTGGAACGCGCGGGCGTGCAGATCAAGTGCGATCCGGCAGCCGTGCAAGCAGTTCTGGATGCGGATAAGGCGCAGTAATACGCGATGAGTTTGAGAATGCCGTTGATGATGCAACAGCCGGGGCGGATTGGGCCGCTCCGGATGAAAAACCGGCTCATCATGGCGCCGATGGGCACGAATTTCAGCACCAGCGATGGGATTTCGACCGAACGCGACCGCGCCTATTACGAAGAACGCGCCAAGGGTGGTGTCGCCGCCATTGTGACGGAAGCCATGGCGGTGAGTGCAGGTGGGCGCGCGCATAACAACTCACTCTGGATTTATCATGACCGCTTCATCCCTGGCCTGACGCGGCTGGTGGAAGGCATCAAGCGGCATGATTGCGTGACGGTGGGGCAGATTAATCACCGCGGCGCGCTGCTGCGCCGGATGGTGTTGAATATGGAACCCGTCGGCCCTTCACCCTGGCGCAATCCGAATACGGGTGATGAGGTGCGGCCGCTGGAACAGGCGGAGATCACCGAAATTCAGAAGGATTTCGTGACCGCCGCGCGGCGCTTGTGGCAAGCCGGCTATGATGCGGTGGAATTGCACGCCGCCAATGGCTACTTGTTTCATCAATTCCTGACACAGCGCATCAATAAGCGTACGGATCGCTATGGCGGTTCATTGGAAAACCGTGCGCGCTTGCTGTTGGAAACCGTGCATCGGCTGCGTGATGCCTTGCCCGATTTCCCGCTTTGGGTACGGATTTCCTGCACCGAATATTGCGATGATGGCTATCCGATTGAGGAGATGGTTGAACTCGCGAAGCTATTGGAAGCCGCGGGGGTCACGGCGCTGGATCTTTCGGGCGGCACGAATGAAAGTCCGGCTTTGTCGCGCTTTTGCATCCAGCCGCCTTCCATGCCGCGCCGCACGCTAGAACCGCATGCGAAGCCGATCACGGATGCCGTTGGGATCCCAACTATCATCGCCGGGCGCATTCTTTCGCCCGCCGATGCGGAAGCGGTGCTGGCTTCCGGTGCGGCGGATTATGTCTCGCTGGGCCGGGCGCTGACGGCGGATGCGCATTGGCCACGCAAGGCGTTTGGCGAAAGTACGGTTGCCATTCGTGGCTGCATTTCCTGCAATGTGTGTTTTGAGCGTCTGACTCTGGAACGCGATGTCGCCTGCGTGGTGAACCCCATGCTGGGCACGGAATTGGAAGCGCCCGAATTCATTGATGGGCCTTTCACACCCGCGCCGGTGAAACAGCGTGTCTTGATATTGGGTGCAGGTTTAGCGGGGGCAGAGGTTGCGCGGCTGGCAGCAGCGCGCGGGCATCAGGTGGAAATCTGGGAAAAGGCGGCGCGCGCTGGCGGGCAAATTCATCTGGCCGTGGCCGCGCCGGACAAGGAAGAAGTGCGCCCTGCCTGGTCCTGGCGATGGGATCAGGTGCAGGCGCTTGGCGTGCCCGTGCGCTATGGTGTGAGCACAACCGCTGATGCCATCAGGGCTTTCGCGCCTGATCATATCGTTCTCGCCACCGGCGCCAAGCCGCGCCCGTTGACGCTGCCAGGGGCGGCGCCGCTGCAAGCCTGGGATGTGATCGCCAATCCCGCACTGGTGCCGGATGGCGCGCAGGTTGCGGTGATTGGTGGTGGCATTGTTGGGCTTGAGGTGGCGGATGTGCTGGTGCAGCGCGGCTGCCGCATTTCAATTTTTGAAGCGCTGCCCGCCATCGCACCCGCCATGGCACGCAATAACCGCACCGATCTGATGATCAGGCTGCGCGAGCTTGGCACAAGCTTCCACACCAAGGTGCGCGATACGCGTCTGGTGGGCGATGTGCTGCATTTCACTGAAGACGGCGCGGTGCGGGAGATTGCGGGTGTGACGCATGTGATTGCTGCCATCGGCGCATTGCCTAATCTTGATGTGCTTGCGGCGGTGGAAGAAAGCAGTATTGCCTTCACGCTGGTCGGTGATGCCAATCAACCCGGTGATTTTCTCTCAGTTCTGCGCGATGCCTCCATGGTTGGCCTCGCGCTTGGCATGCAGCCCGTGAAGCAGGAGCATATGGCATGACTGAACCCGAATACCGCGTCTATGCGCTGCGCTATGCCATGCGCGATGCCAAGCGCACGGAACATTTCATCGGTGGCGACCCGCATGATGCGCCAATGCCGATGGATTACTTTGTCTGGGCTGCGGTGAATGAAGATCGCGCCGTGATCATTGATACCGGCTTCACGGCAGAAGTCGCAGCCAAGCGCAAGCGCAATTACCTGCGCTGCCCGATTGAAAGCCTGAAACTGATCGGCGTGGACCCTGAAAAGGTTGAAGATGTGGTGATTTCCCACCTGCATTATGACCATGTCGGCAGCTTCCATAAATTCGCCAAGGCCAAGTTCCATTTGCAGGAACCGGAAATGCAATATGCAACCGGCCGCTACATGAAATACCCAAAGCTCCGTCATTCATTCGAAGTTGAAGATGTGGTCGGCATGGTGCGGATGAATTTCGCCGAACGCGTGGTCTTCCATAATGGCGATGCAGAAGTGGCGCCGGGGATTACAGTGCATGCCTGTGGCGGGCATTCCATGGGGCTACAATGCGTACGCGTGAATACGGCGCGCGGGCGCGTGGTGCTGGCTTCCGACGTGACGCATTTCTACGAAAACATGGAAGCGGGCCGGCCCTTCACCACGGCGTTTCATATCGGTGAAATGCTGGAAGGTTTTGACAAGTTGCGCGCACTCGCGCCCAGCCCGAAGCACATCGTGCCTGGCCATGATCCGGAAGTGATGCGCCGCTATCCCGCCATGGCGGGGCAGGAAGGCATTGTGGTGGAACTGCACCGCGAACCATCAAAATAAAAAAGGGAGGCAAGCATGATCAAACTCACCCGCCGCGCCGCGTTGATCGCGGGGCTTGCTGCGCCGACCATTGCGCGCGCGCAGGGCTTTCCCACGCGGCCCTTGCGCCTGGTGGTGCCTTTCCCGCCCGCCGGCGCTGCCGATATCACCGCGCGGCTTGTCGCCGAACGTATGGGGCCTTTGCTTGGCCAGACAGTGGTGATTGATAATCGCCCCGGCGCCGGCGGGAATATCGCCGGTGAGGCGGTGGCGCGCAGCGCGCCGGATGGGCATACGCTGTTCCTGGGTGGTGCGACCATCCTGCTGGCGAACAAGTATCTCTACCGCAACGGCATGCCCTTTGATGGCATTCGGGATTTTACGCATATCTCGCGCGTGTCTGTGGGTTCCACGCTGTTTGTCGTGAATGCCAATCGGCCTTGGAAAACCTTCGAAGAATTTGTAGCGGATGCGAAGCGCCGGCCAGGGCAAATCAGCGCAGCATCATCTGGTATCGGCACCATCAGCCATTTGACGATTTCCAAGCTGATGCAATCAGCGGGGATTGAGGTTTCCCACGTGCCCTATCGCGGTCTGGCGCCCGGCTTGAATGATCTGATTGCCGGGAATGTGGACATGATTTTCGATGGTATGCCCGCGCTGATGCCGCATGTGCGTGAAGGGCGGCTGCGCGCGCTCGCGGTCGGTAGCCAGAAGCGCCAGCCGCAGGTCGCGGGGCTTGAGAATGTGCGCGGCATGGCGGAACTCATCCCAGGTTCCGATATGGATATGGAATTCTGGTATTGCATTTCCGCCGCCGCCGGCACGCCCGCGCCGATTGTGCAAGCCTTGCACCGCGCCACCATAGGTGCCGCGCGAGACAAGGAATATGGCGAAAAACTCATTCCGCTTGGCTTCTCGGCCATTTCGGATGATACGCCGGAAGGCTTCACCGATTACGTGCGCAGCCAGGATCGTGTCTGGCGCGAATTGGTGGAAATATCCGGCGCTAAGCTTGATTAACCATCGAACAGGAGAGAAACGATGCTCTATGAACTGCGCATTTATCACTGCCAGCCCGGGCGCCTGCCCGATCTGATGAAGCGTTTTGATACCATCACGCTGAAGCTTTGGGACAAGCATGGCATTCGTCAGGCGGGTTTCTGGACCACGCTGATCGGCGATTCCAACCATAGCCTGACCTATATGGTCGCGTGGAAGTCACTCGCGGAACGTGAGGAAAAATGGGCGAAGTTCCAGGCGGATCCGGATTGGATCAAGGCGCGCGCGGAAACCGAAGCCAATGGCCCGCTGCTGACGAAAGTGACAAATGAAATACTTCAGCCGACTTCTTTCTCGTCGGTGAAGTAATCAAATCGGGGGGAAGGCCTACTTCCCCCCGCCCACACCATGCTGTTCGCGCACGGCGTGAAAGCGCAGCATGGGCCATTCTTCTTCCGCGCGGCGGCGGCGCCAATCGCTGCTAAAAAACGCCACCAGCGCGCCATCATGATCTTCCGCGACATCGCGCCGATTGGCTTCGGCAAAACGCTCCAGCGCGCCCGCCTCGTCGGATACCATCCAGCGCACCTGTTCCCACGGCGTGGCATCAAACCCCGCCGGCACGCCATATTCCACCTTCAGCCGGCTTTGCAGCACATCCAACTGCAATTGTCCGACAACGCCAACAACGGGCGGGGACCCATCGCGCGGGCGGAACAACTGCACCACGCCTTCTTCCGCCAATTGATCCAAAGCGGTGCGAAGTTTCTTCGCCAGCATCGGATCATCAAGCCGGATATGGCGCAGGATTTCCGGCGCGAAGGAAGGCACGCCGCGGAAATCCAGCGCCTCACCTTCCGTCAGCGTATCGCCGATGCGCAGCGCGCCGTGATTGGCAATGCCAATCACATCGCCAGGCCAGGCTTCTTCCGCCACTTGCCGATCTTTCGCGAAGAAGAATAGCGGCGCATTCACCGGCACCTGCTTGCCGGTGCGGGTTTGGCGCAGTCGCATACCCTTGGTCAGCCGCCCGCTGCATAGCCGCACAAAGGCCACGCGGTCGCGGTGGTTGGGGTCCATATTCGCCTGGATTTTGAAGACAAAACCGGTCAGCTTTTCCTCACCGGGTGTCACCAGGCGCTGATCCGCCGGGCGCGCACGCGGCGGCGGCGCATGGCGTGCCAGCCCATCCAGCAAATGCGCAATGCCGAAATCACGCAGCGCGGAGCCGAAAAACACCGGCGTCAAAGACCCTTCCAGAAAACGCTCGGTGTCGAATTCGGGATAGCCGGCGCGGGCGAGCAATACTTCCTCGGAAAGCGCCAAGGCCCTCTCATCACCCACCAACTCGGCAAGCTTCGGGTCTTCGGGCGATTCAAGCTGGATCGGCTCCGCCCCTTCCGCCACGGGCAGAAACCGGTCAGTGGCCAGATCATAAACCCCGGCGAAGTCAGCCGCGCGGCCCACCGGCCAGGCGGCGGGGGTTGCATCCAGCGCCAGCAGGTTTTGGATTTCATCCAGCAATTCGAAAGGTTCGCGCGCTTCGCGGTCCATCTTGTTGATGAAGGTGATGATGGGAATGTCGCGCATGCGGCAAACTTCAAACAGTTTGCGCGTTTGGCTTTCAATGCCCTTGGCCGCATCCAGCACCATCACGGCGGCATCCACCGCGGTCAGGGTGCGATAGGTATCTTCGGAAAAATCCTCGTGGCCTGGCGTGTCCAGCAGGTTGAAGACCACCCCATCACGTTCAAAAGTCATGACGGAGGTCGCCACCGAAATCCCACGATCCTGTTCAATCTTCATCCAGTCAGACCGCGTGCGCCGCGCATTGCCTTTGGCGCGCACCGCGCCGGCAAGCTGAATGGCGCCGCCCTTGAGCAGCAATTTTTCGGTCAGCGTGGTTTTGCCGGCATCCGGATGGGCGATGATGGCAAAGCTCCGCCTGCGGGCGGCTTCTTCGGCGATACGGGCGGCGGGAATGGTGGTGTCAGACATGATGCGGCGGGGGTTAGCATCTGATGCGGCACTTGTCGCGCGTGGCGTATCAAGCCGCCTGGTTCTTCAGCCAATCGCGCAGCGCCTTGTTCACGCGTGTTTGCCAGCCTGGGCCGCTGGCGCGCAGGCGATCCAGCAGGTCCGGGTCCAGGCGCAGCGTCACCTGGCGCTTTGCCTGTGGCAGAGGCGGCCGACCGCGACGGACAAGCCGTGTACCATCCTTGATCTCCGCCTTGGCGAAGAATTCGTCAGTCAGGGGCGGCGCGTCATCGGGATCAACCCAGGTATTGGCGCCAGCGTGTTTCTTCTTCGGCATGGGCGTGCCTCATGGAAATGATGCGGCGGGCCGCGCCGCGCGGAGTCCAAACCAGAACCACCAACCGGCCATCCAAAAACCCGGCTGAGATAAAGCGCTTCTCACCATAGTCTCTCCTCGCATCTTCAAGCGTAGCGTGTAGCCCGGTGAAAATCTGCGCTGCGTCAGCGAAATCCAATCCCCGCTCGGCCAGCGTTTTCGCGCGCTTGGCTGGATCGAATGTGATGCGCATGGATTAAATGTAGCTACAAAAATATATAGCTGCAACAGGTATTGGTTGATGGCCCGCTGACGGAAGCCTTACCAGCCGCCGCCCTTCGGGCTATCACCCCGCCCATGATCCCCGCCAACATCCCCCCCGCAGCGCTGGTCACAGGCGCCGGCAAGCGGCTCGGCCGCGCCATGGCGCTCGCGCTTGCTGAGGCCGGCTTTGATGTCGCCGTCCATTATGCTGCCAGCGCTGAAGCCGCCGAGGCAACGGCCGCCGATATCCGCGCGCTTGGCCGCCGCGCTATCACGCTGAGGGCAGAACTCGGCCAGGAAGCGGAAGTCGCGCAACTGGTCCCGCACGCCACCAAGGCGCTTGGCCCGCTGGGCGTGCTGGTGAACAACGCCTCCACCTTCGAACGCGATGAATGGCAGGATGCAACGCGGGAATCCTGGGATCGCCACATTGAACCCAATCTGCGCGCGCCCTTCGTGCTGACGCAGGATTTCGCCAAGGCGCTGCCGGAAGCGGCGCAGGGCCTGGTGGTGAATATGCTGGATCAGCGCGTCTGGTCGCTCACGCCGCATTTTGTTTCCTATACCGTGTCCAAGGCGGGGCTCTGGGCGCTGACGCAAAGCCTGGCCCTAGCGCTGGCGCCGCGCATTCGGGTGAATGCCATCGGCCCCGGCCCTGCCTTGCCCAGCCCCCGCCAATCCCAGGAACATTTCGACAAGCAGGCGGCATCAACGCCGCTCTCGCGCCCCACCAGCGCGGAAGAAGTCGCGCGGGCGCTGATGGCGATGCTGTCGCTGACGTCCATGACCGGCCAGATGATCGCACTCGATGGCGGGCAGCATTTGCAATGGTCGCCCTCAACCGGTCAGGAACCACTGGAATGAGCTTCGCCCCGGATGCCGCGGCAGGGCTGCGGCTGGTTTTCGTGCGCCATCTGGAAGTGCAGGCCTTGCTCGGCGTTCATGCGCATGAACAAACCCGCCCCCAGCGTGTGATCCTGGATTTGGAATTGGCGGTGGAGGACCCCGAAGCCCCCTCAGCCGAAGGGCCGGACCGGCTGTCCCGCGTGGTGGATTACGCCGCGGCGGCCGAAACCGCGCGGCAGATCGCCACTTCCGCCCATGTTCGGCTCGCGGAAACCCTGGCCGAACGCATCGCCATCAGCTTGTTGGAAGATGCTCGCATTCGTCGTGTCAGGGTGGGGGTAACCAAGCCGGATGTGCTGCCCGGTAGCATCGAAGTCGGCGTTGTCATTGAAAGATCACGATTTTGACATCACTGGCGCTGCGGATTGTCCACCGCCAGAAAACCACGCCAAAAAGCTTTTTGCGTGCGACCGGAAATTCCCCCCTTGACGCCGGCGCGGCTTTGCGACTCTGGGTAAAATTTAGCTAAATCAATAACTTAATTTGTTACAGACCAAGCGCCGCAAATCTAGGCAAAGCCGTAGAATCTTTGTGTAACATAGTCTTAACAGGATTGTCGTGATGGCTTCCCACAGGTTTATCCACAGGTTTCGTGGACAAATTCGCCCTGGCTTTGCCATAAGCCGCTGCAGATGACCGATCCCGCGCCACCCGCCCCCGAAAGCCCTGCCTTCCAGGGCCTGGCGGTGCTGGAAGCTGCCCTGCCCACCCTGCCGACCTCCCCCGGCGTCTATCGCATGCTGGATGAGAAGGGGGAGGCGCTTTACGTCGGCAAGGCGCGGTCGCTCCGCAAACGCGTCACTTCCTATACCCAGCTTGGCCGCCTGCCGGAACGCCTCAGGCGCATGGTGTTTGAAACGCGGTCGCTGGAAGTGGTGACTACCGCGTCAGAGGCCGAAGCCCTGCTGCTGGAAGCCAATTTCATCAAGCGCTTCCGCCCGCGCTTCAACATCGTGCTCCGGGATGACAAATCCTATCCCTGGCTGGTCATCACGGAAGACCACCCCTTTCCGCAGATTGCCAAGCATCGCGGGGAAAGGCGGAAGGGCGCATCCTATTGGGGGCCTTTTGCGTCCGTCTGGGCGGTGAACCAGACCATCAATGCGCTTCAGCGCGTGTTCCTGCTGCGATCCTGCCGGGATACGGTGTTTGATACACGCTCGCGGCCCTGCCTGCTGTATCAAATCAAGCGCTGTTCGGCGCCTTGCGTGGACCGGATTTCGCAGGCGGATTACGCCGCGCTGGTGGCGGAAGCGAAGCAATTCCTGTCTGGCGAAACGCCTTCCATCCAAAAGCGCCTGGCCGCCGAGATGGAAGCGGCGGCGGCGGATTTGCAGTTTGAACGCGCAGCCGCGCTCAGGGACCGTATCCGGGGGCTCACGCATATTCAGGGCAAGGATCGCGTCAATCTGGATGGCATGGGCGATGCGGATGTGATCGCCTTGCATCAGGCGGCGGGGCAAAGCTGCGTGCAGGTGTTTTTCTTCCGCGGCGGGCGCAACAACGGCAACCGCGCCTTTTTCCTGAGCCACGCCAAGCAGGACCAAAGCGCGGAGGAGGTGATGGGTGCCTTCCTCGGCCAGCTTTATGAGGATTTGCCCCCACCGCCTTTGCTGCTGCTATCGCATGACCCCCCCGAAGCGGCGCTGATTGCGGAAGCCTTGGCCATCAAGGCTGGGCGGCGCGTGGAATTGCGCCGGCCCCAGCGCGGCGAAAAGCACGAAGCCTTGGAACACGCCGCGACCAATGCGCGCGAAGCGCTTGAACGGCGCATGGCCGAAGGCACTGCTCAGGCCGCGTTGCTGGAAGGCACGGCAAGTCTTTTCGGCCTGCCTGGCGCACCGGAACGGATCGAGATTTACGACAATAGCCATATCCAGGGCGCCAATGCCTATGGCGTCATGGTGGTGGCGGGGCCTGCGGGCTTCATGAAGCAGGGCTACCGGAAATTCGCCATCAAAACCGCCGCTACCAATGATGATTTCGCCATGATGCGCGAAGTGTTTGAACGCCGCTTTGGCCGGGCGCTCCGCGAAGACCCCGCCCGCGCTGGTGAGGATTGGCCCGATCTGGTGCTGATTGATGGCGGCGCCGGCCAGCTTTCCGCCGCGCGGCAGATCATGGAGGAATTGGGCCTGGATGATCTGCCCCTGGTCGCGGTGGCCAAGGGGCCGGACCGCGATGCTGGGCGCGAATGGTTCCACATGGTGGGGCGAGAGCTTTTTCAGCTACCGCCGCGCGACCCCGTGCTGTTCTATTTGCAGCGCCTGAGGGATGAGGCGCATCGCTTCGCCATTTCGGCGCATCGCGCCGGGCGGTCCAAGGCGCTGACCCGGTCTGAATTGGATGATGTTCCGGGCGTGGGTAGCGCGATGAAGCGCAAATTGCTGAACCATTTCGGCTCGGCCCGAGGCGTGCGCCAGGCGGGGCTCTCGGATTTGGAAGCCTGCCCTGGGGTTGGCCCTGCCTTGGCCAGGCGGATTCATGAACATTTCCATCCAAGCGCGGCGCTTGGCTGAAATTCTCGGCTTTGGGGTGCCAAAGCGGCGCGTTCCGGGTTAATGGGACGTGAAATGCCAACCGACCTGCCCAATCTGCTGACGCTTTCGCGCATCGCGGCCATACCGCTGCTGGTGGTGCTGGCTTCGATCAATGCGCCCTGGTCGGATATGGCGGCCTGTATCGTGTTTTCCGTTGCTGCCATCACGGATTACTTTGACGGCAAGATCGCGCGGGAACGCGGCGCGGTTTCCGGCTTCGGCCGCATGCTGGACCCAATTGCGGATAAGCTGCTGGTCGCCGCGGCGCTGATGCTGCTGGCGGGCTATGGCCGGCTTTCCGATGCCGGACTGTTTCCGGCCATTGTCATCATGCTACGGGAAATCCTGGTCTCTGGCCTGCGGGAATTCCTAGCGGAGTTGCGCATTGGCCTGCCGGTGACGCCACTCGCGAAATGGAAGACTGGGTTTCAGATGGGGGCGCTTGGCACCTTGCTGGCCGGCGATAGCGGCGCGCCGGTGATCGGGCTTGGCTTCCTGCCGGTTTCGCTGATTGGTGAGGGCATGCTTTGGGCGGCAGCGGTGCTGACGCTGATCACCGGCTGGGATTATTTGCGCGCGGGGCTGAGTCTGGCGCAGGGCGATAACGCCGGAAAACCGCCCGGGCAGTCTTGAGTATGCGGCCCAGGCGGCGCATCTTGAAGGGTAGTGAGGCGGGGAAAGCCATGCAACATTCTATGCTGCTGCTGTTTGGGGGAATGCTGGCGCTGCAAGGCTGCGCGCCGAATTGGCAGCCAAGCTGGAACACCAGCGGCAATGCTGCCGTGCCGCAGGTGGATAGCCTGACGGTCCGCCGCGTCACCAGCGGCGACACGACCGCCGAGGTGCTGCGCACAGAGAACCTGGATTATGCGGCGATGCGGGCCCCTGCCACGCCGACCACGCAAATGACGCCGGATGATGCGCTGCGTCTGCCACCACCGCCGCCCCCGCCGCGCAGCAGCAGTTCAACCCCGCCGCCCATGGCATCCGTGCCGCCGCGCGCGCCTTCGCCGCCTGCTGCCGTGCCTTCCGCCATGCCGGCGCCGCCCCCGGCACGGGTTGAAGGTACCGTTATTCCCGCGTCACCGGGGCAGCCGGCGGGAATTGTTGCCGGCGGCAATGATCGCGTGCAGGTCTTCAACCAGCCAGGTACAGCGGGTGGCGGCATTGCGGTGCGTGATGGCGGCACCACCACGATTATCGGGCCGGGCGGGCGCATAACCTCGGTGCCGGCGACGCGCTGATCGGCCATGCGGGTTCTGTATTTCGCTTGGTTGCGCCAGAAGATCGGCGTGGCGGAAGAAGAAGTGGCGCCACCGCCCGAGGTGCGCGATGTGGCGGGGCTGCGCGATTGGCTCGCCACCCGCAGCCCTGGCCATGCGGCGGCCTTCGCCGATGCCAAGCAAATCCGCGCCGCCGTCAATCAGGATTTCGCCGCTGCGGATCATCCCGTGGCGGCTGGCGATGAGATTGCCTTCTTCCCGCCCGTGACCGGGGGCTGAGCCATGGCGCGCATTCTGGTGCAGGAAGCGCTGTTTGACATGGCGGCGGAAAGCGCGGCGCTGACTGCGGGCCGGATTGATGTTGGTGGTGTGGCCAGCTTTTTGGGCGTCTGCCGTGGCGATGATGGCCTGAGCGCGCTGGTGCTGGAACATTATCCCGGCATGACGGAACGCGCGCTTGGCCGCATCGCGACCGAAGCTGAGGCGCGCTGGCCGCTGACTGCCTGCACCGTGATCCATCGCATGGGCCGGATATTGCCCGGAGAGCCGATTGTGCTGGTGCTGACCGCTTCCGCGCATCGTGCCGCCGCGCTGGAAGCCTGCGCTTTTCTGATTGATTGGCTGAAGACCAAGGCGCCCTTCTGGAAGCGCGAGGAATTTGCGGATGGCGCGGCGCGCTGGGTGGCCGCGAAGGATGAGGATGATGCCGCAGCTGCGCGCTGGTCGGTCAAAAACGTTTGAAAACCAGCGCATTCTCGGCGGTGCTGGCCGGGGCCCTATTGCTGATCTGGCCGGCAATTTTCAACGGTTACCCGCTGCTGTTCAGCGATAGCGGCGGTTTTCTGCATCAAACGCTTGGGCCGCTGATGTTGTGGGATAAGCCCTATGTTTACGGGCCGTTCCTGCATGCCTTTCATTGGCGCATCAGCCTTTGGGGGCCAGTTGTCGCGCAGGGTCTGATCCTGTCCCATTTGCTGTGGCTGACGCAGCGCGTGCTGCGCGGGGACGCAACGCCGCTGTGGCATATCGCAGTTTGCGCCTTTGCCGCGCTGGCCACCGCTGCGCCTTTCAGCGCGGCGCTGCTGATGCCCGATATCTTCGCACCCATTGTTGTGCTGGGCTTGTTTCTGCTGGGCTTTGGCGCTGCGGCACTGACGCGGTTTGAGCGTGGCTATCTGGTGGCGCTGGTGGCGCTCGGCATTGCTGCGCATCTGGCGCACTTGCCCCTCGCGCTCGGATTATGCGCGGTCGCGCTGCTGCTGCGCCTTTGGCGTTATCCAGTGCGGCTTTTCGCCATGGCGCTGCCGGTGGTGCTGGCGGTGGCTGCGCTGTTCGTCACAAATGCCATCGGCCATGGCCGTGTTGCACTCTCACCTTATGGCTCGGTCTTTATGCTGGCGCGGTTGCAGGAAGACGGGCCGGCGACAGCGCTGATCAAGGCGCGTTGTCCTGATGCTGGGTGGTATCTTTGCGCCTTCACGGATCACCTGCCCATGCCGGCCAATGATTTCCTCTGGGCGCCGGATAGCCCGGTTAATCGTGACGCCGCCGGCAAGCCGCGCTTTCTGGGCGGCATGATGCTGGCGCCGGAAGCCGGGCAGATTGTCGCGGAGACCTTGCGCGCCGATCCGCTTGGCGTGGCCCGCGCCATGGCGGGTAATGCGCTGGTGCAACTCGGCAGTTTTGGCATTGGCGATACCTTGGACGAGGCGCATTTCGCGGTGGCAATCCGCCCGCGCATCGAACAGGTATTTGCAGCGCACGAATTGGCCGCTTTCGATCAAGCGCGGCAAGCAAATGGCTTGTTGAAGGATGCGGTCACGCCGCTCAATCCATTCCATCTGCTGGTGGTGGTGCTGGCCCTGCCGATGCTGGCTTGGGCGGCCTGGCGCGTGCAGGGGCTGGCGCTTGCTTTCGTGCTGTTCCTTCTGGCGGCGGTGCTTGGCAATGCGCTGATTTGCGGCGGGCTTTCCGCGCCGCATCCGCGCTATGGCGCACGGATCATGTGGCTATTGCCGGTGGCGGCTTTGCTGTGTTGGCCGCGCCGGCGCAAGGCGTAGGCGGTTTACGGCCACTTCACCGCCGGCGGCATGGACATCAAAATCGCCTCCACATTCCCGCCGGTCTTCAGGCCGAAAATCGTGCCCCGGTCATGCAGCAGGTTGAATTCCACATAGCGACCACGGCGGATCAACTGATGTTCCCGCTCGGCCTCGGTCCAGGCTCCATGCATGCGCTTCCTGATAATGGCGGGATAGGCTTGCAGGAAAGCCAGGCCGACATCGCGGGTGAAGGTAAAGTCCGCGTCTATCCCCTTGCCCGGCGTGCGATCCCCCAGCCAATCATAGAAAATCCCACCAAGCCCGCGCGGTTCGCCGCGATGGGGCAGAAAGAAATACTCATCGCACCATTTCTTGAAGCGCGGGTAATAGCTTGCGTCGTGCTTGTCACAGGCGCCCTTGAAGGCAGCGTGGAAATCCGCCGCATCTTCCTGCGACTCGGCCGCTTCGGGCTTCATGGGCGTGATATCCCCCCCGCCGCCGAACCAGGCATTCCGGGTCACGATGAAGCGCGTATTCATATGCGCCGCCGGCACGCGCGGGCTTTGCATATGTGCCACCAGAGACACACCTGTCGCCAGAAAGCGCGGGTCCTCCTCGGCCCCCGGGATCTGCTTGCGGAATTCAGGGGAGAATTCGCCAAACACGGTGGAGACATTGACCCCTACCTTTTCAAACACCCGCCCCTTCATGACAGACATGACCCCCCCGCCCCCTTCAGGCCTTTGCCAGGCGGTGCGGGTGAAGCGCCCGGGCGGCAGGCTGGTGTGGGGCCCTGTCGCCAAATCATCCTCAATCGCCTCAAACGCGGCGCATAGCCGGTCCCGCAATTCCTCGAACCAGGCACGGGCGGGGGCCACAAAGGGATGACCCTGAGGGCCGGCGGCAGTTTTTTCCATGTTGGCCTTCCAATGTTACAACGGGGCGCATTTACACCTTGC
>JADCEX010000293.1 GCA_020249825.1 Roseomonas sp.
ACCGCACTGGCGGTTCGGGCGTCGTGGGGCATAGCGCCATCGCGACCGCCGCGGCTGATGGCTACACCATCGGCATGATCACGGTTGAAATCACCATGATGCATTGGCAGGGCCTGACCGACCTCAAGCCCACCAGCTACACGCCGCTTGCGCTGATGAATTCGGACCCGCCTGGCGTAACCGTCGCGCAGAACGCACCCTTCGCCGATATCCGTGCCCTGGCGGAGGCTATCCGCTCACGTCCGCCTGGCAGCTTACGCGCCTCCGGCACGGGCCAGGGCGGCATTTGGCATTTGGCGCTGGTGGGTTGGTTGCAGGCGATGGGGCTGCGCGGTGACCATGTGCGTTGGGTACCCTCCAACGGCGCGGCGCCGGCCATGCAGGAACTTGCCGCTGGCGGCGTTGATATCGTCACCTGCTCAATCCCCGAAGCGCGCGCGATGATTGATGCGAACCGCGCCCGCGCGCTGGCCATCATGGCGCCGGCACGCAACCCAATGTTTGCACAAGTGCCGACGCTGAACGAAACGCTCGGCATCAATTACTCGGTCGGTGCCTGGCGCGGCATTGCCGGGCCGCGCAATATGCCTGCCGAAATCGCAAATACGCTGGGCGCCGCCTTGAAGCGCGCCTTTGATAATCGCGAATTCCAGGACTTCATGGCCTCACGTGGCTTTGGCACGGTCTGGGGTGACGCGGCGCAATTCGCCACCTTCATGGCGCAGAGCGATGTCGCCATGGGCGAGGCGATGCGCGGCGCTGGCCTCGCGCGTAGCTGATCACTGACCGGGGGAGCGCCGCGTTGCGTCTGAACGATGCGCTCCTCGGCGCAGTGCTGATTGGCTTCGCCGGCTGGGTCTGGTGGCTGACGGGCTTCTTCCCGCGCTTTCCGGGCCAGGATTACGGGCCAAATCTGTTTCCGCGCATTCTGGCTGCGGGGATCGGTCTTTGCGGTGCGGCGCTGGTGCTGCGCGGCCTGCGGGCGCGCGGGCCGTTGATCACGCTGGAAGATTGGGTGCGCGATCCCGCCCGGCTTTTGTCCTTCCTGCTGCTGCCGGGCGCGGTGCTGTTCTACATCTTCTTCTCGGATTGGCTTGGCTTCATTCCAACCGCTTTTGCGCTGCTGCTCACGCTGTTCCTGTGGTTTCGCGCAAGGCCGGTGGTGGCGCTGCCGGTGGCAGCCGGGATGACGCTGCTGATGCATTGGCTATTCGCCGGGCTGATGCGCGTGCCGCTGCCGCGCGGCCTGATGGACAGCTTCCTATGAGGGGCACGCCATGGAACCGCTGATCCAGGCCTTCGGCCTTGTCTTTGATCCCTTTGTCCTGGCCGTGATTGCGGTCTCGGCGGTATTCGGCATGTTTGTCGGCGCGATGCCAGGGCTCACCGCCACCATGGCAACCGCCCTGCTGGTGCCGGTCACCTTCTTCATGCCGCCAGTGCCTGCCCTTGGCGCGATTGTCACGGCGACAGCCATGGCGATTTTTGCCGGCGATATTCCGGCGGCGATGCTGCGCATGCCGGGCACGCCGGCCTCGGCCGCCTATACCGATGAATCCTATGCCATGACGCAAAAAGGCCAGTTGAACCTGAATATGGGGGTCAATCTGGTCTTCTCGGTGGCGGGTGGGCTGATCGGGGTTGCGGTGCTGATCGCAGCCGCGCCGGTGCTGGCGGAATTCGCGCTGAATTTTTCGTCCTTCGAGTATTTCTGGCTCGCTTGTCTTGGCCTGACCTGCGCGGTGTTTCTCACCAATGCCGATCCGGTGAAGGGCTTCCTCAGCCTTTTCATTGGGCTGTTGCTGGCAACCATTGGGATTGATCCATCGGCAGGCTTTCCGCGCTTCACCTTTGGTGAGGTGGAGCTGATGCAGGGCGTGAATTTCATCGCCACCATGATCGGCATGTTCGCGGTGAGTGAACTGCTGCGTGGCGTAACCTCTCTCCGTGAAGCGGGGCAGGTGGTGGTGCAGCAGGTCGGCAATATGTTTCGTGGCCTTGGTGATGTTGCGCGGCGCTATTGGTTCAATTTCCTGCGCGGGAGTGCGATCGGCACGGTGATTGGTGCGCTGCCCGGCGCTGGTGCCGATATCGCGGCCTGGATCAGCTATGCCGTTTCGAAGCGCTTTTCGAAGGAGCCGGAGAAATTCGGCACCGGCCATGTCGAGGGGATTGTGGACAGCACCTCGGCCAATAATTCGGCGCTGGGGGGCGCCTGGATACCGGCGCTTGTCTTTGGCATTCCGGGTGATTCGATTACGGCCATTGTCATTGGCGTGCTTTACATGAAGGGCATGAATCCGGGGCCGACCGTGTTCACCGAAAACCCGCAGCTTATTTATGCCGTCTTCCTGATTTTCATCCTGGCCAATCTGATCATGCTGCCGCTGGGCTGGGCCGCGATCAAAAGCGCGCGCCAGGTGCTGCGCACGCCGCGCAATATCCTGCTGCCGGTCATATTGCTGTTCTGTATTGTCGGCAGCTTCGCGATGACGAATAGCCTTTATGGTGTTGCGATCATGCTGGCCATGGGGCTGTTTGGCTGGTTCCTGGAAAGCCACGGCATCCCTGTGGCGCCGCTGATCCTGGGCCTGGTGCTTGGCGAAATGCTGGAACAGACCTTTGTGCAGAACATGATCAAGACGGATGGTAATCTGATCGCCTTCTTCAGCCGGCCGATTGCGGGCGCGCTTGGCATTGCGACCGTACTGATCTGGGGCATCATGATCCTGCGCGTATTGCGCCCGGCGCGGCGCGGTATCTTGCGCGCCTGACGCGGTCTGAGCGTTCCGCGCCGCGACTCTGCTGCCATGGAAAGCTTTCCATGTCAGACGCGCGGGTTGCCTGATGCCGAAAGCTGCTTTTGGGTGGAAGTGGGAAGCTGGTCCCCGGCGAAGCTGCGAATAAGGGAAAGGGTTTCAGGCGTCAGGCTGGCGTATTGCGCCTTACCCCGCGCAGCACCAGCCAAGCCCCCACCGCCATCATCGGCAGTGACAGCATTTGCCCCATGGTGGCGCCGGCGAACAGAAAGCCCAGATGCGCATCGGGCTGGCGGAAGAACTCACCAATGAAGCGCGCCAGGCCATAGCCGCCCAGGAACACGCCCGAAAGCACACCGGCACGCGCCCGCACGCCGGGGCGGTAAACCAGCACCATCAGCAAAATGAACAGGCACAACCCCTCAAGCCCAGCCTGATATAGCTGCGACGGGTGGCGCGGATCAGGCCCGGCGCCTGGAAACACCATGGCCCAGGGCACGTCACTCACGCGGCCCCATAATTCGCCATTGATGAAATTCGCCAAGCGCCCAAGGAAGATTCCAATCGGCACCACGCAGACCACGCGATCGGAAAACGCCACCCAATCCAGCCCCTGGCGGCGGGTGAAGAAATACAGCGCCAGAATCACGCCCAGGGCCCCGCCATTGAAGGACATGCCGCCCTGCCACAGGTAGAAAATCTCCCAAGGCGCTCTCAGGAAAATATCGGGGCGATAGAAGATCACATAACCAAAGCGCCCGCCCAGAATAATGCCAAGCGTCACCCAGGTGACGAAATCATCCACCTGTTCAGGTGTGGCGACCTTTGGCCCCAGCACCACCAACCGCCGCGCGAGCCGCCAGCCCAGCACAATCCCGGCGATATAGGCCAAAGCATACCAGCGAATCGCAAACGGCCCGATTTGCACCAGCACGGGATCAATCATCGGAAAGGGGAGGGTGAAGAACATCAGGCGAAGGGATCCTCGACGCGCAGCAACACATCACGCACATAGGAAGCGACACCCGCTTCAAGCGTGATCGGGTTTTTGCGAAAGCCAGCCGCGCGCAGGCGTTCCATGCGTGCTTCGGTGAAATACTGGTAATTGCCCTTCAGATCATCCGGCATGGGCACAAAACGGATATCGGGCGCGCGGTCCAAGGCCGCGTAAATGGCGCGCGTCAAATCAAGAAAACGCCGCGCTTGGCCGCTGCCGATATTGAACAGGCCCGAGGTGCCAGGATTGTCATGCAGCCACAGCATCGCCGCCACACAATCATCCACATGGACGAAATCGCGCATCTGTTCACCATCCGCGACACCTTCGCGGTCTGAGGCGAAAAGGGTTGCCGCCTCCCCGCCCATGATCTGGCGGAACTTATGCAGCACCACACTCGCCATGCGGCCCTTATGGTGTTCATTCGGGCCATAGACATTGAAGAAGCGCAGCCCCGCCCATTGCGGTGGCCTGGCCCGCCCGCGCGTCAACATCTGCGCCACGCGCCGATCGAAGGCGAGCTTGGACCAGCCATACAGATTTAGGGGCCGTAGTTTGGCGAGCGCGGCTTCTGAGACATCATCATCAAAACCCAAGGCGCCATCGCCATACGTCGCGGCGGAAGACGCATAGATGAAGGGCACACCGCGCTTGGCGCACCAATCCCACAAGCGCTGAGACAGGGTGATGTTCACCGCCGCCACCAGATCGCCATCGGACTCCGTGGTGGTGCTGATCGCCCCCATATGGAACATCGCTTCCACCGGCGCGCCGGCGCCCAGGAAATCCCATAACGCCTCGGGCGGGATCACGCCGGCGATGGGGTGCTTGGCCAGGTTCCGCCACTTCACCCCTTGGCGCAGGCGATCCACCACCATCACCTCCGCCCCGCGGGCGCAAAGTGCGGCAACCAGGTTGGAGCCGATGAAACCGGCCCCGCCGGTGACAATATGCATGGGCGGTCTCTGCAACCTCGGCCTTGAGCGAACGGTCTCAAGCGTATAGGCCGTGGGTGGATGGACCGGCAAGCAAGGGCCGAAAGGACAAGGCGATGAAGCATCAGGGTAGCGGGCGCGCGCGCATGATGGATGATTTGGCCGGCATGGCAGGCGGCGCCTTTTCGGTGCTGACCGGCATCCGCGCGGAGATTGAGGCCATCGCCAAAGCGCAGGCCGAGGCGATCATCCGGCGGCTCGATCTGGTCCGGCGAGAGGAATTGGACGCCGCCATGGATGTCGCGCGTCGTGCCCGGGAACAGGCTGAAGACCTGGCAGCCCGGGTGGCGGCTTTGGAAGCCCGCCCTGTTCCGAAATCGGGCGGCAAATCCTCATCCACTACGTGAAGACAGGATTGTAACCTATTCGCCCTTGCAGTGGGATTCCGCACCTGCGTAATCTCCCGCTTGTGGTCGTCGGCCCGATTCGCACACCAGATGTTGGGGTGCAGGCCGGCTGATCGGAAAGGGGGAGTTTCCGATGTCCGCCTCTCTGCATACTGAAATTGATCGCGTTATCAATCCATTGGACGTGCTGGAACAGATTATCGCCGGCAATGAATGGGTGTTTGAACGCCGCTCCGATGAGGAAATGGCCGCCGAGGCGCCCGGGAAATGGTGCGATTACGGGCTGCATTTCTCATGGTCCTCTGAGATGAGCGCCATGGCATTTACCTGCGCCTTTGATTTGAAGGTGCCGGCGGCGCGGCGGGAAAAGCTCTATGAATTGCTGGCCTTGGCGAATGACCGCCTCTGGATCGGGCATTTCGGCATTGAAGCCGAGGATGGCGTGCCGGTGTTTCGCCATTCCGTGCTGCTGCGGGGCGCGCCTGGTGCCTCGGCGGAAAGCCTGGAAGATATGGTGGATATCGCGCTGACGGAATGCGAACGCTTCTTCCCGGCCTTTCAATTCGTGCTGTGGGGCGGGAAAAGCCCAGCGGATGCGTTGGCCGCCGCCATGCTGGATTGCATCGGCGAAGCATGACGCGCCTGGCGCGGGGGTGATTGCCCGCGCCTCATTTCAAAGGCAGTCTGGGGGCATGAGCGAAAAACTCCCCCCGATCCTTCTTATTGGCTGCGGCAAGATGGGCGGCGCGATGCTGTCCGGCTGGCTGGAACAGGGCCTTGCTGACGCTGTGGTGGTGGAACCCCATGCGCCGGCGGTGGCCCCCTTTGCCGGGCGTGTGCGCGTGGTGGCGGATGCTGCCGCCATCCCGGCCGATTTCCGCCCCGCCGCGGTGGTGACGGCCATCAAGCCGCAGGAAGCGCCAAGCAGCCTGCCGGCCTATGCGCGGTTTGCCGGGCAGGGGGCCTTGTTTCTTTCCATCATGGCGGGGCGTTCCATCGCTTCCATGCAGGCCGCACTTGGCGCGGGCACAGCGGTGGTGCGCGCCATGCCGAATACGCCGGCTGCCATCCGCCAGGGCTTTACGGCGACCTTTGCCGGGCCGGGCGTCACGGGTGCTCAAAAGGCGCTGGCCGATGCGCTGCTGGCCGCGATTGGCGAAGTGGCCTGGGTGGATCAGGAAGATCAGATCAATCCAGTGACGGCGGTATCCGGCGGCGGTCCGGCCTATGTGTTTCTGCTGGCCGAGGTGCTGGAAGCCGCCGCCGTGGAGCAGGGCCTGCCACGCGATCTGGCCCGGCGCATGGCGCGCGCGACGGTCGCGGGTTCAGGCGCGCTGCTGGGGGTGAGTGAGCAGGACGCTGCTGACCTCCGCCGCGCTGTGACCAGCCCCAAGGGCACCACGGAACGTGCCTTGGCGGTATTGATGGAACCGGATGCCTGGCCCAAAACCATGTCGCGCGCCATTCAGGCGGCGACGGATCGGGCGCGGGAATTGGCGGGGTGATGGCCGGGCGGCGATGCTTACGACACGTCGCGGGCTACGAAAAAGCCTATATTTGAAGCGCGCTTGTTGAAGAAAGGCGGCTGACCAATGGCTCGGGTTGTTTTTGCGCTGCCCTTTCGCAGCGATGTCGTCGCCGGTGGTCAGAAAATGATTTATTGGGCTGCCGGAATGCTGGCGCGGCGTGGGGTGGATGCCATTGTTTGGCAAGGCCATGGCCGACCCGGTTGGTTCCGGTCTGATGCGCCGCATAGCGCGACGCGCCCGGCGCTGACAGAAAATGATCTGGTCGTTCTGCCGGAAGATGTGCCGGCCTCCGCTGCCATCAAGCTGCTGGAAGGTGTGGCGCCACGCCGTATCCTGTTTTGCCAGAATCCCTTTCATTATTTGAGGACACGCCATCGGGACCCAACACCCTTTACCTGGGATGGCGGCATGACGGTGGGGATCAGCAATGCAAGTCTGGTGCGCCGGACAAGTGGCTTGGCTTCCTTGCACGTGGTGCGTGTCGCAGTTGATGGCGCAGTCTTTCGCCCGGCGGCGAAGGCGCTCAGGATTTGTACCGTGCCGCGGAAGCTGCCGCAGGAATGTGATGCCATCATGGCTGGGCTTGGGTTACTGCATCCCGATTTGGCCGGCATCCCTTGGCTGCGCATTGAGCGCCTACCGGAACATGAAGTTGCTGCCGCGATGGCGGGCAGCGCGGTTTTTCTGAGCCTCAGTCATCGGGAATCATTTGGCCTGACCCCGATGGAAGCCATGGCCGCAGGCTGCGCCGTGGTGGGCTATCACGGCGGCGGAGGGTTGGATTACGCCAATGGCGCCAATGGTCGGTGGTTTGACCATGATGCGGTGGAAGGCGTGATTGATGCGCTGGCCCAGGTTTTGCGCGGCGTGAAGGCGGGCGATCCTGCCATTGCTGCCATGATTGCCGCAGGCGAGGAGACAGCTTCCGCCTATACGCCCGCCAAGGCCGAGGCCAGTTTTCTTACGGCCTTCAAGGCCTTTGGGGCTTTTTAGCCCAAAGATCACCCGCAACCGGCTTTGCCGAGCCCGTGTAAATACTGGCGCTGCTGCGGGTGTTTCGCCTATTCTTGATCCATGGAGACCTCGACTTCCGACGATACCCTTATCGCCGCGCTCTGGCGCGTGATCGCCGCGCATGGCTGGCCCGGGCTGACCATGCGCCGCTTGGCCGCCGAGGCGGGCATCGATACCGCGACCTTGCGCGAACGCTTCCCAACCAGGCTTGATCTATTGGTGCTGCATGGGCGGGTCATGGATCAGGCCGTGCTGGCCGGCACCATTCCGGGTCAGGGCGGCACGGAAAGGGACCGCGTTTTTGATGTGCTGATGCGCCGCCTGGATGCCATGCAGCCGCATCGGGAGGGCATTCTCCGCCTGTTTGAAGATATGCGCCGTGACCCTGCCATTGCGCTGGCCCTTGCGCCGCATATTGGCATTGCCATGCGCTGGATGCTGGAAGCCGCTGAGATTGAGGCGAAAAGCTGCCAAGCGCGGCTGCTGGCCATGGGCCTTGCCGGCGTATGGCTGGCGACCATTCGCGCCTGGGTGCGCGATGACAGCCCGGACATGGGCGCCACCATGGCTGCGCTCGATTCAGCGCTCGACCGGGCGGAACGGATCGCCCGCCCGCTTGGGCTGCTGCGGGGTGAAGTTGCGCCGCCGCCGGCCGGGGAAGCAGCCGAAACTTCGTGACCTGTGGCGCGCGGGGCTATAGATAGCGCCCCATCACCGGAGGCCCCCCATGACCGACCCTTTCAGCTTCAAGCCAAATCTCGACATGACGAAAATCTTTGCGGAGTTTCGTCTGCCCGCCATGCCGGACATGACGGAACTCGCCAAGGCGCAGCAGAAGAATCTGGAAGCCATCTCGGCGGCCAATAAGGTGGCGCTGGAAGGTGCGCGCGCAGTCGCTGAACGGCATATGGAAATCGTGCAGCAATCAGTCGCTGAAATGCAGGACGCCATGCGCAGCATGGCAAGCCCGGGCGATATTCAGGAACAGGCTGCGCAACGCGCGGAAATGGCCAAGGCCGCTTATGAACGCGCGGTTGGCCAGATGCAGGAATTGGCCGATCTGATCAAGAAATCAAGCGGTGAAGCGCTTTCAGTGCTGCACTCACGCTTTGCCGAGGCGATGGAGGAAGTGAAGAACCTTTCCTCCGACAAAAAAGCCTGATTTATGCGGCGCGGGGGCACGCCCCGCGCCGATATTTTTTACGCCAAATGCTTGGCGAAGAAGGCAAGCGTGCGTTCCTGTGCCAGCGCGGCATCCTTCGCGACGTAAGACCCGCGCTCATCACAGCCAAAGCCGTGGCCGGCGCCCAGATACACGAAGATTTCCACTTCCTTCCGCGCCGCGCGAACGGCTTCAACATCGCTCATCGGAATTGAGGCATCGGTTTCGCCGAAATGGAGCTGCGTCGGGCAATTCGGCACTTCATCCTTCGCCGCGGCGACGCCACCACCATACCAGCCGACAGAAGCGGAGAAGGCACTGGTACGCGTCGCGCCATGCCAGGCGACCGTGCCGCCCCAGCAATAGCCGACAATGCCGCGCTTGGCCTGGCGCGGCAGGGCAGCAGCGGCGGCCAGCACATCCAAAACGGTCTTGCCCGCATCAATCTTGCCGCGCAATTCGCGCCCGCGCGCCAGATCGGCGGCGTCATAGCCAAGCTCCACATTGCGTTCCGCGCGATCAAAAAGCTGTGGCGCAATCACCGCATAGCCGGCAGCGGCGAAATCATCGCATAGCTTGCGGATATGGCGGTTCACACCAAAAATTTCCTGCGTCACCACCAAGGCGCGGTCTGCATCTTGTGGGCCGGTGCGATAGGCTTGCAGGCGAAAACCATCAGCAGCGGTAAGGGAGATCATGGGCATGGGCGTTTTCCTTCAAGAAAAGATGGGGCTATCCTGCGTGCATGGCTGAAATCGTCAACCTCAACCGCGCCCGCAAGGCCAAGGCACGCGACGCCGCCGAAGCGAAGGCCGCCGAAAACCGCGCCAAATATGGGCAGACCAAGGCTGAACGCGCACGGCTTCGGCGGAAAAGGCAAAGCTTCGCGCCGTAACCGACGGCGCGAAGAAGCAAGACTAGCGGGCTATCTCACCCCTTCGGCACAATGCTGGTCCAGCCATGCGGGTCATTGCTGCGGCCATATTGCAGGCCGGTGATGGCATCATAAAGCCGGCGCGTGACATCGCCGATCTCACCACCATTGATCAGCACATCCTCGCCCTTATAGCCGAGCGTCCCAACTGGCGAGACCACCGCCGCCGTCCCCGTGCCCCACATTTCCCTGAGCGTGCCATCGCGCCCTGCGGCCATCACTTCATCAATGGCGATCGGGCGTTCGGTGACCTTCAGCCCCCAATCGCGCATCAATTGCATGGTGCTGGCGCGGGTCACGCCATCCAGGATGGTTCCCGTCAGTGGCGGCGTGATTACCTCATCACCGATTCTCAGCATGATATTCATCGTGCCGACTTCATCGAGGTATTTGCGGTTCACGCCATCCAGATAGAGTACCTGCGAATAGCCGGCGCGCGCGGCGTCGCGCTGGCCCGCCAGGCTCGCGGCGTAATTGCCCGCAGTCTTGGCTTCCCCGGTGCCGCCCTTCACGGCGCGCACATGCGTGTCTGACGCCAGGATTTTCACCGGCTTCACGCCTTCCTTGTAATAGGAACCAACCGGCGACAGGATCAGGAAGTAGATATAGTTATGCGCCGGATGCACGCCCAGCATCACATCGGTCGCGATGATGGTCGGGCGCAGGTAAAGCGCGGTGCCGGGTTTGCGCGGCACCCATTCATGCTCAAGCCCAACCAGCGCATCGAAGCTCTGGCGAATGATATCCACCGGCAATTCCGGCATGCACATGATTTGGCCAGAGCGATTGAAGCGCTCCGCATGGCGATCCGGGCGGAACAGGCGGATTTGATCATCATCGCCGCGAAACGCCTTGAGACCATCGAAAATCGCCTGACCGTAATGCAGCACGGAAGTCGCGGGATCGAGGCTGAGCGGCCCATAGGGCACGATACGCGGCGAATGCCAGCCCTTATCTTCCTGATAATCCATCAGGAACATGTGATCGGTCAGCACCTTGCCGAAGGAAAGCTCATCATCGGCGGGCTTCACCTTGGGGGTGGTGGTGCGGGTGATCGGGAAGGAAGCCATGGCTGCGTATCCTCATTTGGCATTTTCTTGCGCCAGCTTAGCGCGGGGCGCAAGAAAAGGTAAGTAGTCCTTACGTAGTTTTTTGCATTTCGCCTTGCATGAAGGCGGCAAGCTGCGGCCCCAAGCCGTTTTGTGGTGCCTGCGCCACGCGCCCTGGCGCTGTGCCGGCCCGGCAGGCCATGATCAGCGCGCAATCCAGGCTATCCAGGACCGGTACCGGCAGTATCGCGGCAAGCTTTGGCGCCAGGCCAACCAGGCCGGCGCCGCCCAGCACCACCACGCCGGCGCCATCCGCCACCGCTTGGCGCGCTTCTTCGGCGATCAGCCCAAGCGCTTTTTCAGGTTCGCGGGCGATCATATCGCCCGTGGGCGGCACGCTGCGCACCTGCACTCGATCCCGCCCATGGCCGCGGATCAAGGCGAATTCTTCCAGCATCGGCACCCAAGCGGTGCCGCCGGTCAGCAGCGCTATGCGTGGCGCCTGTTCCAGGGCCAGCGTCATTGAAGCCTCCGCCATGCCAACCACCGGAATGGGCAGTAATTCGCGCGCGGCTTCAATGGCAGGTTCGCCAAAACAGGCGATGATAGCAGCGCCAAAGCCCTGTGGGTTGTGCGGGCCGATATGCTGAGCAAGCCCCGCCAGCACCGCATGGCCGGCAATGGCGACTGCCGCGCGCGTCGCGATATAGCGCGCGCCGAATGGGGCGGTGGCCGGCACCAAATCACAGTCGGGCAGGCCAAGCCGGGGCAGGGCTTCCTTGGCGCGAGCAGCGATCAGGGCGGTGATGGCGGGATCGGTATTGCCGTTCAGAAGCAGGATGCGCATGGCGCGCTTCTGCCGCTTTCACGGCGCGGCTGGCAAGGGTGTGGGCCACGCGCGATTTGCCTATTGCGCGTTCCCGCGCGGCGCCGCATGGTCGGGCAGTGCTGCTGATAAAATAGGCAGGGGTGAATATCCCTGACCGCCAGCCCAAGGCTGGGGGGTGGCACGGGCTTTGCTGCTTTCGTGCGTTGGTCTGCCACGAGCTTCTGCGGGCAGGCGCGGCGATTTCGGGTCCTTGGGTGGCAGTTTCTCCCGAAACTGCCCGAACGAGACAAAGGGAGAGTGACGCAATGCGATTGAAGAAATTCCTGATGACCGCCTGCCTTGCGGCATTGCCGGTGCTGGGCGCGTCCATCGCGCAGGCGCAGGGCACGCTGCGCATTGGCATGACGGCGGCTGATATTCCGCTGACCCATGGCCAGCCCGACCAGGGCTTTGAGGGCAACCGCTTCACCGGCATTCCGCTGTTTGACGGCCTGACCATGTGGGATTTGTCGTCAGCAGACAGGCCTTCCGTGGTGATCCCGGGCCTCGCAACCGAATGGGCGGTTGATGCCAATGACAGGACGCGCTGGGTGTTTCGCCTGCGGCGTGGCGTGAAATTCCATGACGGGTCGGATTTCAACGCCGATGCGGTGGTGTGGAATGTGCGCAAGATCCTGGACCGCGAAGCGCCGCATTATGACCCGCGCCAGGTCGGCATTACCGCAACCCGCATGCCCACGCTGCGGCGGGCGGAAAAGATTGATGATCACACCGTGGCGCTGTTCACGTCGGAACCGGATAGCCTGCTGCCGATCAACCTGACCAATCTTTTCATGGCGAGCCCGACGCAATGGGAACGCCTGCGCGCCGCTAACCCAAGCGCGGAAGCGACCTGGAACGCCTTTGCGCGTGAACCCTCCGGCACCGGCCCCTTCCGCATGACGCGCTTTGTCCCGCGTGAGCGTGCCGAATATGCGCGCTTTGATGGCTATTGGTCTGACAAGGCAAAGCTTGACCGCATTGTGATTTTGCCAATTCCGGAAGCCAATGCGCGCACCGCCGCGCTGCTCTCCAACCAGGTGGATTGGATTGAAGCGCCGGCGCCGGATGCGATTCCGCAGCTGCGCCAACGCGGCATGGTGATTACCAGTAACGCGCAACCGCATGTGTGGCCCTGGCAGCCCTGCTTCGCGGAAGGCTCGCCCTTGCGGGATGTGCGGGTGCGTCGCGCCATCAATCTGGGCATTGACCGTGAGGGGCTGCGCACCCTGCTGGGGGGCATGATGTCCATCCCGGTCGGCACGGTTCCCCGCGGCCATCCCTGGTTTGGCAACCCAAGCTTCAATATCCGCACCGACAAGGCCGAAGCGCGGCGTTTGCTGGCGGAAGCCGGCTATACCGCCCAGCGTCCCTTGACGCTCAAGGTGCAGATCTCGGCTTCTGGCTCCGGCCAGATGCAGCCGCTGCCGATGAATGAGTTCCTGCAACAGGACCTCAAGCAAATCGGCGTGAATGTCGAATTCGATGTGGTGGAATGGAACACCCTGTTCGCCAATTGGCGCCAGGGCTGCACCCATGCCTCGGCGCGCGGGGCACATGCCACCAATGTCTCCTTCGCCGCCATGGACCCCTTCTTTGCCATGGTGCGCTTCTGGGATTCGAAAATGGCGCCGCCGGTTTCCAATAATTGGGGCTTCTTCAACGATCCGCGCTTTGACGCGATGATTGCCGAAGCGCGCAATGCGTTCGAACCCGCCGCGCGTGATGCCGCACTCGCCCGCCTGCATGCGGCTGGTGTGGATGAGGCGCTGTTCATCTGGATTGCGCATGACGTGTCACCGCGTGCCATGAGCCCGCGTGTGCGCGGTTACGTGCAGCCGCAAAGCTGGTTTGTGGATTTGCGTCTGCCCTTTATCCAGTAACACCTGACTGCCGGGCGGTTCGCGCCGCCCGGCCTTGCCGGGAGCAACAATGTTCTTCTACCTGATCCGCCGCATCGCCTATGGCATCCCGATCGCCCTCGCGGTCGGGTTTGTCTGTTTCATGCTGGTGCAAATCGCCCCCGGTGATCCCATCAATGCCATTGTGCCGCCCGATGCACCGGGCGATGTGGTGGAACAGGTGCGGCGCGATTACGGGCTGGATAAGCCACTGCCCGTGCAATTCGGGCTTTGGCTGATGAAGGTGGTGCAGGGGGATTTGGGCCGGTCACTCGCTTCCGGCCGGCCGGTTTGGTCTGATCTTTCAAGCGCCATCGGCAATACGCTGATGCTGGCAGCCTCTGCCTCGATCCTTGGTTTTATTGTGGGCTGCGTGCTGGGCGGGCTTGCCGGCACTTTCCGTGGTTCCTGGCTGGACCGCGTGGCGGTGACGATTGCCGTCGGTGGTGTTTCCGTGCCGCATTACTGGCTTGGCATGGTGCTGGTGGTGATTTTCTCCGTCCAATTGAATTGGCTGCCCGCCATGGGCGCCGGGCCGGGTGGATCTTCCGATTGGGTCTGGGATTGGGAACATATCAAGCATCTGATCCTGCCAACCGTAACCCTTTCCGTCATTCCCATGGGAATTGTGACGCGCACGGTGCGCGGCATTGTGGCCGAAATCATGAACCAGGAATTTGTCACCGCGCTGCGCGGCAAGGGGCTCACGCGCGGTGGTGTGTTTCTGCATGTCGTGAAGAATGCCGCCCCGACGGCACTTGCGGTGATGGGTTTGCAGCTTGGCTATCTGATGGGCGGGTCCATTCTGGTGGAAACCGTATTCTCCTGGCCAGGTACCGGGCTTTTGCTGAACAACGCGATTTTCCAGCGTGATTTGCCGGTGCTGCAGGGCACCATCCTGGTGCTGGCAATGTTCTTCGTCATTCTCAATCTTTTGGTGGATCTGATGCAAACCGCGCTTGATCCGCGCATCAAGCGGAATTGACGCCATGTCCAATAGCGCAACCACCCCATCGGCGGCGGAAGCAGAACTCGCGGTCCAGGCGCGCCAGGCGCCGGAGCGTTCCACGGGCTATTGGGCCGGGGTATGGAAGCGTGTCCGGCGCGATCCGGTAACGATCTTCTGCGCTTCGGTGCTGCTGCTGATGCTGCTGGCGATTGTTTTCGCGCCGCTGATCGCGCCGCATGATCCCTATCAGGGCAGCATGATCCGGCGGCTGCGCCCGATCGGCACGCCGAATTACATCCTGGGCACAGATGAGCTTGGGCGCGATATGCTGACCCGCCTGCTTTATGGCGGGCGCCTTTCCTGGTTCATGGGTATCACACCCGTCGCGTTGGCTTTCGTGATCGGTACGGTGCTGGGCGTGCTGGCGGGCTATGCCGGCGGCAAGACCAATATGGCCATCATGCGCGTGACGGATGTATTCTACGCCTTCCCATCCGTGCTGCTGGCGGTGGCGATTTCAGGCGCGCTTGGTGCGGGCATTGTGAATGCCATCCTGGCGCTGACGCTGGTATTCATCCCGCCCATTATTCGCGTGGCGGAAACGGTGACGACAGGCGTGCGCAATCTGGATTTTGTGGATGCGGCGCGCGCCTCAGGCGCCAATGCCTTCACCATTGTGCGCGTGCATGTGCTGGGCAATGTGCTGGGCCCCATCTTTGTCTATGCGACATCGCTGATCAGCGTTTCGATGATTTTGGCCTCGGGCCTTTCCTTCCTTGGCCTTGGCACCAAGCCACCGGAACCCGAATGGGGCTTGATGCTGAATACGCTGCGCACCGCAATTTACGTGCAGCCCTGGATTGCCGTGCTGCCGGGGGCGTGCATTTTCGTGACCTCCATCTGCTTCAACCTGGTGAGTGATGGCCTCAGGCAGGCGATGGATGTGAAGGGCTGAAACGCAGCCCTTCAAAGGCTATTCGGTGAGGTTCGGCACCTTGCCGGGCCGGCCCAATAGCCAGCCCTGCATCGCATCACAGCCGGCTTTTTCCAGGGCACGAAGCTGTGCCAGCGTTTCCACGCTTTTCGCGACCACAATGGTCCCCAGCGCATGGGCGGTTTCCACCTGACCGGTGGTGAGCGCCAAGGCCCGGCGTGCCGAGAGGTTTTCCCCATCCAGCCCGGCGCAAAGGCTTGGATGCAGCTTCACCATGGGGAAGGGGATTGCGCGCAAGGCCAGGATGGTCCCGCGCGCCACGCCGAAATCATCCAAGGCCGCCACAACGCCAAGGCCGCGCAGCCCGGCCGCCAGATTGGCCGCCGCATCATGCCAGAGTGAGACCGCATTGGCCGGCATTTCCACCGCCAGCCCGCGCGGGTCCGTATCTGCTTCATGGAGCGCGCGGCGCATCAGGGCCGTGCCATCGCCGCGCAGGAACGCCTCGGCCGTGATATTCACCGAGATATAGGGGGCAGAGCGCGGCCAGCGCGCCCTGATCCGGCAAGCCTCGGCAAAAACCCAGGCATCCAGCGCGGCCGCGAGCCCCGCCTGGGTAGCGGCATTCACCGTTTCCATGGCCAGGATCGGGCCGAGATCAGGGTGGACCCAGCGCAGCAGCGCCTCATACCCCACGGTTTCCAGGCCATTGGCGCCGCAGACCGGCTGCAGATCAAGCCTTAGGCCGGCGCCATCATTGGCGAGCGCTTCAGCTATGCCCTGGCGGAGTTCCGCCGGCGAATGGGCAAGCTCCAGCCCTGCCGCCGCCCGATCGCCATCAAAGCCGAAACCGTCACTCATGCCCGCGCCCTCAATCGCTTGAGGGCGCAGTAAACACCCAAACTGCTTACGGTCTGGTTACCGCCGCGGCGGGAAGTGACGGCGGGTCAGGCGAAGATTTCGCTGCCGGCAAAGAAATAGGCGATTTCGATGGCGGCGTTTTCCGGGCTGTCGGACCCATGCACTGAATTGGCTTCAATGCTTTCAGCGAAAAGCTTGCGGATGGTGCCGGGGGCGGCATTGGCGGGGTTGGTGGCCCCCATCAATTCGCGGTTGCGGGCAACCGCGTTCTCGCCTTCCAGCACCTGCACCACCACGGGGCCGGAGATCATGAAGGACACCAGATCCTTGAAGAAGGGGCGTTCGCGATGCACGCCATAGAAGGTCTCGGCCTGGGTCTCTGTCATATGGATGCGCTTTTGTGCAACGATGCGCAGCCCCGCGTCTTCGAACACCGCATTGATCTTGCCGGTAAGATTCCGGCGCGTGGCGTCCGGCTTGATGATGCTGAAGGTGCGTTCAATGGCCATGGTGGCAAACCCCTGAATGTCTGAAAAAGGAAGGGGGCGGATAGGCGGGATGGGCGGCTTGCGCAAGCCCTGCCTAGGCTGCGCGGCGCGCAGCGATGAGGAATTCCTTATTCCCCTCCGGCCCCGTGATGGGGCTTTCGGTAATACCGATCACCTGCCAGCCTGGGAGCGCCGCCCACCAATCGGCGATCATGGCGCAAATGGCGCGATGGAGCGCCGGGTCGCGCACCACGCCGCCCCTGCCGACCTGGCCGGGCCCCGCTTCGAATTGCGGCTTTATCAATGCCACCGCAAAGGCACCCGGCGCGCAGAGCGCGAGCGGTGCCGGCAGAATGGTTCTCAGCCCGATAAAGGACGCATCGCAAACCAGGGCG
>JADCEX010000294.1 GCA_020249825.1 Roseomonas sp.
GACGCAGGGTCAAGCTTCAAAGCCTCGGCGAAATCCTTGGCCGACATGCCGATCACCTTGCGCATGAAGCGCACCTCAGCACCGGTCAATTCCACCGGCAGAAAGGCGCGCGCCACCGCAACTGCGGCTGCCAAGCCCTCAAGATCAGGGACCGATACGCCCAGCACATTCCCGGCCGCGTCAACATGCTCCACGGCCGCATTGATGAGCACGACCGGGTAGGGCAGGCCGAGGCTCTTTTCCTCATATCGTGGCAATACGCGGGGCATGTCATTCTCTCCTTTACTTGATTACTGTCACAACCAACACGTTATCACCGTTAGGAGTGACCACAACGGTGAAGGCCTCGTTATCCTCATCTGTGCCCGCGAGTCGCCACCGCTGCTCTCCGTTAGCCTGCATATCCATACCGGTGACACGGCCCCGCTCAATAACGCGCTGAGCGTCCAATTTGGATACTCCACGCTCACGAGCCCTGGTTTCCGCATGCGGTTTCCAGATAATTGCAGCACCTTTAGACAGTAGCGCTCTCAAGGCAGCACTTTCTTCAGGCCTAAACATCAAAACCCCCAAACACCTCCCCTATGAACATTGATATCGAAAACTTGACGCTATGTCAAGATCTGAATTGTCTCAGGCTGCCGGAACTGGAGCGGTTGGGGCACCCCCCAAACAAAGCCCCCCCGCCGCAAATGCTGACCCGCCTCAAGGCAGATCGAAGCGTACCGCAATGGCAGCGGCGGCGATCACCGCCTTGTCATGCGCCCCTTCTTCCGGAACATCCAAGCCGCCCTTCACCGCGCGCGCTGTCACCACGCCGTAAGGCAGGGATTTACGCACCGCTTCGATATCCACCTTATCGGGCTGCTGCACGCCAATGGTCACTTCCACCTGCATGGTCTTGATATCAAGCCCAAGGGTGCGGATGAAGGCGAGTGAGGAATGGTGCAAGGCATCCTGCACCGCGCGCAAGGCGGCCTTGGTGTAATCGCCACCATGCAAATCATTGCCGCTGCCCATTTCCAGGATGATGCGCTTCAAGGCCATGATCGGTCTCCCCTCACACATCCAGGCGCACAATGGCGCAGCAATTGGCGATCACGGTGCTATTGGTGCCCTCATCATTCGGAATCTCGAGGCCGCCTTCCACCAAGGTCACCGTACCGCTGCCATGCGGCAGAATGGCCAATATCTGGTCCTTATCCACCAGATCGGGCTTGGGCACGCCGATCAGCACTTCCACCTGCATGGCATCAGCATCCTGGCCAACCGCAGCCCCGATAGTGAGTGAATTATGCCAAAGCGCATCGCGAAGTGCCCGCACCGCTGCCTTGGTGTAATCCGCGCCGCGAATATCGGTGCCCATGCCAATTTCACGCACCATGCGTTGCAGGGCCATGATCCTGTCCTTATCCAATTCTGATGGCAGCGTGATCCTTTTTGCCGAATCGCGCCATAGGCAGCGTCATCGCCGGACAAGCGCGGCAATCGCCTCCAACCCGCGATCACGCACGCCCATCTCCCCCAAATGATCGAGCGTATTGAACAGATAATCCCGGTTCGATCCCATCTGCCCATGGCCGCCATCAATGGCGCGCGCCAAAACCTCCGCCGGTTGCTTGCCGCAATAAAGCCGGCATTCCCGGTTCGCGACATAGGCGATGGCTGGCACGCGCCGCCCATGATCCAGCAGTGTCAGCGGCAGAAGCCGGCGGCGATAGACAACCTCTCCCCCATCCGGCAATTCGCGCGCATCAAGATAAGCCAGCGTCTCCGCCGCTGCGCGACCTGGTACGCGAAACACGGCGCCGCGGCAGGCACCGCCGCGATCCAGCCCCAAAACCAGCCCTGGACGTTCCGGTGTGCCGCGATACCGGTGGCTCCAAAGGCAAAAACGCCGGTGAAAGCCGCGCAGCAGCGCCGGATGACGCGCGGCATGGTCAAAGCCTGGCCGCCAGATCAGCGAACCATAGGCAAAGACGTAGAAATCCCCATCCGGGGCCAATAAGGATGCGATATCGGTTGTCATGGCGGGCGCACTCAAACCCCGCTATATCGGCGCATAGCATGAACGCCAAGCGATCCCCCTCCACCCGCGCGCCGATCCTTGGGCGCTTCCTTTTTGGCGTGCTCATGCTGCTGGCCGCGCTGGTGGCTGGCCAAAGCCTGCTCTGGCGCTGGAGCACAGGGGCGCTGGCGGAAGGCTTCAGCGATTGGGTGATCAAGCACCGCGCCCAGGGCTGGAGCATCAACCATGACATCCCCGACCGCAGCGGCTGGCCCTTCGCCGCGCGGCTGACTATCCCTCGGCTTTCCATCGAAAGCCCGGGCGATGAAGCCTCCGGCCAGGGAATGGGGTGGGAAGTTCAGACCCTGACGCTCGCCACGCCCCTGCCCCTGCCGGATGCGCTGAGGCTGGAGGCCACCGGCCCGCAGGCGCTCAGGCTTGGTGCCATGCGCATTCCCTTCACCACGGAAAGCTTCACGGCGCTGCTACCGCTGGAAGCGGGCCAGCCGCCGCGCCGGGCCAATGCGCTGCTGCAGGGCCTGGTGGCGCAAACCCCGGATGGGGCGCTGACCATCAATCGCCTGGGTGCCGATGCGAATTGGGTGCGCACGGCGGAACCGGCGCTCACGCTGCAATTCGCCGCCGAGGACGCGGCGCTGCCCCCGGCCTGGCTCCGCGCGCCAGCCCTTGCGGGTTTTGGGCCAAAGCTTTCGCGGCTTGAATTTGATGGCGCGCTTTATGGCAGCGTGCTGCCGC
>JADCEX010000295.1 GCA_020249825.1 Roseomonas sp.
CGCGCAGCGGATGGTCAGGACGCACCCGCTTTTCAAGATCAACATAGCTGAACAAGGAACCAGCCACTGCATCATTGCCACGCATCGCAACCTCAACCAAATGCGAGGACAGTGAATCATAGATACGGAAATCAGGCTACGAATTTCAGCAGCCTGCTAGGCTTTATGGTCACGCTAGGCGCTTCATTTTCGCCGGATCAGCATCATCCCAAACGCTCTCCGGCATGGGCAGGCCCGCAAAAACTTCCGGCCCCAGCGGCTGATTGGGCGCAATACCCAAACCTTCAAGCACCCACATCAATTGCCGCGAATGCTGGCCCGCATGCCAAACGGTGCGTTCCATGAATTCATGCATGGTCTGTTCGCCGTAATAGACATCAGCGCGCGCGGACCAATCCCGCGTACGGCCAGGGCCATCAAACCAATCAGACATGCGCTGGCCCATTTCCTCGCAATAGGCAATCAGCTTTTCCCGCGTCGCGTCCTTTTCTTCTGGCACGCGCATATAGCTATCGAAGGTCAGCGGAATGCCGTTTTCATGTTCCAAGAAGGCATCCGCAATATTGGCGATATGCCAGCCGAGCTGCGCGAAGGAACGCGGGCGCTTGGGCAGTATTTGCGCCAGTGCAGCATCGGGCATTTGCGCCAGAAACCGTGCACTACCGGCCAAAATCGCATCCAGACGGCGGCGCATCTCCTCGATCGGCAGCATGCGCTGTTCGCCGAGTTTGATGTCGCAAAGCTTGGCGATATCGCGCAGCACCTGGCCATTCGCCCAGGCATCGCCGCGCGTCACAATCGGCACTTGCCGAAGGCCGAAACGTGCGAGTTCATCATAAGCGCCTTCATCTTCCAGCACATTGCGGGAAATGAAGGGCACGCCGTGACGCGTGAGGAATTCCTTGGTGCGTAGGCAGGAAGAACATCCGGTCATCCAATAGACGCGAATGGCTTCATCCGGTGCGGTGATATTATTCATGGGCGTTTTTCCTCAGTCATTGCGTTTGGCAAGATTGGCAAGATACTGGATCACTTCATCGCGTCCGACAACATCACCGTATTTGGCGTTGATGTCGAAAAGATTGGCGTCATGCGGGCCATCATGCCGATCCCCCACGCATTCGCGCGGCACAATCACCCGGTAGCCATGCTGCACGCCATCCAAAGCGCCGGCGCGCACACAGCCGCTGGTCGAACACCCAGCCAGGATGAGCGTATCAACACCAAGCGTCACCAGCATGGGCGCCAGCGGCGTACCGAAGAAGGGGCTTGGATATTGCTTGACGATCACGACCTCCTCATCAAGCGGCGCCACCTTCGGGTCTATTTCAGCCAGCGGCTCACCAGGCACCAGCTTACGCAGCGCCGGCACCTTGCGTACGAACCAGCCGCCATCAGCGCCTGAGGGGTGATACATCACCTTGGTATGGATCACCGGGATGCCTGCCGCACGCGCGGCTTGTAGTAGCGGCACCGTATCGGCCACGGCACGCACAACGCCTTCCGCAAAAAAAGGCGAGCCAGGCGTGGTATAGGCAAGGGTGAAATCAATAACCACTACTGCGGGATTTCGCCCATAACCCACTTTACCATCGAAAACGCCCGTATAATTGTCTTCGCGAGAGACCGACATCGGCGACACTCCTCAATTTTCTTCAGGAAAATGACAGGCGGCGAAATGCTGCGCGCTGCCTGAAGGCGTAAGCGCGGGGTCCTCCGTCACGCAAGCCTGGGGCAGGCGTGTGCCGGCCGCCGCTATTGTTTCACCGCCGCGCGTGGCAATGATGCGCGCGCGTGGGCAGCGCGGATGAAAACGGCAACCGGTAGGTAGCGCGGCGGCCGAGCCGATCTCCCCAATCGGGCGGATGCGTTCGCGCGTCCTTTCGCGCACCGGGTCCGCATGCGGCACAGCGGAAAGCAGCGAAACCGTATAGGGATGATGCGGCGTGCGATACAGCGCATCACGCGGCGCGATTTCCACAATGCGCCCCAGATACATCACCGCCACGCGATCACTGACATGCCGTACCACGGCCAGATCATGCGCGATGAACAGGTATGAAACGGATGAGCGCGCCTGAATTTCCGCCAGCAGATTGAGGATTTGCGCCTGCACTGAAACATCAAGCGCTGATACAGGTTCATCCAGCACCACCAGCGCGGGGTCAAGCGCAATGGCGCGCGCAATGCCGATACGCTGGCGCTGCCCGCCGGAAAATTCATGCGGATAGCGCCCGGCCATGGCAGCACGTAGCCCAACTAGCGACAGCAAGGCGCCAACACGTTCACGCGCTTCCTGGCGCGACATGCCCTGAGTGGTCATGGGTTCCGCGATGATTTGCCCGGCCGTCATGCGCGGATCAAGCGAACCATAGGGATCCTGAAACACCATTTGCATGCGCGGGCGCATGGCGCGTAATTCGCCGGCCGAAGCGCTGATCACATCGCGCCCTTCAAAACGGAGCCTGCCGCCGCTTGGTTCAATCAGGCGCAGCACCAGCCGGCCAAGCGTGGATTTGCCGCTTCCAGTTTCCCCGACCAAGCCCAGTGTTTCTCCCGCCGCGAGGTTGAAGGAAACCCCATCCACTGCGCGGACCGTGGCGCGCTTCGCCCCAAACAGGCTGCTGCCACCGCCAAAATTCTTGTGCAGCGCTTCAACTTCAAGCAGGGTGGTCATGACACTGCCTCCAGCAGCCCCGCCCTGTGACAGGCCACCGCATGGTGATCCGCGGTCAGGCTTGGGCGTTGGCGCAGGCAGCCAGCATCTTCGCGCATGGCGAAGCAGCGCGGCGCAAAGGCGCAACCGGCTGGCCGGCGCGCAGGATCAGGCGGCGCGCCGGAAATCGGCGCAAGCTTTGCCCCGGCGGGCGATTCCAGATCAGGGATGCTGCTAAAGAGTGAGATGGTATAAGGGTGCCGCGGCGCACGAAACACTTCCTCAACCGTGCCGGTTTCCACCACGCGCCCGGCATACATCACCGCAACCCGGTCCGCCTGGCGCGCCACCACGCCAAGGTCATGCGTGATCAGTACCATCGCCATGCCATCGGCCTCACGCAAATCCGTTAGCAGATCAAGCACCTGTGCCTGCACCGTCACATCCAGCGCGGTGGTTGGTTCATCGGCGATCAGGACGCGCGGGCCGAGTGCGATCGCCATGGCGATCAGCACCCGCTGGCGCATACCGCCTGAAAACTGATGCGGGTAATCATCTACACGGCGCGCCGGGTCAGGGATTTGTACGCGCGCGAGCAAGGCGATGGCCCGTTCACGCGCATCCGCACGGGAAATCGGCAGATGGGCGCGCAAAACCTCAGTGATCTGATCCCCAATTCGAAAAACCGGATTGAGGCCCGTCAACGGGTCCTGGAACACCATGCCAATGCGCGCACCGCGGCGCCGGCGCAATTCCTCAGGCGATAGCTGCAATAAATCCTCGCCTTCCAGCAGCGCCTGGCCGGCGATCACGCGGCCCGGCTTTGGCAGCAGACCAAGCGCTGAGGTGAAGGTCACGGTCTTGCCCGATCCGCTTTCGCCCACAATGGCCAGCGTTTCACCCGCCTGCACCTGCAAGGAGACATCTTCAACCAAGCGCACCGCGCCGGCTTCGCCCGGCACGGCAGCGGTCAGGTTCCGCAATTCAAACATCGCGGTCATAGCAGCTTGCCCGTATTGCGGCGCATTTGCGGGTCCAGCGTATCGCGCAGCCCATCGCCCAGCAGGTTCAGCACAATCACGGTAAAGGCGATGCAAAGCCCGGCGGAAAGCGAAATCAGCGGATTGGTGGTGATGGCAGTTTGGCCTTCCGCAATCACATTGCCCCAGGTAGGCGTAGGCGGTTGCACCCCAAGCCCCAGGAAGGAAAGTCCGGCTTCTGCCAGAATGGCCGTGGCGGCGCTCACGGTCGCTACCACAATCACCGGCGGCAGGGCATTCGGAATCACGTGGCGGATGATGATGGTCCAGGTGGAAAGCCCAATTGCGCGCGACGCTTCAATGAAGGGCCGAGGGCGAATCGTCAGCACGACCGAGCGCATCACCGCCGCCACACGCGGCGTATAGGCAATGGCCACTGCCAGGATGATGGAATCAAGCGTATTGCCGCGCGCTGCCACCAGCGCGAGTGCCAATAGAAAGGACGGGAAGGCCAGAAGAATATCAATAATTGCGACCAGCGCGCGTTCCAAAAAGCCCCCCGCATAGCCCGCAATGGCACCAAGCAGCGTGCCGGCGGTAAGCGAGATCAGCACAACAAAAAACCCAACTTGCAGCGAAACCTGCGCACCATGGATCAGGCGGGAAAGCACGCAGCGGCCAAATTGATCTGTCCCCAGCCAATAGGTTGCTGACGGTTGGGCCAGCGTATTCATCAAATCCGTGCGCGTTGGCGAATGGGGTGCAATCCAGGGCGCGAAAAGCGCCACCAGCACCAAAAATCCGATCCCAATTGCCCCTATCATGAAGCCAGGATGGCGCAGATAGCGGCGCAAGGTGGCGCGCTTGCGCGCGGCATTGTCTTCCAACGCTTCTTCAGCTTCCGTCATGGCGGTCATGTGCGGCGCAGCCTTGGGTCTATCGCGCCATAGATCACATCAAGCGCGGTATTCAGCAGCACAACCGCCGCCGCCAGAACCAGAACCCCTGCCTGCACAAGCTGGTAATCGCGCGCCAGGATCGCCTTCAGAATGGTGGAGCCCAAGCCCGGCCGGCTGAAGACCGCTTCCACCAAAATTGCATTACCTAGCGACCAGGCGAAGGTCACGCCAATTACCGCCAACACCGGGATCAGCGCATTGCGGAAGGCCAAATGCCAAACAATGCGCCGTTCGGGTACGCCCATGGCGCGCGCCACACGAATGAAATCCTGCCCCAAAATTTCAAGCATGGCAGAACGCGTAAGCCGCGCGATATAAGCAGCAACGGAAAGCCCAAGAACAAGCGCGGGCAGCGCCAAATGATGCAGGCCCTTCCAAAAGCCAGGTTCGCTGGTCGCGCCAAGGGCGGGAAAAAGACCAAGCGCATGCGAAAGTGTCAGGATCGCAACCAATCCAAGCCAAAACACGGGAAAGGAAATGCCGCCCAAAGCCAGCAGCATCACGGCAAGATCAACCGCGCTGCCCTGGCGCACCGCGGCGATAATGCCCAAAGGCACGCCAAAGCAAATGGCAATCGCCATACCCGCCACGGCCAGCGTGGCGGATGGCGGCACCGCGGCCCAAATCTCGGCCAAGGCGGATTGCCCGGTCACGACCGAAACACCCATATCGCCCTGCGCCGCACGCAGCAGGAAAACGCCATATTGCTGCCAAACCGGCAGGTCCAAACCAAGGCGCGCGCGTAACGTGGCCAGCGCCTCGGCAGTTGCGAAATCGCCCAGCATGTAAAGCGCGGGATCGCCCGGAATGGCACGCATCAGAAAGAATGCCACTGTGACGATTCCAACCAGCGCGACAGCAAATTGTGCCGCGCAGCGGGCGAGATAACGGATCATCAGGCCCCGCGCAGCGATACCGGTGATGCATTCACCGTGAATAGGCTGTTCTGCACAAAGCCCTGCACATTCGGCCCATGGGCGATGAAAAGCCGATCCGCGTAAAGCGGAATCACCGGCACATCTTCCATGGTTTGGCGCAACAGGCGATTATAGACCGCGCGGCGTCCAGCCAGGTCAGGTGCGCGCGCTGCTTCCGCCAATAGATCATCGGCGCGGTTGTAGCGCGATGTATTGAGCCCCGGCGGATGGGAACGCGTGTGATATAGCGTGACCAAGGGGCTATCCGGATCGGGCGGGCCGACCACCGCCGTGATGCAGGATTGCAGATTGCCCGAAGACCGTGCCTGCACATAGGCGCCGCGTTCCAGCACGCGCACGGTTGCCTGAATGCCGACCTGCTGCAAATCATTCGCAAGCGGCACCGGGAAACGATCAAAGGGGTTCAGCCCGACCGTGGTGATTTCAAAGCGGAAATTGGAAACACCCGCTTCGCGCAACAGGGCGCGCGCCCGATCAGGATCATAGGGATAGCGCGGCACACCCTCATCACTGAATTCCTGGAAGGTGGAGGTCAGCACGCTGGTCGCTTCAAACTTGGTGCCGCGGAAGAAGCCATCAATCAGCGCCTTGCGGTTCAGCGCATGGATTATGGCGCGGCGCACACGCACATCGGCCAAAGGCCCGACGGTGGTATTCAGCACCAGATTGGCGGTGTTATTCGCGGGGCGATCAAGCAAGGTCACGCCATTGGCGCGGCGCAGCCGTTCAATCACGTCAGGGCTTTGCAGAGCGAAAAACACATCCAATTCGCGGTTTTCCAGCGCAATCGAGGCAGCCGTTTCATCGCGCACCACGCGGAAGATGATGTCGGTCAGCGCCGGCGCGCCGCCGAAATAGGCGGTATTCGCCACCAGCCGCACTTCATTGCCCGTGGTCCAACGGTCAAACATGAAGGGGCCGGTGCCGATCGGGTTCATGGTGTAACGCTCACCAATTTCGGTGACCGCGCGGCGAGAGACGATCCAGCCCTGATTGAAGGCGCAAAGCTTGTGCAGGAAGCCGGAATTCGGCGCTTCCAGCACCAGGCGCACGGTCAGCGGATCGGGGGTCTGGATTTCCTTGAGGCCCGCAAGCTGCCCGCGATAGAGGCTACCCGTTGCGGGATCCAGCACGCGTTCGAAGGAGAATTTCACATCATCCGATGTGAAGGCACCATAATTCTTGTGCCAGGTGACATTGGGCCGCAGCCGGAAGGTCCAAACCGTACCATCGGCGGAAACCTCATGACCTGTCGCAAGGTCGGGCACGATTTCATTGGTGCGCTGATCATATTGGACCAGACCGTTATAGACATGGCCCGCGATGGATTGGTTTTCGATCTGGAAAATCCGCGCCGGATCCAGCACGGAAATATCAGACCCGAAACGCACACGGAGCGTGCGCGCCCCTTGCGCCATCACCGGCACACCAAAGCCGGCACCAAAGGCCAGCGCTGCGGCGCCGCCCATCCAGGCACGCCGACCAAAACCCGGCGTCATTTCTGTCTCAGCCATTCTTTTGCTCTCCCGTTTTTGCTGAAATTGATGATGCTTCGCAGGCGGGGTTCGCCGGCGGATGCTCCTTGGGCCAATCGCGCGGCAGGCGCGCTGCGATGGCAGTAATGCCCGCGGCCAATTCGGCGGCGCGCATGGCGTAATTGGGCGGGATCATGCTGGCCGCCTGCTGCGCCAATCAGTCGCTGCTTCAAACGCCATGGCCAGGCGGAACATCGCAGCCTCCTGCCCCTGACGTGTCATGATCTGCCAATGCAGCGGCAGGCCGCCTTTGGAAAAACCCGTGCATTGCACAAGTGCGGGCAATCCCGCGAGGCTTGCCGGCGTCAGCATGGTTTCCATGGTATAGTTGGAGGATTCAGGTTCCACCCCCAAGCGTGGCGGCAGATGCAGCGTCCCGAAACAAAGCACCACATCATGCGCGTCCCAGAAGGGTTCCATCGCATCGGTGAAGGCGCGGCGCAGGCGTTGCGCGGCCAGGTAATCCACTGCGCTCACCCCCATGCCGGCGAGCAATTTGTCGCGAAGCGCAGCGCCCATCAATTCTGGTGTCTTGCGCAATTCATCTTCATGGATGGAGGCGGATTCAGCCGCACCAATCACCCTTGCCGCATCCAGGCAGGTGGAAGCCGGCCAGGGCAGTTTTGCTTCCGTGATGCGCGCGCCGAGGCCTGACAGCACTTCAAGCCCGGCTTCGAAAGCGGCGGCAAGTTCTGCATTGGCGGCAGGCAATCCTGGGCCGGGATCGCGCACCACAGCCACGCGCAGGCCCTTTACACCCGCACCGCCGGCGCTGCGCAATTGCGTGCCCAGCATGGCATCCAGCACAATCGCGGCATCCTGGGCGGTCCAGGTGATGGGGCCGGGGCGGTCCATGGAATAAGTATTGGGCAAGCCGCCTGCCATCGGCAGCACACCTGGCGTCATCAACACACCGCAACAGCCGGTGGCGGCAGCGGGCAGGCGTACGGAACCGGTTGTGTCTGACCCGATCGCGAGCAGCGCCATGCCAGTCGCGACCGCAACGCCGGCGCCGGTGGAAGACCCGCCCGTGAAGCGCGCCGTATCCCAAGGATTGCGCGCGGGCGGGTTCGGCAGATCGAAATGTTCGGCCCCCGTGCCGGTCCCATATTCCCAGGTGGCAAGCTTGCCGAGCAAGGGTGCCCCGGTTTGCCGCAGCATGGTGACAATGGGTGCATCCGTCGCCGCAATCCGCCCTGCCCGCAGCCTGGAATTGGCGCTGCAAGGCAGGCCGGCGACATCAAAATTATCCTTGATGCCCCAGGGAATTCCCGCCAGCGGGCCGGGATTGCACGTGGCCCGCGCGCCCGCTTCATCCAGATGATGCACTGCATGCAGCGAGCCATTCAGGGCAGCGATCCGCCCCAGGCAGGCTTCCAGAATATCGGCTGCCTTGGCCCGGCCCTCAGCCATGGCCTTCTGGGCAGAGGCGATGGTCGGAAAGGCTGATTGCATACAAGATGCATGCATAAGGTCTGTCATGCGGCCTCCTGCCCCGCGTGCTGCGCGGCGGCGAGGAAGACAGCCTTGCCCGCTTCGACATGCGCGCGCATGACCGCGCCCGCCCAGGATGGGTTGCGTGCGGCAATCGCCTCAGTCATTTCGCGGTGCTGTGCCAGGCTGCGGCGCAGATTGGCGTCGCTGAATTTGCGGAAATTGCGCAGGATCATGGGCGGCACCGCCAGGCTGATCAGGCTGGCACGGGTGCGGTGCTGGCCGCTCATTTCCCAAAGCCTCTGATGGAAGCGCACATTGGCCTCTGAAATCTGTTCAATCGCTGCGAGGTCTGCGCCGGGCATGGCCGCTTCCCCTGCCTCACAAGCTGCCCGCAGCGCTGCCAGCCCCTGCGGGGTGGGCGCCTTGGCCGCGTGCTCAGCCGCATGGGCTTCCAGCATGGCGCGCAGGTCGAAAATCTCGATCATTTCCGGCAGCGACCATTCAGCCGCGAAAGCGCCCTGATTTGGCACAACGCGGAGCCAGCCTTCGGCATCCAGGCGCCGCAATGCCTCACGAATGGGGGTGCGGCTGACGCCAAGCTGAGTGGCCAGGTCTTCTTCGCGCAAATGCGCGCCCGGCGGATAGGTCCCATCCGCAAGGCAGCGCCGGAGCGTCAGATAGGCCTGTTCCCAGGCTGTTGTCATGGGCCATCCAAGGATCAACAGACGAATTCTAAGGATACAATGCTACACGCCATGTATGCAATCCAGTTTTCTTTTCAACTGGCGCTGCGGGAGGTGGATTTGGGACAAGCCCCCAAATGGGGCAGCCCTAAAGGTCCCGCTTGCCTCATTGTTGCCGCTTGGCCCATTAGCCGGGCTCTTGCGGATGCCTGTGCTGTCCGCCGAGCAACCCCGCAGCGCTGCCAATTTTTGCGATGGGGGCGCTGGATATAGCAATGAAATAACGCTCTATTTCGCTTGGCTCAGCCCCCATCACGGCGCGAATGGTCCGTCACGCGCAGGGGATTTCCCCCGCCGATCGCTTTAACGCGCATCTTAGAAGCCACACAGAAAGAACCCTACGCGGTCACTACCTTTCTCGACAGCCGCTACGAACGCGATTGCGAAAACCACCGCGGAATGGATGGGCTGGCGCATCACGCAGCGCGCCAGCCGCGAAACCGGCATCCCTGCCGGCCTGCCCTAACTGACGGGCTTCGTGATCAACGAGGGCATCGCCGCCGAAGCGCAGGACTGAAGCGCAGCCCGCCGCGCAGCAGCGCCGCATTGCACCGCAGGGTCCGCCCGCGGGGCTCCCGGCAGTAGGGGCCGATGGTGGCGCCCGCAACCGGCGACCGAGACGATGAAGCTTTCAGATACGCAGCGGATTGTATTGAGCCATGGCGCGCAGCAACTGCAATTGCTGGCGATTGCGCCGAAGCATTTGCCAGTCGCTGCCTGCCGCGCGGTGGTGAACAGCCTGATCAAGAGCCGCCTGTTGATTGAGGTGGCCGCACCGCGCGATCAATTGGCAATGGTATCTGCCTTCCGCCATTCGGCCGCAACTGGAAGGTGTATTGGCCATGCCGGGCATTATCATTGCCTGGAATGTGAAGAAGCCAATACGCTGAGCCAATACAGGCCCAAAAGAGCGCCATGATATTCAGGTACAGAAATGTGTAACGTTTGCGTCCCCTGCCACGTAAAGGAAGGGTCTTTCTAACCATGATGGATCATGAGCCCTACGACCGCCATCGCGCTTGTCTGCAAAACCCCCGCCATCGGGCGCGGCAAGTCGCGGCTTTGGCCATTGCTTGGCCAGGTTCGGTCGGCTCAGCTTTCTGCCTGCTTCATCCGTGATGTCGCAGAAACCTTGACGGCTTTGCCCGCTACGCTTTCACGGCAATGCTATGCTTTGTTCAGCCCCGCCGGTACGGAAGCAGCGCTGCGCGAACTCCTGACCCCTGGTTGGCAACTCATCCCGCGTGAGGCCGATGATGTTGGGCAGGTGCTGGAAGCAAGCCTGAAGGCGCTGCTCGAGGTCGGGCATGATGGCGTTATCTTCATGAATAGCGACAGCCCAAGCCTGCCTGGTATTCTGATCGAAGAAGCGATCAATGCGCTGCGCGCCGATGGTGATCGCGTCGTCCTCGGGCCCTCGCTGGATGGTGGCTATTACCTCATTGGGCTCAAGCGCTTTCATCCGGCATTATTCCGCAATATGGCCTGGAGCACACCGACGGTCTTCACGACCACCTGCGCGCGTGCGGCACAAATGGGCCTGCCGGTGCATGTGCTGCGTGAATGGTATGATGTTGATGAGGCCCAAGATTTTCACCGCCTGAAGGCTGAATGTGGCGGGCAGCCACCCTTCCCTGATGCGGTGGTGCAAGGTGGTCCAGCGCGGTATACGCGCGCCTTGTTGGCGGCTTGGACGGCGGCGGAAACATCGCCACCCCACCAACCAAGCCAGGGCTGAACGTAACCTTTTCGCACCCCACAGCGAAAGGCGATTCAACTCGGAAAGGTTCAATCGCGTGAATGCTGCATCGCCATCTTCTGGAACTTCCGCACGCCGCCCGGTGCTGCGCGATGGCGTTCTGCATACGGATCTTTGCATTATCGGCGCGGGGTCAGGCGGGCTTTCCGTGGCAGCCGGCGCCGTGCAGATGGGCGCTTCTGTTGTGCTGATCGAAAAGCACCTTATGGGCGGCGATTGCCTCAATACTGGCTGCGTGCCCTCCAAGGCGCTGCTGGCCGCAGCACATGCAGCCCATGCCCAGCGCCATGCCGATCCTTTCGGCATCGCCAATCATGAACCCGCCGTGGATTTCGCCAAGGTCCATCAGCATGTGCATGGCGTCATCGCCGCCATAGCCCCGCATGACAGTGTGGAACGCTTTGAAGGCCTTGGCGTCACCGTCATTCAGGCGCCCGCGAGCTTCACAGGGCCGAATGAAGTCCAGGCCGGTACCCATCGCATTCGGGCGCGCCGTTTTGTCGTGGCAACGGGGTCTTCCGCCGCCATGCCGCCAGTGCCTGGCCTTGGCGATATCTCCTACCTCACCAATGAAAACATCTTCGGTCTGAAAGAAAAGCCGGACCATTTGCTGGTCCTGGGCGGGGGACCGATCGGGATTGAAATGGCGCAAGCCTTTCGCCGCCTCGGCGCCCGCGTCACGCTGGTTGAACGCGCCGCCATTCTACCGCGTGATGAGCCCGAGGCTGTGACAATCCTGCGCGACGCCCTGATCCGCGAAGGCATCACCCTGCATGAGGGTATTGAAGTGGTGGCGGCGCGCAACGCTGGCGCAAGTGTTGAACTGGAATTGCGCTGCAATGCGGGCCCCGTGCTGGTGCAAGGATCGCATCTGCTGGTGGCGGCCGGGCGCAAGCCCAATACCGCCGGGCTTGGGCTGGAAGCCGCCGGCATTGAATTCACGCCACGCGGTATCAGCGTTGACCAACGCCTGCGCAGCAGCAATCGGCGCGTCTTTGCGATTGGCGATGTCTCGGGCGGCCCGCAATTCACCCATATCGCCGGCTATCACGCGGGCATTGTCATCCGGAATGCGTTGTTTGGCCTGCCAGCCAAGGTTGATTATGCCGCGCTGCCCTGGGTCACCTATGCTGATCCGGAACTCGCGCATGTCGGCCTTACGGAGGCATCCGCGCGGGAGGCTGGGCATGATGTCTCGACATTGCTGCAACCGCTCGCCGGCAATGACCGTGCCCAGGCGGAACGCGCCACCGAAGGGCTTGCAAAAATCATCCTTGGGCCGCGCGGGCGCATTCTGGGCGCCACGATCCTTGCCCCACGTGCTGGCGAGATGATTGGCATTTGGGGTCTGGCCATTCAGCAGAAAATGAAAATCGGCGCCATCGCTTCAATGATCGCGCCTTACCCGACCATGTCGGAAATTTCCAAGCGCGCGGCGGGCAGTTTTTACACCCCAAGCCTTTTCAGCGCGCGCACGCAGCGGCTGGTGGGCCTCATTCAGCGCTGGCTGCCGTGACGGAGCCAGTGGCATGAAGTTCAGCAATCTTCTGCATGACCGGCGGCTTTGGCTGGCGCTTGGCGTTGTCGCCATGCTGATCATGCTGCGGGCCACCGGACTTTCGGATCAGCTTTCGCTGGATACGCTCGCGCGCCATCGGGAAGCGCTGACCAATTTCGTCGCGGCCAATCTGCTGCTCGCCGCTTGCGCCTATGTCTTGCTTTATGTGGTGGCGGTCGCGTTTTCGGTGCCCGGCGCGGTCTTCATCACACTTTCCGGCGGGTTTCTGTTCGGCGCCATCACGGGCACGGTGCTGACGGTCTTTGGCGCAACCATTGGTGCCACGCTGATCTTCCTTTTCGCCCAACGCATTTTCGGTGCGGATGCGCTGGACCGTTTGGGCCCGAAGGCGCGCAGTTTGGGTGAAGGTATTCGTCGCAATGCCGCTTCCTATCTGCTGGTGCTGCGCCTGGTGCCCTTGTTCCCCTTCTTTCTGGTTAATCTGGTGCCGGCCTTTGTGGGCGTGCGCTTGCCCATCTACGTCATCACCACGGCGATCGGCATTCTGCCGGGAACGGCTGTTTTCAGCTTGGCCGGCGCCGGGCTTGGCGATGTTCTGGCGCAGGGCGGCGATTTTGATGTGGGTTCCGTGCTGACGCCTGAAATACTCGGCGCGCTGATCGGGCTCTCCGTGCTGTCACTCGCGGCCATTCCGCTCAAGGCGCGGTTTGCGAAATCATAGGAGCACTCTCATGCCAACCCGTCGCGCCTTTGGCGCGCTTGCCCCCGCCGCCCTTGGCGCGCTTGCCATCGCGGCCCTGCCACTCCGCCGCGCCGCGGCCAATCCTGATGGCAGCCTTGATGCCTTGCTGGCACGCTATGTCATTGAACCGCCCGATGGCGTGACGCGCGTGCGTTACGCGGCCTGGAAGGCTTCCGCCCAGGATATGCGCGCGCTTGATGCCTGGATCGCTGAGGCCGCAACGCGCAGCCCTTCCAGCATGGCGCGGTCTGAAGCGTTCGCCTATTGGGCCAATCTCTATAACGCGCTGACGCTGAAGGTGGTGCTGGAACGCTATCCGGTGCGGTCCATTCGCGATATCCGCTCATCAGGTGTGCCCTTTGACCCGAAAGGCTATATCGGCCCTTGGCGTACGCGGCTTGTGACTGTGGAAGGCAAGCGCATGTCGCTTGACGATATCGAACATGGCACGATGCGGCCTTTTTTTCGCGATCCGCGCGTGCATTACGCTGTCAATTGCGCTTCGATCGGCTGCCCCAACCTGCTGCCGCGTGTCTGGCGGGCCGAAACCCTGGAAGCCGAGCTGAACGCCGCCGCCGCCGCCTATGTCAATCACCCGCGTGGCGTGACCGTGCTGCCCGATGGGCGGTTGCGTATTTCTTCAATCTATACCTGGTTTCGTGAGGATTTCGGCGGCAATGAAGCAGGTGTGATCGCGCATTTCAGGCAATTCGCCGCCCCGCCGCTCAGCCAGCGCCTTGCCGGTCGCACCAGCATTGCCGAGGATGCCTATGATTGGGCCTTGAACAATGCGCCGGCGGGTTCCTGATCCATGCGCCAAGCGCGTGCTGCGCCATCACCAGAAATTTTTCATAACAAGCCGCTAACCAAGACGCTTGAGCAATTGCCCCCAGTCGCGGCTGAAGGGATGCACGCCCGAAGCGCCAGGCCCGAATGCCAGGGGGCGCCCTTCGGCATGCCAGCGGAAGATACCGCCACGCAAATTGAAGATCGCCTTGGCCGGCGCCTCCTGCGCCGCACGCCGGAGGGCCTGCACCACCAGACCCGAACGCCACCCGACCGAACAATAAACAACCACCGTCGCATCAGCCATCAGCCCACGGTATTGGGCCAATATCGCGCTGGCGGTTGCATCTGGTGCAAGGCGCAGCGCGCCCGGAAGGTGGCTTTGCGCGTATTCATCAGCCTCGCGCGTGTCAAAAAGCACAATCCGCTCCCCGGCGGCCGAACGCGCCGCCAAGGCTGCCGTGGAAATCTCCGGTTCCGGCAAAAGTCGCGCAATGGCCTCTTCCACCGCTTGCAGCGTGGTGCGCGGATCGGTGGGATCGGGCAGGCCGCGCCGCCAAGGCCATGCCATGGCCATGCCGGCGCCGCCCAGGATGGTGGCACCCACCAGGCCCACAACAAGGCGGCGACGTCGCAGCAGGGGTTTTGGCATTTCCATTCCGATATCCCGGCTTTGGTTGCGGCTCAATGTTTTCGTCGCAACCAGGCTTCGGGTTACGCGCATGGGCGGTGAATTGGCGCCGCGCAGGGTGGCGCCATTGGCCATCTCAGCGGCGATCATCGCGCTGACGCAATTGGGCATGCTTGCCCTTGCGCCGGCGCTCACCGATGAAACCACCGCGCCGCCCTTGCTGATATCCATCTACGCAGCGCTTGCCCTGCTTGGCGGCGCCGCCTGGTTTGCCGCACTTGGCCCGCTTGAACGCCTGCCCATGCGCCCTTTGGTGCTGTTCGGGGTTTTTGCTTTTGGGCTCGCCATGCGTCTGCCCTGGCTCACCACGTCGCCGGTAATGGACACGGATGCGCTGCGCTATCTTTGGGATGGGGCACTCGCCGCGCAAGGGATCTCACCCTGGGCTGCACCCCCGGCGGCGGGCTTGCCGCCTGAGCTCGGCGCGGCGGGGGCAGCGCTGCTGGATAGGCTTGCCTTTACCGAGCTCCGCAGCATCTACCCCGCCACAGCCCAGGCCGTCTTTCTGCTGGCGCATTGGATCATGCCTTGGGATGTCACGGGCCTTCGGCTGGTGATCATGGGCGCCGAGATTGTCACCTTGCCGCTGATGGCTGCCCTACTGCGCCAAGCGGGGCTTCCCATCATGCGGGTCGCCATTTGGTGGTGTTGCCCGCTGCTGCCCCTGGTGCTGACCAATGCAGCGCATGTGGATGCGCTTTTGCCGCCGCTTCTTCTGGGGGCGGTGCTTTGCACGCTGCGCGGCAAGGGCGTTGCCGTTGGGGTCTTGCTTGGCCTCGCCGCCGGCGTGAAGCTTTGGCCCGTGCTGCTGGCGCCGCTTTTGGGCCGCTGGCTGCCGCGCAGCGCCTGGCTTGGCGCCCTGGTCGCCTTCGGTGTGACAACATTGCTTGTTCTGGCGCCTTTGCTGGCGACAATCGCCGCACCTGATGCCGGGTTGAATGCCTATGCGCGCTTCTGGTCCGTCAATAACGCGCCCATGGCTTGGGCCGAGGCGATCCTCGGTGAAAATTCCGGCGCGATACTGCGCCCGCTGCTGGGCCTCGCGGGCGGCGCGATTGCCCTTGCCATGGCCTCGCGGGCGCCCATTGATGCCAGGGCGCTTTTGCGCGGTGTGCTGGTGATTGCGGCTGTGACCTTCTACCTCTCACCGGCGCAATTTCCCTGGTATGCGGTGTGGTTCCTGCCCTTTGCCGCGATCTTGGGCTGTCGGGCCCTGCTGTTGCCGGCGGCCTTATTGCCACTTTATTACCTTTTCTTTGTCTTTACCGGCCCCGTGCTGCGCCCGGTTTTCGCGCAAGGCATCGCGGCCATTCATCTTGCGGGGGTGGTGCTGATGCTTGGCTTCAACCTGATCCGGCGGCGGACAAGCCCATGAAGCCCACGGCCCCACCCATCATCGGCGTCATCATCCCAACCCGGAATGAAGCCGCGGCCCTTCCCAAGGTTCTCAGCGCCATCCTGCCGCTGGTCGCTGAGGTGATCGTGGTGGATACCGCCAGCACCGATGGCACACCGGCCATCGCCGAGCGCATGGGGGCGCGCGTGGTGTCCGAACCCCGCCGCGGCTATGGCCGGGCCTGCCTTGCCGGCATCGCCGCGCTTTCCCCCACGGTGGATACGGTGTTGTTCATGGATGCCGATGCCTCAGACAGGCCAGAGGATTTGCCACGGCTGCTGGCGCCCATCATCGAAGACGGTGCTGATATGGTGATTGGTGCGCGCCGCCTGGATGTGGAACCCGGCGCGCTGACGCCGCAGCAGCGCTTTGGCAATGCCTTGGCGTGCCGGCTGATCCGCATGATTTGGGGCATAAGCTACACGGATCTCGGCCCGTTTCGGGTGATCCGCCGAGACGCGCTTGATCGGCTTCAGATGCGCGATGAAACCTGGGGCTGGACCGTTGAAATGCAGGTGCGCGCCGCACGCCTTGGCCTTCGCGTGCGGGAAGTGCCGGTGGGCTATCGGCGCCGCATTGGCCATTCCAAGATATCGGGAACCCTGATGGGCACCATCAAGGCAGGGTGGAAAATCCTCTGGGTCATCGCAGCGGAGGCGCTGGCGCGACCCACCCGGCAAAACACCTGAACGAAATCCGGCCATGGCCCGTAACCTTTGGGCAACAAGGAGCGTAAAGACCCAGTTAAAGCGCCCTGCTTCGAAAGGATGAAACTCTTGTCCGTCATCAGCCTTCCGCCCCTGAGCCTGGCCAAATTCCAGGACCCTTTCGTGACCGCCAAGGGCGAACGCCGCGCTACCGTCGCGCTCAAGGGCCTGCAAACGCTTTGGATCAATACCGGGACGCTCTGCAACATCACCTGCGCCAATTGCTACATCGAAAGCAGCCCGCGCAATGATGCGCTTGTCTATATCTCGCCACAGGAGGTAGCGGCCTATTTGAATGAGGCCGCTTCCCTTGGCGAACCGACGGAACAGATTGGCTTTACAGGCGGCGAGCCTTTCATGAACCCAGGCCTGCTTGACATGCTGGCGGATACACTCGCGCGGCCCGGGCTTTCTGCCCTGGTCCTGACCAATGCCATGCAGCCCATGCGGCGCTATGCTGATGGGCTGCTCCGCCTGCGGGACCGCTTTGGCACTGATCGCCTGATCATGCGCGTCAGCCTGGATCACTACGCGCCGAGTTTTCACGATATGGAACGCGGCGCGGGCAGCTTTGCCAAAACGCTTGAAGGGCTTCGCTGGCTGGTCAGTGAAGGCTTCACCGTGCATATCGCCGGGCGGCTTGGCTTCGGCCAGGGCCAGGAAGCCGCCATGCGTCAAGGCTATGCCGCGCTTTTCGCCGAATACGGCATTCCGGTGGATGCGGCAGACCCCGTGGCGCTGATGCTTTTTCCCGAAATGGATGAAAGGGCCGAGGTGCCGGAAATCACCGAAGCCTGCTGGGGCATTTTGCATAAATCGCCCGATAGCGTCATGTGTGCTTCCTCCCGCATGGTGGTGAAGCGCAAGGGGGCGGAACATCCTTCCGTGATTGCCTGCACGCTGCTGCCCTATGATGCCCAGTTTGAACTCGGCACCACCTTGGCCGAGGCAGCGCAGCCGGTTGCCTTGAACCATCCGCATTGCGCGCGCTTTTGCGTGCTCGGCGGCGCGGCGTGCTCTCGATAGTAACGACAAACCCCATGATCAATCGCCGCTCCCTTTTGGCGCTGCCTTTGGCCGCACTGGCTACGCCTGCCGTTGCGCAGTCAACCCCTTTGCGCTTTGCCGTTGGCCCGTTTCAGCCAACCGCGGGTGATACGCGCCGCGCCTTTGCGCCGTTTTTTGCCCATCTGGCCCAGGCGCTTGGCCGGAGACATGAACTTGCCGTGACCACCGATTGGGCCGGCATTGCGGTGGCGCTGGGCAGCGGACAGGCGGATTGCGCCTGGATGGGGCCTTGGGGCTTTGTGCTGGCGCGCGCGCGCCGGGGCAGAGCCCTTGGCAACCGTGCTCTATCAGGGTCGGCCCACCTATCACGCCATCATCATCGCGCGGCCTGATCTGCCGATCACCCGTTTTCCGGAAGATGCGCAAGGGCGCAGCATTTCCTTCGCCGATGCCGGTTCCACCAGCGGCTGGCTGATCCCGCATCATTGGTTCATGACGCGCGGCATGGACCCGCGCAGCTTCTTCCGGTACCGCGACGGGGCAAGCCATGCCGCGAATGTGATTTCTGTCGCCTCGGGCCAGGTGGATTTGGCGACGGATTTCGACCGCAACCTGGCCGCCATGATCGCCGCCGGGCGCATCAGGCAGGATCAGGTGAAGGTGGTCTGGCGCAGCGATCCCTTGCCGAATGATGCCCTGGCCGTGCGGCGTGATGTTGACCTTGGCCTCAAATCCGCCATTACCCAGGCGGCGCTTGCCATCACGGAAGCTCAGGCGCTTCAAGTCATGCCGCCCCATTACACCGGCCGGGTGGCAGCCACGCCGGAAACCTATGCACCGATCGAAGCCGCAGGCCGCGCGCTTGGGCGGCTTTCCGTCACCTGATGCGGCGCGCTGCCTGGATCATTGGGTTCATTGCGGTTCAGGCGGCCTGCATCTGGGTGGTGCAGCCCGATCTTGGTCGGCTTTGGGCCGGCCTGCCGCGCCTTGCCGGTTGGATCGCGGGCGGCTTTCCGCCGGATTTTTCGGGGTTTGGTGATCTTGCTGCACGTTCTGCGGAAACCCTCGCCCTCGCGACCTTGGGCACCACTCTGGCAGGGGTCTTGGCGCTGCTGGCAGCCAGGCCCGCCAATCCCTATGCCCATGCCAACCGCCAAGTGACGGCAGCGCATCGCGCCTGGATGGCGGGCTTGCCGTATCGGCTGATTATCCGCCTGCCGGATGGTCGGCGGCTTGCCGTGCTGCATGGCGGGGCAAGCGATATCAGCCGTTTCATTTTTGCGTCGGCTGAGCACAAGGATTTGGCCGATGAAATCGCGGCCACCGGATGCGATGGCGTGATTGCGGGCCATTGCGGCATCCCCTTTGTGCGCCAGGTCGGGCCGGGGGTTTGGATCAATGCGGGCGCGATTGGCATGCCCGCCGATGATGGCACGCCGCGCATCTGGTTTGCGCTGCTGACGCCGGGCAAAGCCGGCCTCAGCGTTGAAATCCTGCCCTTGCAGTATGACCATGCGGCGGCGGCAGCGGCCATGCGCGCGGCTGGCCTGCCGGAAGGCTACGCGGCAGCGCTTGGCAGCGGCCTTTGGCCTTCCTGCGATGTATTGCCCCCGGCGGAACGGGCGCGGCGCGGGCAGAAGCTGCTTCCCGCCGAGTTGGTTTGGTAGGGCAGATCGCGTTCAGATGGCAAATCTGAACGCGTGAAGATGCTCGAAATGCAACAACATAGGGCTGGCAGACTACACGCGTTTACGCCCCGCGCCTGAAAGGTTGCGTCAGCAGCCGATCCAAGCGCTGTTCCTCATCGGCGCGAAACTCATCAACGCCAATCACCATGCCAAGCTGCCCGGCGGCGGGTTCCGGAATATGCGTGCCGAACATCCGATCCCATACGGAAAGGCAGAAGCCGAAATTGCTGTCGGTTTCCGCACGCACCACCGAATGATGCACACGATGCATATCCGGCGTCACCAGAACCCATCGCAGCCCGCGATCCAGCCAAAGGGGCAAGGCGACATTGGAATGATTGAACATGGCGGTTGCGTTCAACAGCACTTCAAACACCAGCACCGCTTCGGCAGGCGCGCCCAGCGCAACTACCGCCGCCATCTTGATGCCCATGGAAAGCAAAATCTCGATCGGGTGAAAGCGCAGGCCGGAGGAGGCATCCAATTCCGTATCCGCATGATGGACGCGATGCAGACGCCACAGGATGGGCACGGCGTGAAAAACCCGGTGCTGAAAATAAATGATCATGTCGAGCAGCAATACCGCCAGGATGCCCGCGATCACCTCATTCACGCCAAGCCAGCGCAGCAGCCCAAGGCCCTGGCTTTCCGCATAAAGCGCCACCCCGATGGCGGCGGTTGGGATAAGCAGCCGCACGAGCAGTGAGGAAATCACCACCAGCCCGAAATTGCTCGGCCAACGCCGCCAGTAAAGCCGCTGCGCCCGACGCGGAAAGCCATGCTGCAGGATCAGCATGATGCTGAGCACGCCGATGGAGGCGGATAATCTGATCACGGATTCAAGGGCGAGCATGATTGAAAATCTTTCTGTCTTTTACACGAAACACACGGCAACCGGTCTTGTCTCATCCGCCTCAGCGCCCAAGCCGCATCACCCGGGGTCCGAGCTTCGCCGCAATCGCGGTCACCGCCAGGACAGATAGGCCATGCCAAATCAGCACCATCAACGCCGCATCCAAATGATGAATGAGGCTGAGGCCAATGCTCGCCAGCGCCGCGGCAGATAGCCCCCCCAAGGCCGCAACAGGCCCCGGGCTGAACCAGGCCCCATGGCGCGCCAGCCAGAGCATCACCACGGTAAGAGGCAAGCCCAGGCCCAGGATGAAGCTGAAACAAGGCAGGCTTACCCCGATATGCAAGGCATCCGGCCCCATGTTCGCAAAATCCTGCAGGCAGCCCCAGCCCATGGTGGCAATCCAGGCCAAGGCAGCCGGCAGCGGCAGCAAAGCCCAAAGCCGGCTGCGATCTGGCAATGCCAATTGAAAGGCGGCGAAGGCGGCAAGCACGCCCGTTGCCAGGGCCGTCACCAATTGCGGCGCCTCAAACCCGGTGGCGAGGCGTTCCGCCAGATCATGGCGCAGGCCCCAAAACAGCACCGCCCCAATGATGACAGCGGCAGCCAGCCCAAGCCAAAGTGCCGTTGCCGCGCCAGGGGGCTTGGCCGGGCGAACAGGGCGGAGATCATCGGCCAGGCGGAGGATCAGGTCTTCGCTTTGCATGAGGCGCTACTCCCGACCCGTCAGTCTGCGGCGCAGGGTCTGAACGGCGCGATGAGTCGCGACCTTGATCGCCCCCACGCTCATGCCGGAACGCGCGCTTGCTTCCTGTAACGTCAGGTCCTGCAGCTTGGTCAGCCCAAGCGCGGTGCGCTGGGATTGCGGCAAATCCTGCACGGCGTCGCGCAATTTCGCCGCCGCACGATTGGCATCTATCGCCGCATCGGCGCTGCCTTCATGTGCCGGGAGTTCCGCCGCCAGATCGAGCGCGGCCTCCCGCCCGGAACGGCGGCCTCGGGCACGGAGGCGGTCAAGCGCCCGCCTTTCGGTAATGGCGACCAACCAGGGGCGAAACGGGCGAGAGGCATCATAGCTCGCCCGCGCACGATGGATGCTGAGCAGCGTGTCCTGTACCGCATCCTCGGCTTCCGTCGCATCGCGCAGCCTGGCGCGGCAGATCTGACGGAGCAGCGGCAGGCATTCGCGCAGCAAATCCCCATAGGCGCGCCGATCCCCCGTCTGGGCCGCAGCCATAAGGCGCGACCAGCGCAGATCACGCGCATCGCGATCATCAGGCGCGGCGGCGGCAAGGCCCGGCTTATCCATCAGGCCCGATACCAAAGGATAGGCTGACAGGCAGGTACTCGGCATTCCAAGACAACTCCTTGCGGGGCGGCTTGAGCAGATGGGTCAAGCATGACTGGAATAGCGCCCTGGGTCTTTACGCCGTGGTTCATGGGAAGGTTACACATCGCATTATCGCACTTATAGCAAGTCAGAGCGTGGATTGCTGCCGGTTTGGTGGAAATGAAAAAAAGGACAGGACGGCGCCGATATTGCGCGGGACCAGGCCAAAGTCGGCCTGGGCGATAGACCAGAAAGGTGGGGCCTTTAGCCTCGGTCAGATGACCAATGCCCCAAGATCGTTGGAGGAGCGTGTTCAGCTGCTCAGGCCATTTTCAGGGCTGGACCCTCTACCCAAACACCCGCGCCCAATCATCGCGCATGGATACCGCCTGCCAGCCGCGTGTCGGCGCGTGATCCAGCGCGCGCGCCAGGCGCCCGATATGGCTTTCGCGGTCATAGGCGAATTCACGTTCCGCATCATCATGGCGAATGATCATGCCAAGGCGTCGCCCCGCGCCTTCCGTGGTGTAGCGCAGCATTTCATAATCGCCATCCGAATTGCCAAAGGCGGCAATCGGGCGGCTACCGATATGGCGCGCAATGCCAATCGGCTTGCCCGGCCCATCATCAATGAAATCCACGCGCGGTTCGCGCCGCAGCATGAGCCGCCCCGCTTCTTCATCCACCGTCAGCGCGAAGCTTGACCCCACCACCTGATGCGGCGGAATGCCGTAGGTTTCCTCAGAAAAGGCACGCACAAACTCAACGCCACCGCCCGAGACAATAAAGGTGCCAAAGCCCGCAGCACGCAGAAAGCGCAGCACTTCCAGCATCGGCTGATAGACCAGCGCAGTATAAGGCCTGTTCCATTTCGGATGCCGCGCGGTCTTCAGCCATTCAGCCGCGATGGCCTGAAATTCCTCCGGCGCATTGCCGGCCATGGCCGCACCGGCCAGGCGCATCAGCCCTTCATTACCGCCCGCCATGGCGCCATGCAGATCGCCCGCAATGGCCGCGCGAAAAACCGCATCCTGCTGCCAGGCGGGGTTGGCCGGCGCCAAGGCACGAATGCGATCCAGGATGAACAGCAATTGCACATAGGCCGGCTGTTCCACCCAAAGCGTCCCGTCATTGTCAAAGACCGCAATGCGCGCCGATGGGCGCACATAATCCGCGCTACCTTCGCGCGTGACGGCAGCAACGAATTCCAATAGCGCGCGCTTGCGCGGCCCATCGCGCCAGGAAGGCAATGGGTCCGCGCCTTGCGCCAAAGCAGCGGCGGGCAGGGCGAAAAGCAAAGCCGCGAAAGACCGCCTTTCAATCATGCCGCACCCCCGCCCCATGGTTCAATTCGCCGAACCGCGCCGCAGCCGTTCCATCGCATCACCCAGGCTGAAACTGCCTGGCCGCTGACGTGGTGGGAAATCCTTGAAGCTTTCAAGGAAGCGCCCAACGTAACCCTGCGCCGGCACAAGCGCGAAGGCGCGTTCAATCCGCCAGCGATTGTAGTTAATGGATTCAGTTGCGCGTTCAAACGGATCAGCGCGCAGATTGAACAGCACCGGCAAGCGCAGTGGCGTGAAGTTCCGTTCCCAGACTTCCAGCCCATGATGTTCCTGGATCATGAAATGCAGCTTCCAATGATCGTACCGGAGCGCTGCCAAATCGCCATCATCGGTGAAGTAGAACATCTCTCGCCGCGCGCCGGGGCCGGTGCCGGTCAGCAGCGGCAATTGGTTGTATCCATCCAGATGCACCTTGTAATCGCGCCGTCCAGCCCGGAGGCCCACCAATAACTTCTCCTTGATTTGCGGCTCACCCGCGGCGGCCAGAAGTGTGGGCAACCAATCCTGATGGGAGAAGATATCATTCAACACCTGCCCAGGCTGAATGCGCCCCGGCCAACGGATCATGCTGGGCACACGAAAGCCACCTTCCCAGGCGGTAGCTTTCTCACCACGGAAAGGTGTGGCGCCGCCATCGGGCCAGGTCATCACCTCGGCGCCATTATCGGTGCTGTAGATCACGATGGTGTTTTGCGTAATGCCGAGATCATCAAGCTTCTTCAGCAATTGCCCGACATGACCATCATGTTCGACCATGCCATCAGGATAAACGCCAAGCCCGGTCTTGCCCTGGCTTTCCGCCTTCAGCCGTGTCCAGATATGCATGCGCGTGGAATTGAACCAGGTGAAAAACGGCTTGCCCGCACGGTGCTGCCGATCCATGAAATCCAGTGCACCAGCAAGGAATTCCTCATCCACCGTTTCCATGCGCTTCATGGTCAGCGGGCCGGTATTCTCAATGCGCTGAGAGCCGTCCGCATTGGCCCAGGTCTTCAAAACGCCACGCGGGGCGAAACGGTCACGAAAGCGCGGGTCACGCGGGTAATCGGGGTTTTCCGGCTCATCTTCCGCATTCAGGTGATAGAGAGAGCCGAAGAATTCATCGAAGCCATGCATGGTGGGCAAATGCTCATCACGATCGCCCAGATGGTTCTTGCCGAATTGGCCGGTAGCATAGCCCATCGCCTTCAGCAGCACGGCAATGGTGGGGTCTTCGGCGCGCATCCCTTCCGGCGCGCCAGGCAGGCCCACCTTGGAAAGGCCGGTGCGCAAGGGGCTTTGGCCGGTGATGAAGGCGGAACGCCCGGCGGTGCAGGAATTCTCGCCATAGGCATCCGTGAACATCGCGCCTTCGCGCGCGATGCGATCAATATTGGGCGTGCGATAGCCCATCATGCCCATGTTGTAGGCCGAGATATTGGACCAGCCGATATCATCCCCGAAAATGACCAGGATATTCGGCTGACCTTGTGCTGCCGCGGGGCGCGCGGGGGCGGCTGGCTGCTGCGCCTGCGCCATTTGCACCCCACCGAGGCTGCCGGCCGCGAGCCCTGCGGCGCCGCCCAGCAGCATGTCCCGGCGTGATGGGCGTTGGTTATCTTGGCTCATGTGATTTATTCTCCTGATATTCGGATCATGGGCGGCGGATGCAGCGAAAGCCGATATGGCTCATGCCTGTATCCACCATCTGGGCGTGGCGCGCCGCGGGGCGGTAGCGCCGACAATAGGATGGCGCGCAAAGGAAGGAACCGCCCTTCACGACCTTGCGCGGAATGCGAATGGCGGGCTGCAAAGGATCGAAAGACCCTGCCAAGTCTGCGCCGCGCGGATTTTCAGCAACGCAGCAGGGGCTTTCAGGATCGGCGGCGTGTTTGGCGCTCCACCAATCCTGGGTCCATTCCCAGACATTGCCGCACACTTCAAACAGGCCATAGCCATTGGGCGGGAAGCTTTTGATCGGGCAGGTGCCGGCAAAGCCATCGGTTTCGAAATTGCGCCAAGGGAAGGGGCCTTGCCA
>JADCEX010000296.1 GCA_020249825.1 Roseomonas sp.
GCGGCGCAGAAATTCCCGGGGCTGCGCCCGGCCCATCCGGGGCTGCGCCTTCATATCATCGGCGGCTTGCAGACCAATAAGGCGCGGGATGCGGTGCGGATCGCGGATGTGATCGAAACGCTGGACCGGGTGAAACTGGCCCAAGCGATTGCGGAGGCCATGGCCAAGGAAGCCCGCCGGCCCGATCTGCTGGTGCAGGTGAATACGGGCGATGAGGCGCAGAAGGCCGGCTGCCCCCGCGCCGAGGCAGATGCCTTTATTCGCGCCGCGCGGGATGATTTCGGCCTGCCGGTGAAGGGCCTGATGTGCATCCCGCCCGTGGAAGGCGACCCTCGGCCGCATTTTGCCTACCTCGCCAATCTGGCGGCGAAGCATGGGCTGCCCATCCTTTCCATGGGCATGAGTGGCGATTTTGAGGCCGCGATTGCCGAAGGGGCGACCCATGTGCGCGTGGGCAGCGCCATATTCGGGGCGCGGGGCTAGGGTGCATCAGGCGCTTGCCGCTTGACGCGGCGGGCATGGCGCGGGATCACGCGGCTGTATTTTCTTAACGGTGATGAAGCCCATGACGCGCGTTTTTTCCGGCATTCAGCCTTCCGGTGTTCCAACCCTTGGCAATTACCTGGGCGCCATCCGCAATTGGGTACCGATGCAGGATGTGCATGAAAGCATTTTCTGCATTGTGGATTTGCACGCCATCACCGTCTGGCAAGACCCGAAGGAGCTTTCGCGCCAAACCCGCGAAATGGCCGCCGCACTGATTGCCTGCGGGCTTGATCCCAAGCGGTGTACGCTATTCGTGCAATCCCATGTGCCCGCCCATGCTGAATTGGGGTGGATTTTCAATTGCGTCGCGCGCATCGGCTGGCTCAATCGCATGACTCAATTCAAGGATAAGGCGGGGAAGGACCGCGAAGCCGCATCCGCGGGCCTGTATGTTTACCCCAATCTGATGGCCGCCGATATTCTGGCCTATCACGCAACCAAAGTGCCGGTGGGTGATGATCAGAAGCAGCATCTGGAATTGGCCAATGATATCGCGCAGAAATTCAACCATGATTACGGGGTGGATTTCTTCCCGAATATCGAACCCCTGATCCAGGGCGTTGCAGCGCGCGTGATGTCGCTGCGCGATGGCACCAAGAAAATGTCGAAATCGGACCCTTCCGATCAATCGCGCATCAACCTGACCGATGATGCGGATGGCATTGCGCTGAAAATACGCCGCGCCAAAACCGATGCGGAACCGATCCCCGAGCACATGGCCGGGCTTGAGGGCAGGCCGGAAGCGCGCAACCTGGTTGGCATCATGGCGGCGATTACCGGCACGCTGCCGGAAAATGTGTTGCGCGAACATTCGGGCCAGGGGTTTGGCGCCTTCAAGGGCACGCTGACGGAAGCGCTGGTGGCGCATCTTTCCCCCATCGCCACTGAGATGCGCCGCCTGCTGACCGATCCTGGCGCGCTTGATGCCGCTTTGCATCTGGGCGCCGCGCGCGCCAATGCGGTGGCGGAACCCATTATGAAGCAGGCGCGGGAGATCATTGGGCTGCTGCCGGCGCGGTAACCTAGCGCTGCCTTGCGGGGCCTCCTGACGCGCCGTTAAGTTTTTCCAGGCATGACTGCGCCATGAAAGGGGGCAGCCGGCATGATCGGGCTGGATTGGGGCACTACATCCTTGCGCGCCTATCGGCTGGATCAGGCCGGGGCCGTGCTGGAAAAGCGCGAAAGCAAATCGGGCATTCTTTCCGTGAAGCCCGGCGGCTTTCCCGATGAATTGCGCAACATCGCCAAGGATTGGCTGGATGCCGGCGAAAGGCTGGTGGTGATTGCCGGCATGGCCGGCAGCAAGCAAGGCTGGTCGGAAGCGCCCTATCTGGCCTGTCCTGTCAGCGTCGCTGAAATCGCCCGCGCGACCCTGCCTGTGCCTTTCCCCGCCACGCGGGTGCGCCTTGTGCCGGGGTTGAAGGCGCGTGATGCCAATGGCGTGCCGGAAGTGATGCGCGGGGAAGAAACGCAAATCCTGGGCGTTTTGGATGATTTGCCGGAACAGGAAGCAACCCTTTGCCTGCCCGGCAGCCATTCCAAATGGGTGCGCGTGCGCGCCGGGCGAATCCTGGATTTTTCCACGCATATGACCGGCGAGGTTTTCGCCGCGCTATCGGCGCATACCATTCTGGCGCGGAGCCTCCATCGCGGCGCAGCGCATCATCCGGGCGCTTTTGCGCGCGGCCTGGATCGCGCGCTGCAGGGCGGTGGGCTTCTGCATCAGCTTTTCGGCCTGCGCAGCCTTTCGCTGTTTGATGCCATGCCGCAGATGGAAGCGGCTTCCTATCTTTCGGGCCTGCTGATTGGGCATGAGGTAGCGGCGGCCCTGGAAGCCGGTGTTGCGCCGCCGGTGCATCTGGTCGGCGCCGAGGCGCTGACGCTGCGCTATGGCGCGGCACTTGCCGCCTTCGGCATTCCAAGCGTGACGCAGACAGAAGATGCAGCGGCGCGGGGCTTGTTCCAGATTGGCGTGGCGATCGAAGCCGCGTGAGTTAAGGCGCGTTGATGACGCGCTTCATCTCGGCAGCGGTTTTGGCCCAGGTCAGCCCCGCAAGCAGCTTCGCCCCTGCCGCGCCAATGTCCCGCGCCCGCGCGCGATCCGTGTAGAGGGTTTCAAGCGCGGCGAGGATTTCCTCGATATTGCTTTCACACCAGCCGGGTGCACTTGGGATCGGGCGCTGATCGGCCAGCGCCAGCGCAGTGCCATCCCGTAACAGATCAAGATGCCCAGTATTGGCGCTGAGAATCGTTGGCACGCCGCAGGCCATGGCTTCCATCGCCACAAGATTTGTGCCGCCTTCGCAGCGATTGGGGAAGATCGCGGCATCGGCTTCACGTAACACCGTTGGCATCAGCGCATTCGGCACCACGCCAAGATCCAGAAATTGCTCTGGCCTTATGCCATTGGCCGCGACCCAGGCGGCGATATCCGGCGCACCATCCGCGCGGAAGGGCAGCGGCGCGGCGCGGCGGGAAGCATCAATGCCGCGCGCGCCCTCCGGCCAGTGATTATGCCAGCCAGCGATCAGCAGCGCATCCGGGTGGCTTTCAGCAAAGATGCGCCACGCGGCGATAACATTATCCTGCCCCTTCCGCGATTCCAGCTTGCCGCCGCTGAACACCACGAAGCGGCCAGGGAAAAGCCCGCGACATGGGGCGGGGTGAAACAGCGCGGGATCAATCCCTTGCAGCACCAATTCAACCGCTGGCGCGCCATGCGCGCACAGCACTTCGGCATTCCAGCTTGACCCCGCGATGATCGCCGCATGGCGTGCCAGGCTTTCGCGTGCCTTGGGGCCAAGTGCTTCTCGTTCAAAAAATACGGTGCCAAAGCTTGGCCGCCCCATCAGCGCGCCACCAAGCGGCCCCGGCTGCGGCTGCAGATCATTGCCGAGTGCGGTCAGCAACACGGCATTCAGCGTGATGGGCTCTGCCTTCTGGCGCAGCAATTGCGCGCGCAGATTGGCTGAACGGGATCGAAAGGAAGCAAGCGCATGCCATTGCAGCGGATCAAGCGTGATGTGCTTCGGGACGATTTCGTAATCAGTCGCCGCTTCCACAGCGGCATCGCCGGCCCAGGCCAAAGCGAGGTTCAGCCCATAGACCCCCCAGCCATGCAAAGACGATAGCCCCCAATGGATCACGACGCGTTGTGTCATGCCCCCATGCTGCGCCGGACACCCAGGAAAGACCAGAGTGCGAAACCCATGGACAGCGCCCCGCCCCGCCGCCTATGACGCGCGCAAACAAAGGAAACACGCCATGCCGATGTCCCGCCGCGCCCTGATTGCTGCCTCCGCCGCCCTGCCTTTCGCCGCCCGCGCGCAAGCCGCCTGGAAGCCCTCACGCCCTGTGACGCTGATTGTGCCCTTCGCCGCCGGGTCTGGCACCGATTCCGTCTCCCGCCTGCTGGCGAGCCTTTTGGAACAGGAATGGGGATCGCAGGTGGTGGTGGATAACCGCCCGGGGGCGAATGGCGCCATTGCCGCGGTGGCCACCGCCCGCGCCACACCGGATGGCCATACGGTGATGATCACCACGAATAGCCCGCATGGCGCGACACCGGCGCTGATGAAGCGCCCAACCTATGATGCCATCAATGATTTCACGCCGATTGGGCGCATGGGGACTTACATCTTCGTGCTCGCGGTGAATGACCAGGTGCCGGCGCGCAACCTGCAGGAATTTCTGGCGCTGGCGCGGTCCCAGCCCGGCAAGCTCACTTATGCGTCGGGCAATACAACGGGCGTTGTCGGTGGTGCCATGCTGACTTCGCTTGGCAATATCCAGATGGAGCACGTGCCCTATCGCTCCACCCCGCCTGCTATGACGGATGTGATTTCCGGGCGCGTCACCGGGATCATTGTGGATGTCGCGGCATCAAGGGGCTTTTTGCAGGAAGGCAAGCTGCGCTCGCTCGGCATCACTTCCGCCACGCGCACGCCGCTGCTGCCGAATGAACCGACGCTGGCGGAAGCCGGGCTGCCGGGCTTTGAATTGCTGTCCTGGATGGGCGCGGTTGGCCCGGCGCGCCTCCCGGCAGAGGTCGTGACGGGCTGGAATGCAGCGCTCCGCAAGGTTTGGGAAAGGCCGGAAACGGCCGAAAGGCTGGCGACGCTCGGCATTGAGCGTGTCACCTCCACGCCTGAGGAATTCGGCGCCTTTATCCGGAGCCAGATCGAAACCTGGGCACGGCAGATCAAGGCGGCGGGGATCGAGCCGGAGTAACCGGTTTAATTTTGGCCATTTGCGGCAGCGCAAGCCTTGATATCGCCACCTTTGCTTACCATTTAATCACTAAGCGCTCCGGGGAGGGCAGCGCAAAGCGATTCAAGAAGGGGATCATCATGACCATTTCCAGTAATGCTACTGCCCAAGGGCTTGAGCGTATTCTCGCGGAACTGGCCGATTCCTGCCCGGTCGAACGTGCGCGGCTTGAAGCGGCTGCGCGCATCCTGAATGCGGCGCGCCGCGCCACCGGGCTCCATGTGCCCTCGTCCGAGGCGACGCGCGCGGTGGCTGAAATCCTGCGCCATTGGGATACTGAGGCTGTAACGGCCCTGGAATACGCCGAAGCCCTGCCGGAAGCCGCTTTGGACCGCCTGCTGCGCGCCGCCCCGGCCTGGGCTGCCGCGGCCAGCCGCGCCCTCACCAAGCCCGATCGGCACGCGGCCTGATCCAATACCACGCCAATTTTGCGGCCCGGCTGCCCTTCGGTAGCCGGGCCGTTTGCGTTTGGGCCCGGTTTCCCAAAAGCCCGCGCTCGCCTATAATCCTTCGTCCTTGGCCAATGGCCGGAGTTGCAGTGCCATGATGGAAAAACGAAACAAGCCCAATGGACCGCGCCGAGTCCTGTTGCTGACCGGCGCCTCCCGCGGGATTGGCCACGCCACGGTGAAGCGCTTTTCGGCGGCAGGCTGGCGCGTGATTACCGTGTCCCGCCAACCTTTCCCGGAACAATGCCCCTGGGAAATGGGGCCTGAGGATCACATTCAACTCGATCTGGGTGACCCCGCGGCGACCGAGGCGATGATCCCCGAGATTCGCGCGCGCCTAGCCCCTGATGGCGGCATGCTGCATGCGCTAGTGAATAACGCCGCGATTTCGCCAAAGGGCGAAGGCGGCGCGCGGCTTGGCACGCTTACCATGCCGGCGGATGGGTGGCTGCGCGTTTTTCAGGTGAATTTCTTCGCGCCCATTCTGCTCGCGCGCGGCCTGGTGGATGAATTGGCGCGCGCCAGCGGGTCCGTGGTGAATGTGACCTCCATCGCCGGCGGGCGGGTGCATCCCTTCGCGGGCGCGGCCTATTCCACATCCAAGGCCGCGCTCGCTGCACTTACGCGCGAAATGGCGGCGGATTTCGCCCCGCGCGGTGTGCGGGTGAATGCGATCTCACCGGGGGAGATTGATACCTCCATCCTTTCCCCGGGCACAGAGAAGATCGTGCAGGAACAAATCCCGATGCGGCGGCTGGGTCGGCCAGAGGAAGTGGCGCAGGCGATTTATTTCCTGTGCACCGAGGCGTCTTCTTATGTGAATGGCGCGGAAATCCACATCAATGGCGGCCAGCACGTTTGAAGCATATTCAAGCCAAGCGGCTTGGCTTGGCTGCTCGGAAAATGCGACCCATCAACAGCCGAAATGCGCTAAGGCGTTCTGAGACGTGACGCCCGCCCCGCGCGCGAGCCTGGCTGCCCTTGGCCTGCTGCTGCCGCTACTGAAGCCTTATTGGCCACGCGTGCTTGGTGCGATTGCGGCGTTGTTGCTGGCGGCGGGGCTGACACTCGCGCTTGGGCAGGGCCTCAAGCATCTGATTGATGATGGCTTCGCCGGCGGGCCCGGTTCCTTGGATCGCGCGGCGCTGGTGATGGGTGCCTTGGTCAGTGCCTTGGCCATCACCACCACCACGCGATTCTATCTGGTGTCCTGGCTGGGCGAACGGGTCGCTGCCGATTTACGCCAGCGCTTTTTCGATCACGTCACCGGGCTTTCGCCGAGTTACTTTGAAACCGCGCGCATCGGCGATGTCATGTCGCGGCTGACGGCCGATGTTGGCCTACTGCAATCGCTGATTGGTTCGGCGATTTCCATGGGCGTGCGCCAAGCCATTACGGGCATTGGTGCCTTTGTGATGCTGGTGCTGACCAGCCCGAAGCTTGCGGCGCTGATTGCGCTGATCCTGCCCGTGGTGGTGCTGCCGCTGATATTCTTTGGCCGCCGCGAAAGGCGACTTTCCAAGGCCGCGCAGGAGCGGATCGGTGATCTTGCTGCACAAGCAGAGGAAACGCTGGGTGGTATTCGCGCCATTCAGGCCTTCACCCAGGAAGATCGCGCACGCACGCGCTTTGCTGCCGGGTCTGAAGCGGCGGTGCGCGCCGCACTCAGGCGCGTTTTCTCCCGCAGCCTGCTGATCCTGGCGGTGATCCTGCTTGGCTTCGGCGCCATTACCTTCAGCCTTTGGGTCGGTGGGCGCGACGTGATCGAGGGGCGGATTTCGGGCGGGGAGCTGACCGCCTTTGTTTTTTACGCGGTGCTGATGGCCTCCTCCGGCGCCACGGTCAGCGAATTATGGGGCGAGATCCAGCGCGCCGCAGCGGCAGCCGACAGGCTTGGTGAGGTGCTGGCCATCCCGCCCGCCATCGCAGCCCCGGCGAAGCCTTTGCCCCTGCCGCCCGCGCAAGGCCGCGTGGTGTTTGAAGCCGTCACGCTGCGCTACCCGAC
>JADCEX010000297.1 GCA_020249825.1 Roseomonas sp.
ACAAAATGGCGCCGGCACTGCGTAAGGTTTACGACCAGATGTCAGAGCCGCGCTGGGTGATTTCCATGGGGTCCTGCGCCAATGGCGGCGGGTATTACCATTACTCCTACAGCGTTGTGCGCGGCTGTGATCGTGTGGTGCCGGTGGATATCTATGTGCCCGGCTGCCCGCCCACGGCCGAAGCACTGGTCTATGGCATTCTGCAATTGCAGAAGAAAATCCGCAGGACAGGGACGATCCTCCGTGGCTGAGCAAGTGCCGGAAACCGTCGAAGCGGTTGCTGAAAATCCGTTGAAGCTGCTGGGCGCGGCGATTGCTGCTGCGGCGCCGCAAGGCGCTGTCACTGGCTTTGATCTGGTGCGCGGTGGGGCGGAATTGGCGGTGCATGCCAATCGGGATCAGCTGCTGGCGCTGATGCTGCTGCTGCGCGACGATCCACGTTTTTCCTTTGAACAATGCATGGATATTTGCGGCGTGGATTGGCCCGAACGCGCTGAGCGTTTCGAGGTTGTCTATAACCTGCTGAGCCTGGCGGAAAACCGCCGCATCCGTGTGGCGGTCACCACGGATGGTGTGGCGCCTGTGCCTTCGGTTGCCGAGATTTGGCCGAGTGCCACTTGGTATGAGCGTGAAACCTGGGACATGTATGGTGTGGTCTTTGCGGGCCAGCCGGATTTGCGCCGGTTGCTGACGGATTACGGCTTTGAAGGCCATCCGCTGCGCAAGGATTTCCCGCTGACCGGGCATGTGGAAGTGCGGTATGATTCTGAACAGCAGCGCGTGGTTTATCAGCCCGTCTCGCTGCAACAGGATTTCCGCAGCTTTGATTTCTTGAGTCCCTGGGAAGGCATGACCACGCTGCCCGGGGATGAAAAAGTGCATCTGAACCGTCTGGAGGGGCCGGCATGAGCCAGAGCCAGGCAATCGCCATTCCGGGCCAGGAGCCCGAGACGGTCCGCCACACCATTGAAGGTGACAGCCACACCATCAATTTCGGCCCGCAGCACCCCGCCGCGCATGGCGTGCTGCGCCTGATTTTGGAAATGAAGGGTGAGGTGGTGGAACGTGCCGATCCGCATATCGGGTTGTTGCATCGTGGCACCGAAAAGCTGATTGAACACAAGACCTATATCCAGGCGCTGCCGTATTTCGATCGGCTGGATTACGTGAGCCCGATGTGCATGGAGCATGCTTTTGCGCTCGGCACCGAAAGGCTCTTGGGGATCGAGGCGCCGGAACGCGCGCAATATATCCGCGTGCTGTTCAGCGAATTGACGCGCGTGCTGAACCATTTGCTGAACATCACCACCTATGCGCTGGATTGCGGCGCGATCACGCCCGCCCTTTGGGGGTTTGAGCAGCGCGAGACTTTACTTGAGTTTTATGAGGCGGTGTCCGGTAGCCATTACCACGCGAATTACTTCCGCCCGGGTGGTGTCGCGAAGGATTTGCCGGCGGGCTTGGAAGACAAGATCGCTGCTTGGGCGAAGAAGTTCCCGGATTTCCTCAAGGATCTGGAAGGGCTGCTCACGGAAAACCGCATCTTCAAGCAGCGCACCGTGGATATTGGCGTGATGAGCGCAGAACAGGCCATGGCTTGGGGTTTCAGCGGGCCTTGCCTGCGCGCTTCAGGCTGCGCCTGGGATTTGCGGAAAAGCCAGCCCTACGATGTTTATGACCGTATGGAATTTGATGTGCCGGTCGGCACGCGTGGCGATTGCTATGATCGCTATCTGGTCCGCATGTTGGAAATGCGTGAAAGCCTGAAGATCATTGATCAATGCCTGAAGCAGATGAAGCCAGGCCCGATCAAGCTGATGGACAACAAGATCGCGCCGCCGCAACGCGGAGAGATGAAGCGTTCCATGGAAGCGCTGATCCATCACTTCAAGCTCTACACGGAAGGCTATCACGTGCCGGCGGGGTCCACCTATTCCGTGGTGGAAGCGCCGAAGGGTGAGTTCGGCGTCTATCTGGTCGCGGATGGTACGAACAAGCCTTATCGCTGCAAAATCCGCGCGCCGGGTTATGCGCATTTGCAGGCGATGGAAGTGCTCTCGAAGGGGCATATGCTGGCGGATGCGGTTTCCGTCATTGGTTCTCTTGATATCGTCTTTGGGGAAATTGACCGGTGAGCGCGCCAGCCCACAAGGAACCTGAAAGCTTTGCTTTCGATGCCGAAAGCGAAGCGAAGATCGCAACCATTCTGAAGCGCTACCCGGAAGGCAAGCAGGCGAGTGCGGTGATCCCGCTGCTTTATGTCGCGCAGCGCCAGATGGGGCGCGTGACCGGCAGCGCCTGGGTGCCGCGCGTTGCGATGGATGTGATCGCGGCGCGGCTTTCCATGCCGCCGATCCGCGTTTACGAAGTGGCGACCTTCTATTTCATGTTCAACATGAAGCCGATTGGGCGGCATCATTTGCAGCTTTGCGGCACCACGCCCTGCATGCTGCGCGGTTCCGATGATGTGCTGCGCGCTTGCAAGGATGCTGGCGGCTTGAAGGGCGTTGGTGATACCAGCGCGAATGGACTGTTCACGCTGACGGAAGTGGAATGCCTGGGCGCCTGCGTGAATGCGCCGATCCTGCAAATTGACGATGATTACTACGAAGACCTTGATTATGAGAGCACGGTGAAGCTGCTTGAAGCCTTCAAGCGCGGCGAAAGGCCAAAGCCTGGTAGCGCCATCGGCCGCCAGGCCAGCGCGCCTGCCGGAGAGCAAACCGTATTGACCGGGCGGGGAGAAGGCTGAGATGGCCCTTCAAGATAAGGACCGGATTTTCCAGAACCTCTATGGCCGGCAGCCCTGGAATCTGGCTGCGGCGCGGATGCGCGGCAATTGGGATGGCACGGCGGCCATCATCGCGCGTGGGCGCGATACGGTGATTGAAGAGGTGAAAAATTCCGGCCTGCGTGGCCGCGGTGGCGCGGGTTTCCCGACCGGCATGAAATGGTCCTTCATGCCGAAGCAATCCGATGGCCGGCCTTCCTATTTGGTAGTGAATGCGGATGAGTCAGAACCCGGCACCTGCAAGGATCGAGACATCATCCGGCACGATCCGCATACGCTGATCGAAGGCTGCCTGATCGCGGGTTTCGCGATGGGCGCACATACCGGCTACATCTATATTCGTGGTGAATACTACAACGAAAGCGTTATCCTCGAAGCTGCCATTCAGGAAGCCTATGATGCCGGCTTGCTCGGGCGGAATGCGGCGGGATCGGGCTGGGATTTCGATTTGTATGTGCATCGCGGCGCCGGCGCCTATATTTGCGGTGAAGAAACCGCGCTGATCGAAAGCCTGGAAGGCAAGAAGGGCATGCCGCGGCTGAAGCCGCCATTCCCGGCTGCCGTTGGGCTTTATGGCTGCCCGACCACGGTGAATAACGTTGAAACCATTGCCGTGGTGCCGGAGATTCTGCGGCGCGGGCCGGAATGGTTTGCTTCCTTCGGACGGCCCAAGAATTCGGGCACCAAGGTTTTCTGCATCCAGGGTCATGTGAACAACCCCTGCAATGTGGAAGCGGAAATGAGCATCCCAATGCGCGAACTGATCGAACGCTATGCGGGCGGCGTGCGCGGCGGTTGGGATAATCTGCTGTGTGTCATTCCGGGTGGTTCTTCCACGCCACTGCTGCCCAAGCATATCTGTGATGATGTGCTGATGGATTTCGATGCGTTGCGCGAACACCGCTCAGGCCTGGGCACAGCGGGCGTGATCGTGATGGATAAATCCACCGATGTGATCAAGGCGATTGCGCGGCTTGCGGCCTTCTACAAACATGAAAGCTGTGGCCAATGCACACCCTGCCGCGAAGGCATGGGCTGGCAGAAGCGCATGATGGACCGCATGGTGGAAGGCAATGCGGAGATCGAGGAGATTGACGTGCTGGAAAACGTCACACGTCGCATTGAAGGCCATACGATTTGCGCCTTGGCCGATGGTGGCGTTTGGCCGGTGCAGGGCTTGATCCGGCATTTCCGCCCGCTGATGGAAGAACGCATTCGCGATTACAAGCGGCGCCACGCGCTGCCTCAGGCGGCGGAGTAAGCGCCATGGCGAAGGTCACGGTTGATGGCATTGAAGTGGAAGTCCCGAACGGGTCTTCCGTGCTGCAAGCCTGCGAAGCGGCGGGCAAGGAAATCCCGCGCTTTTGCTATCATGAACGCCTCAGCGTCGCCGGCAATTGCCGCATGTGTCTGGTGGAAGTGGAAAAGGCGCCAAAGCCTGTCGCTTCCTGCGCCTATCCTGTCATGGATGGGATGAAGGTATTCACGGACACGCCCGTGGTGCGCAATGCGCGGCGCGGCGTGATGGAATTTCTGCTGATCAATCACCCGCTGGATTGCCCGATTTGCGACCAGGGCGGTGAGTGCGATTTGCAGGATCAGGCCTATGCCTATGGCCATGACAAATCGCGTTACGGCGAAGCCAAGCGGGCGGTGAAGGATAAGAATATCGGCCCGCTGATCAAAACAGTGATGACGCGCTGCATTCAGTGCACCCGCTGCGTGCGTTTTGCCGCAGAAGTGGCCGGTACCCCGGAATTGGGCGGCACCAATCGCGGCGAGAATATGGAAATCGGCACCTATGTCGAAAAGGCGCTGACATCTGAGCTTTCCGGCAATTTGATTGATATTTGCCCGGTCGGCGCGCTGACTAGCCGGCCTTATGCTTTCGTGTCTCGGCCTTGGGAATTGCGCAAGACGGATGGCATTGATGTGCTGGATGCCGTGGGTGCGAATATCCGGATTGATACGCGTGGGCCGGAAGTGCTGCGCATTCTGCCGCGCATCAATGAAGCGGTGAATGAGGAATGGATGGCCGATCGTGGCCGCTTTTCCTTCGATGGCTTGAAACGTCGCCGTTTGGATCGGCCTTGGCTGCGCAAGGATGGCCGCATGGTCGCGGCAAGCTGGGCTGAGGCCTTTGGCGCCATCGCCGCGAAATTCGCCGCAACACCGGCGGATCGTATCGGTGCGGTTGCGGGAGCACTGGCCGATGCGGAAAGCGTGCTGGCGCTCAAGGATTTGATGACGGCTTATGGCAGCACGAACCTTGATTGCCGCGATGATGGCGCGGCGATTGATGGCACGCGGGCTGATTTCTATCGTTTCAATACGGGCATTGCCGGCATTGAAGAAGCCGATGCGCTGATCATCATCGGTGCCGATCCGCGCAAGGAAGCGCCAGTATTGAACGCGCGCATTCGCAAGCGCTGGGCGCAGGGCGGCTTGCCGGTTGGGTATATCGGCCCGGCGGGTCTCGATCTGACCTATGAAGCCACGCATCTGGGTGAGGGGCCTTCGGCCATCACTGCGCTACTGGATGGCAGCCATGGTTTTGCGGCGACGCTGAAGGCTGCGCAAAAGCCGATGCTGATCCTGGGGCGTGGCGCCTTGGCGCGGGCCGATGGGGCGGCGGTGCTCACGGCAGCTTGGCGTTTGGCGGCTGAGGCCGGCATGCTGAAGCCCGATTGGCACGGTTTCAATTTGCTGCATCATTTTGGCGGCCAGGTTGGCGCGCTGGAACTCGGCTTCCTGCCAGGGCAGGGCGGCAAGGACCTTGGCGCGATGCTCGGCGGTGGTGTGGATGCGCTGTGGTTGCTCAATGCGGATGGCTTTGAACCGGCGCGCATTCCGGCCAGCACCTTCGTGATCTATCAGGGCCATCACGGCGATGCCATGGCTGCGCGTGCTGATGTGCTGCTGCCAGGTGCTGCCTATACGGAAAAGGACGCGACCTGGGTGAATACCGAAGGTCGCGCACAACGTGGCTATCGCGCCATTCACCCGCCGGGCGAAGCGCGGGAAGATTGGCGCATCATTCGCGCCTTCAGCGAAGGTGTGGGCAAGACCTTGCCTTATAATGATCTGGATGCACTGCGCGCGCGGATGGCCGGTGTCAGCCCCGTATTTGCGCGCATTGGCGAAGTGGCGGCTTCCGGCTGCGCCGATATGGCCGGCCCTCAGGCGGCCATGGCGATGGAAGCGGCTGCCTTCCGGCTGCCGATCACGGATTATCACCGCGCCGATGTGATCAGCCGCGCATCGGATGTGATGGCAGAATGCGCCGCGGTCTATGGGCCGCAGCAGGCTTTGGCGGCGGAGTAAGGCGATGAGCGAATTTCTTGCCTCACCCATCGGCGTCCTGGCGCTGACGCTGGCCAAGGCGCTGGCGCTGCTGGTGCCGCTATTGGTGATGGTTGCCTTCCTGACGCTGGCTGAGCGCAAGGTGCTGGCGGCGATGCAAATGCGTCGCGGCCCCAATGTGGTTGGGCCGTTTGGTCTGCTGCAGCCTTTCGCCGATGCGCTGAAGATGCTGCTCAAGGAAACCATTGTGCCGACAGGGGCGAATAAGCTGCTGTTTCTGTTCGCGCCGATGTTGACCTTCATGCTGGCGATGCTGGCTTGGGCGGTGATCCCGGTGAATGATGGCTGGGCGATTGCCGATATCAATGTCGGCATTCTCTATCTTTTCGCCATTTCCTCGCTCGGTGTTTACGGCATCATCATCGCGGGCTGGGCTTCCAATTCCAAATACGCCTTCCTGGGTGCGCTGCGGTCCGCCGCGCAGATGGTTTCCTATGAAGTCAGCATGGGCTTCGTGATTGTGACCGTGCTGCTCTGCGTGGGGTCGCTCAATCTGAATGCGATTGTGAAGGCGCAGGAGAATCTGTGGTTCGTCATTCCGCTGTTCCCGATGTTCGTGATCTTCTTCATCTCGACACTGGCGGAAACCAATCGCGCGCCGTTTGATTTGCCGGAAGGCGAAAGCGAATTGGTGGCGGGCTTCTTTGTTGAATATAGCAGCATGTCTTTCGCGCTATTCTTCCTGGGCGAATACGCGAATATGATTCTGATGGCGTCTCTCACTACAATCCTGTTTCTGGGGGGCTGGTATCCGCCACTGGCAATTGAACCCTTCACCTGGATCCCCGGCCCGATTTGGTTCGTGTTGAAGGTTTGCTTCCTGCTGTTCGTTTTCATCTGGGTCCGCGCGACCTTCCCGCGCTACCGCTATGACCAGTTGATGCGGCTGGGCTGGAAGGTGTTTCTGCCCTTCAGCCTGACCTGGCTGGTGATTACCGCGGCGGTTCTGAAACTTACCGGCTGGCTGCCGGCTTGATGGGGCGCTGAACATGGCTTCTCTCGATCGCGTCGCACGTAGCCTGCTGCTTACGGAAATCGTCTCCGGCATGGCGCTGACGCTGAAATACTTCTTCAAGAAGAAGGTGACGCTGAACTACCCCTATGAACGCGGGCCGCTTGGGCCGCGCTTCAAGGGTGAACATGCGCTTCGCCGCTACCCGAATGGCGAAGAACGCTGCATTGCCTGCAAGCTGTGTGAAGCTGTCTGCCCCGCGCAGGCCATCACCATTGAAGCCGAACCACGGGAAGACGGCAGCCGCCGCACCACGCGCTACGACATTGACATGACGAAGTGCATCTATTGCGGCCTTTGCGAAGAAGCCTGCCCGGTGGATGCCATTGTCGAAGGTCCGAATATGGAATTCGCGGTCGAGCGGCGTTCGGAACTGATCTACACCAAGGAAAAGCTGCTGGATAATGGCGATCGTTGGGAACCCATGCTGGCTGAGAGGCTACGCCTCGATGCGCCGTATCGGTAAGGGAAGGGGGCTTTCATGATCGCTGCTCTTGCCTTCTACGCCTTCGCTGCGGTGCTGATTGGTTCCGCAGTGATGGTGGTGACCAGCCGGAACCCGGTGCATAGCGTGCTGTTCCTGATCCTCGCCTTCTTCAATGCGGCGGGTCTCTTTCTGATTGCCGGTGCTGAATTCCTCGCCATGATTTTGGTGATTGTCTATGTCGGCGCGGTTGCGGTGCTCTTCCTGTTCGTCGTGATGATGCTGGATATTGATTTCGCGCGGCTGCGGGAAGGATTCCAGCGTTATGCGCCAGTGGGCGCGCTGATTGGCCTGGTGCTGCTGGTGCAATTGGTCATGGTCATGATCAGCTGGCGCATGGCGCCTGGGGCGATGCAGCTTCGGCTCAATGAAACGCCATCTGATATTCCCAATGCTGAGGCACTCGGGCGCATTCTCTACACTGATTACATCTATCTGTTTCAGGGCTGCGGCCTGATCCTGCTGGTGGCGATGATTGGCGCCATTGTGCTGACGCTGCGCGACAAGCCCAATTCCAAACGGCAGAATATCGCGGAACAGATCGCGCGTTCGGGTTCTGTCACCAATGTCGCGGTACCGACCGGCGCCGGCTTGAAGCAGCTTGGCATAAGGCGCCCGCCCTTGCCTGAGGAAGCCGCGCCCAAGCCCATTGAGCATCACCACGGCCATGGGGGGCATCACTGACATGACCATTGGCCTGTCCCATTTCCTGACCGTGGCGGCGATCCTTTTCGTCCTCGGCATTTTCGGGATCTTCCTGAACCGCAAGAATGTGATTGTCATTCTGATGTCGGTGGAATTGATCCTGCTTTCGGTCAATCTGAACCTGGTGGCGTTTTCCGCGCATCTGAATGACCTCGCTGGGCAGGTCTTCACCATGTTCATCCTGACCGTGGCGGCGGCTGAAGCCGCCATTGGTCTTGCAATTCTTGTCGTTTACTTCCGCAACCGCGGTTCGATCGAGGTCGAGGATATCTCGACCCTGAAGGGTTAGCGCGATGTTTGTCGGCGCCGTTTTCTTCCCGCTGCTGGGTGCGACCATTGCGGGTTTCTTTGGTCGCTGGATTGGCGACAAGGCTTCGCAATGGGTCACGGTGATCTGCATGGCGCTGGCCGCCATTTGCGGTGTGGCTTCCTTTGTTGAAGTGGCCTTGGGCCATGCGCCGCAAACGGTGGTGCTGCTGCGCTTTCTGGATGTGGGGTCCTTCGGGCTTGATTGGGCGCTGCGCTATGACACGCTGAGTGTCGTGATGGTGGCGATGGTCACCTGCATTTCCACGCTGATCCATTTGTATAGCGTTGGCTATATGTCGCATGACCCGACAACGCCGCGCTTCTTCGCCTATCTGTCGCTATTCACCTTCATGATGTTGATGCTGGTGACAGCGGATAATTTGGTGCAGCTGTTCTTCGGCTGGGAAGGCGTTGGCCTCGCTTCCTATTTGCTGATTGGCTATTGGTATGAAAAGGAAAGCGCCTGCGCGGCGGCGATGAAGGCCTTCATCGTCAATCGCGTGGGCGATCTGTTCTTCATGCTGGGGCTGTGCCTGACCTTCTGGGTCTTTGGGTCCATCGAATTCAGCGAAATCTTCGGCGCGATTGACCAGCATAAGGATGCGCGCTTCGCTGGCCTGCCGGCTTACGAGGTGATTTGCATTCTGCTCTTCCTCGGCGCTTGCGGGAAATCGGCGCAACTTGGCCTGCACACCTGGCTGCCGGATGCGATGGAAGGGCCGACGCCGGTTTCCGCGCTGATCCATGCCGCGACCATGGTGACGGCGGGCGTATTTCTGGTGGCGCGCATGTCGCCGGTGTTTGAATATTCGCCGACTGCTCTTGCCATCGTGACGGTGGTGGGGGCGTCAACCGCGCTGTTCGCCGCGACCATTGGCTGCGTGCAGAACGATATCAAGCGCATCATCGCCTATTCTACCTGTTCGCAGCTTGGCTACATGTTCTTTGCCGCCGGGGTGGGCGCCTATCAGGGGGCGGTGTTCCATCTTTTCACCCATGCCTTCTTCAAGGCGCTGCTGTTCCTGTCCGCCGGTGCCGTGATCCATGCCATGTCTGATGAGCAGGATATCCGGAAGATGGGCGGCATCTGGAAGAAGATTCCGGTGACCTATGCGGTGATGTGGATCGGTTCGCTGGCGCTGGCGGGCGTGCCCTATTTCGCCGGTTATTACTCCAAGGATTTCGTGCTGGAAGCGGCCTTCGCGGCGCATTCGGGCGTTGGCACTTACGCCTTCATCTGCGGGTTGATTGCGGCCTTCCTGACCGCCTTCTATTCCTGGCGGTTGTTGATCCTCACCTTCCATGGAGCGCCGCGGGCGGATCATCACACCATGGAACATGTGCATGAAAGCCCGGCAGTAATGCTGGTGCCGCTGTTGCTGCTGGCGGTGGGCGCGGTGTTTGCCGGCGCAGTCTTTGCACCTTCCTTCATCGGCCATCATTGGGAAGAATTCTGGAACGGCGCCATCGTCAATGCGCCGCATAATCAAATCATGCATCACGTGCATGAAGTGCCAGGCTGGGTGCCGCTGGCGCCAACCATTGTCGGGCTTGGTGGCATCGCGCTCGCCTATGTGATGTATATGTTCGCGCCAAGCCTACCTGGTGCGCTGGCCCGTGCTTTTCCTGGGGTGCATCGCTTCCTGCTCAACAAATGGTATTTTGATGAGCTCTATGACGCGATCTTTGTCCGCCCCGCGCAGGCTTTGGCGCGCGGCTTTTGGAAGATTGGCGATGTGCGCATCATTGATGGCGTGCCGAATGGCCTCGCGGCATCAGTCGCTGGTGCGGCGCGGCAAGCTGTTTCACTGCAAACCGGGCGCGTCGCGAGCTACGCCTTCACCATGATTGCGGGGCTCGTGCTGCTTGTTTCGCTGCTGCTGTTCGGGGGCTGAAAATGAATAACGTCGGTTTCCCCTTGCTCAGCTTGCTCACTTTCCTCCCCCTGGCGGGGGTTACCATCATCCTGGCTGTCCGTGGCGACGAAGCGACAGTCGCGAGCAACGCGCGCTGGACCGCGCTTTGGACCAGCCTGATCACCTTCATGCTGTCCCTGGTGCTGTGGTTCCGCTTCGACAAGAACGAGGCGGAGTTCCAGTTCGTCGAAAGGCTTGATTGGCTGGCTGATTTTGGCGTGACCTATCACATGGGCGTGGATGGCATTTCGGTGCTGTTCGTCCTGCTGTCCACGCTGCTGACACCCATCTGCATCCTGTCTTCCTGGGAAGCGGTGCAGAAGCGGGTGCGCGAATACATGATCGCCTTCCTGATTCTTGAGACCATGATGGTCGGCATGTTCTGCGCGCTTGATTTTGTGGTCTTCTACATCTTCTTCGAAGGCGTGCTGATCCCGATGTTCCTGATCATCGGCGTCTGGGGTGGGCAGCGGCGTGTCTATGCGGCGTTCAAGCTGTTCCTTTATACGCTGCTTGGCTCGGTGCTGATGCTGCTCGCCATTTTGCTACTGTGGTACAAGGCCGGCACGACGGATATTCTGGAGCTCTTTACGCTCACCATTCCGCCATCGCTGCAAACCTGGATATTCCTGGCCTTCTTTGCCTCCTTCGCCGTCAAGGTGCCGATGTGGCCAGTGCATACCTGGCTGCCGGATGCGCATGTGGAAGCACCAACGGCGGGCTCCGTCATTCTGGCGGGTGTGCTGTTGAAGATGGGCGCCTACGGCTTTCTGCGCTTCAGCCTGCCCTTGTTGCCGGTGGCGAGTGCAGAATTCGCGCCCTGGATTTTTGCGCTCTCCATCGTGGCCATTGTCTATACCTCGCTTGTAGCATTGGCGCAGGAGGATATGAAGAAGCTGATCGCTTATTCATCGGTCGCGCATATGGGCATTGTCACACTTGGCATCTTCACCTTTACACAGCAGGGGATTTCGGGCGCCTTGTTCACCATGCTCTCGCATGGCGTCATCTCCAGCGCGCTGTTTCTCTGCGTGGGCGTTTTATATGACCGGGTGCATTCGCGCGAAATCGCGCGCTATGGCGGTGTGGCGAAAATCATGCCGGCCTATGCCTTGGTGTTTATGCTGTTCACCATGGCATCCGTCGCGCTGCCTGGGCTTGCCGGCTTCCCGGGCGAATTGCTGGTGATACTGGGCGCCTGGAAGGTCAGCCCCTGGGTCGCCTTTGGCGCGGCGCTCGGCATGATCCTCGGCGCGGCCTATATGCTCTATCTATATCGCCGCGTCGTCTTCGGGCGCATCACCCGCGATGATTTGCGTGGCCTGCTTGATCTATCTCCGCGCGAATATGCGGTATTCGCGCCGCTGATCGTGCTGACGATCTGGATGGGCATTTATCCGCAAAGCTTCCTGTCCTTCTTTGAAGCCTCAGTCGCGGCGCTGGTGGAACGGCATCATGCCGCGCTCGGCGCTGCACGGCTCGCGGGGTTGTAAGATCATGAATTGGATGCTCGCCCTGCCTGAGATTGTGCTGGCCTGCGCTGGCCTGGCCATTCTGATGATTGGTGTGCTGCCGCGGCAGAATATGTTCTTCGGCTGCACCATGGCCTCGATCGGTGCCTTGGTGGTGACTGCGGCTTTGGTGCTGACCGTGCCGGATGGCACGGGCTTTTCAGGACAAGTGATTTCCGATGGCTTCGCGCGTTTCATGAAGCTGCTGGTGCTGCTGGGTGCCGCCATCGGCATGTTGATGGCGCTGGATTTCAATACGCGTGAAGGGCTGGATCGCTTCGAATATCCGGTGCTGCTGCTATTTGCGACACTCGGTATGCTGATCATGCTGAGTGCGAATGATTTCATGACCGTCTATATCGGGCTCGAATTGCTCTCGCTCAGCCTTTACGTGGTCGCGGCCTTTCATCGAGATAATGAACAATCCGCCGAGGCCGGCTTGAAATACTTCGTGCTTGGCGCCTTGGCATCTGGCCTGTTCCTTTATGGCGCGTCGCTGGTTTACGGCTTTGCCGGCACAACCAGTTTTGAACGCATCGCGCAGGCTTTGCTTGATCCCGCCGGCCGCAGCCAGGGGCTGACCGTTGGGCTGATCTTCATCCTTGCCGCACTGGCCTTCAAGGTTTCCGCCGTGCCCTTCCATATGTGGACGCCCGATGTCTATGAAGGCGCGCCCACACCTGTCACCGCATTCTTCGCCGCCGCGCCGAAAGTGGCGGCGATTGCCTTGCTCACCCGCGTCCTCGCCGGGCCTTTCGCTGATCTTGCTGCGCAATGGCAGCAGGTGATTATTCTGATCTCGCTTGCTTCCATGGTGTTGGGCGCGCTTGCCGCTGTTGGGCAGCGCGATATCAAGCGCCTGATGGCCTATTCCTCGATTGGGCATATTGGCTATGCGCTGATGGGCCTTGCGGTCGCGAGTGATGAGGGCCTGCATGGCCTCACGGTTTATATGGCGATCTACCTCGCCATGAATCTCGGTGCATTTGCGGTGCTGATCGCCATGCGGCGCCAGGGGAAGGCCGTCTCACGCATTGAAGACCTGGCCGGGCTTGGCAAGACCGATCCCGCGATGGCGATGTGGATGACGATTTTCATGTTTTCCATGGCCGGTATTCCACCACTCGCGGGGTTCTTCGGCAAGCTATACGTTTTCCTGGCTGCGGTGCAGGGTGGCTTTTGGACTTTGGCGGTGGTGGGCGTGCTGACTTCCGTGATTTCGGCCTTCTATTATCTGCGCGTCGTCAAGGTGATGTATTTTGATGATGCACAGGCACCGCTGGATGCGCGCCCGCAGACGCTGACGATGGTGATGGCCATTTCCGGCATTTTCACCACACTGTTCTTCCTGATGCCGGCGCCTTTGGTGCGTGCGGCGCAGGAAGCGGTTTCCGCACTGCTGGGTTAAGTCCGGGCACGCAGCAGGAAGCGCGTGTGCAGTTTCGCCTTGAATGCCATGAGGTGCTGGAAAGCACCTCAACCACGCTGAAGCAGCGCGCAGAGGCTGGCGATGCCGAAGGCCTTGCCATCCTGGCGCTGCGGCAAAGCGCGGGCCGGGGAAGGCAGGGCAGGGGGTGGGAAAGCCCGGCAGGAAATCTCTATCTTTCTGTGCTGCTGCGACCCGCCGTGGCGCTGCGGGAGGCACCGCAATGGTCCTTCGTGGCGGCGGTGGCCTTGGCGGAAACGCTCAAACCCCTTCTGCCGGAAGCGGCGCAACCCACCCTGAAATGGCCCAATGATCTGCTGCTGCATGGCGCCAAGGCCGCGGGCATTCTGGTGGAAACCGGTGTGGCCGCCAGCAATACACTGGATTGGCTCTGCATCGGTATCGGCGTGAATATCGCAAGCAAGCCAAGCCTACCGGACCGCGCCACTTCCTGCCTTGCGGAATTCCTGCCCGAGCCCCCCGCGCCTGAAATCTTGGCTACGGCACTGCTGCGAAACTTCGCCCATTGGCACGAAACCCGCCTTGCCCAAGGCTTCACGCCCATCCGCGATGCCTGGCTCCGCCATGGTCCCGCCATGGGTGCGCCTGTATCGGTGAAACGCGATGGCGCGCTGCTGGAAGGCGCCTTTGCCGGGCTATCGCCTGAAGGCGGGCTCAAGCTTGCCAAAGGCAGCGAAGTTCAGCTTATTCTGGTTGGGGAGATCATTTGACCCATGCTACTCGCCATTGATGCCGGCAATACCAATGTCGTTTTCGCGGTCCATGACGGCACGGAATGGCGCGGGCGCTGGCGTATTGCCACGCGCGCGGACCGCACTTCGGATGAATACGCCGTCTGGCTGCTGACGCTGTTCCAGCATGCCGGCGTAAAGCCCGATGATATCCTGCGCTGCGTCATCGGCACGGTTGTGCCGGCAGCACTTTACAATCTGCGCCGGCTTTGCCGCGAATGGATGGATTGCGAACCGCTGATTGCGCGCGCGCCGCTCGATTGGGGTTTCGCCATTCGCGTGGATCGGCCGGAAGAAGTCGGCGCTGACCGCTTGCTGAATGCGCTTGCCGCGCATACCCGCTATGGTGGGCCGTTGATCGTGATTGATTTTGGCACCGCCACCACTTTTGATGTGGTTGATGGCGATGGGTCCTATCTGGGCGGCGCCATTTCGCCCGGCATCAATCTTTCCATCGAAGCACTGCACAAGGCCGCCGCGCGCCTGCCACGCATTGGCATTGGCCGCCCGCAATCCGTGATCGGGCGCGCGACGGTGCCCGCCATGCAATCGGGCATTTATTGGGGCTATGTCGGCCTGGTGGAGGGCATTGTATCCCGCATCAAGGCAGAATTCGGCGGGCCCATGAAGGTGATTGGTACGGGTGGCTTGGCGCCGCTATTCGCCGAGGGCACCCTTGTCATTGAAAGAACCGATCCCGACATAACGTTGGAAGGGTTGCGCCTGCTGGCCGAGCGCAATCCTTCTTCTGTCTTCCACCAAAGCGCGCTTCGCGATCCCCTCAGATCGGATTCTGATTAGCACCATGAATGTCATGACTGGCGATCTTGCCTTCATCCCGCTGGGCGGGACGGGTGAGATCGGAATGAACCTTAATGTCTATCGCTGTGACGGCGCCTTGCTGGCGGTGGATTGCGGGCTTGGCTTTGCCGGGTCGGATCAGCCGGAAGCCGATGTCATGGTGCCTGATGCGGCCTGGCTTGCGGAACATCGCAGCACCTTACTTGGCCTGATCATCACCCATGCGCATGAAGACCATATCGGCGCGGTGGTGCATTTGTGGCGGCAATTGCGCTGCCCCATCTATGGCACGGCTTTCGTGCTTTCCGTGCTGCGCCGCAAGCTTGGCGAAGCGGGCATGATCCATGAAGTGCGCCTGATGGAATTGCCGCCGGGCGGGCGCGTGAAGCTCGGCCCATTTGATTGCAGCTTCATCCCCGTCACACACTCCATTCCTGAAGCCCAGGCGCTCGTGCTGCGCACGCCCTATGGTCTTATTCTGCACACGGGCGATTGGAAGCTGGATCCCCAACCGCTGATCGGCGCACCAACGGATGAAGGCGCCTTCGCGAGGCTCGGCGAAGAAGGCGTGCTCGCCATGGTATGCGATTCGACCAATGCCTTGGTCGAAGGCCATTCGGGCAGTGAGGCTGAAGTCCGTACCTCGCTCACTGAATTGATCAAAGGCATCAAGGGGCGCATCGCGGTGACCTGCTTCGCCTCCAATGTCGCGCGCCTGGAAAGCATTGCGGTCGCGGGCCGTGCGGCGGGGCGACAAGTGGCACTGCTCGGGCGGTCTTTGCGCAATATGGAAGCCTCGGCGCGGGAATGCGGTTATCTGAAATCCATCCCGCCCTTTTTGGATGAGGAAGAAGCGGGCTTCCTGCCCGATGATGAGATTTTGCTGATCTGCACTGGCAGCCAGGGCGAACCACGTTCTGCCATGGCGAAGATCGCGGAAGACAAGCACCCGGCGATTGCGCTGGGTGATGGCGATACGGTGATCTTCTCCTCCCGCCAGATACCGGGGAATGAGATTGCGATTCAGCGCGTGCAGGATGGGCTGGCGCGCCGCGGTTGCCGCGTGATCACGGATGAACAGGCGCTGGTGCATGTCTCCGGCCACCCGGCGCGTGACGAATTGCGCCGACTTTACGCGCTGGCAAAACCGCGCATCGCCGTGCCGGTGCATGGCGAATGGCGCCATATGCAGGAACATGCGGATCTGGCGCGCGCTGCCGGTGCCAAGCCCGTATTGCTGAATGATGGTGATGTGCTGCGCCTTTCCGGCAATCGGGCTGAGGTGATTGAAACCGTTCCCACCGGCCGGCTTGCCGTGGATGGCGAAAGGCTGCTGCCCCTGGATGGCGATGTGATCGCCGCGCGCCGACGCATGATGTTCAATGGCGTGGTGCTGGCTTCCGTTGCTTTGGACCGGCAGGGCAGGGTGCTGGGCGATCCCATGATCACCGCGCCCGGGCTTTTTGCCGAACAGGACCCTGAGCCTGGGCTGGTTGCCGCCGAGCTTCGCCGCAGCATTGCCGATCTGCCGGCGGGCTTGCGCGATGATGATGAAAGCTTACGCGAATCGCTCCGTGCTGCCTTGCGCAAGGCTTTGGGGCGGCGCTTCAAGAAGCGGCCCAATGTCGAAATCCACGTGATCAGGGTTTAAGCCATGTCGGTCTTCACCGGCGTCATTCTTTATCTGCTGCTATGGTGGCTCGCGCTGTTTTGTGTGCTGCCGGTGGGTACGCGCCCCGATTCCCAGGGCAAGCTGGAAGAAGGCGGCTGGCGCGGTGCGCCGCAAAAGCACCTGATGGGCTGGAAGCTGCTTGGTACCACGGCGCTGGCGGGGGTGATTTGGCTCATTCTATGGTGGCTGATTGAAAGCGAATGGCTCTCTTTCCGGAGCGGCATTCTTTCCATGCCCACCAATTAAGCGAAAAACCGACCCTGAGGTCGGTTTTGCCTTAT
>JADCEX010000298.1 GCA_020249825.1 Roseomonas sp.
GTGGCGGGACAATGTTTTCGTGGAAAGGCTCTGGCGGACCATCAAATACGAGGGGGTTTACCTGAGGGCTTATGCCAGCGTCTCCGAGGCGCGGGCTTCGCTCAGCCGATACATCGACGGCTTCTATAACACCCGAAGGCCCCATTCGAGCCTTGACGGGCAGACGCCGGACGAGGCCTATTTTACCGCGCTGCCATCAATCCCGATGGCGGCATAACCAAGGCAGAGGCCCACTTAGGAAACGCACCAGAACTGTTCAAACAAACCGAGCCAGGTCTGTTGGACACCCCTACCCCCGCTCCGTCGGAACCCCCTCCCCCACCGCCGCCACCGGCCCGGCCAGCCCGGCATCGCGCAAGCCCCGCAGCGCCGCCAGATCCCCCCCGCCAAAGCCACGCCGCGCCGCATCAGCCAAAGCCAGCCGCTGCAAGGCATCATCGCTCAGCACCGGGCAATCGGCCAGCAGCGCCGCCGCGTCTTCCAGCTTGCCCGTGCAATGCAGCACCACATCGCAGCCGGCCGAAAGCGCCGCACCTGCCAAATCATTCGCAAAACCAGCGAGCGCGCCCATCGCCAGATCATCCGTGATCAGCAGGCCATCAAAGCCAATCTCGCCCCGGATCACCTTCTGAATGACGACGGGGGAGAGTGTCGCCGGCAGGCGCGCATCCCAGGCCTCATACAAAACATGCGCGGTCATGGCCCAGGCGCCGCTGCCCGCCAGTGCGCGGAAGGGCGCTATGTCATCGGCAAGCGCGTCAACACCCACAGCAACGCGCGGCAATTCATGGTGACTATCCGCCAAAGCGCGACCATGGCCAGGAATATGCTTGATCACCGGAATGCAGCCCGCCGCGTGCAGCCCCGCGATGCAGGCCACGCCCAGCCGCGCAATCTCAGCCGGGTCAGCGCTGAAGGCGCGATCCCCAATCACCTGATGCGCGCCAGGCAGGCGCAAATCCAAAACAGGCGCGCAGACAACATCAAGCCCGGCATCGCGGCACATGCGCCCAAGCAGCAGCGCATTGGCGCGCTGCGCCACCTCAGGCAGCGCTTCAAACCGCGCGGCGGCGGGGAAGGCTTCCCAATGCGGTGGCTTAAGCCGCGCCACGCGCCCGCCTTCCTGATCAATCAGGATCGGCGCGGCAGCGCCCAGCACATCGCGAATGTCGTTGGTGAGCGTGCGCAATTGCACCGGGTCTTCGATATTGCGCGCGAACAAAATGGCGCCAAGCGGCGGGAATAGCCGCCAAAGTGCTGCTTCCGCTGCGGTCAGGCGCGGTCCGGAAAGGCCAAGAATCGCAGCACGAATAGGCGCCATCCGACCCTATCCGCCAATGACCATGCAGGGGATGCTGCGGGTCTTCATTTCCTCACAAAAGGCGCGCGCGGTTGCCGCATCGGCAAAGCCACCGGTGCGGATGCGGAACATCGTGGTCTGCCCTTCACGGTCCAGGGGCGCCAAGGTCACGCGACGATTGCTCAGCAATTCAGGCACACGCCTTTGCAGCCTTTCCCATTCACCGCGCGCGGCGGCTTCGCTTGGCAGCGCGCCCAATTGCACCTGCGCGCGGCCATTGGCGACCGGCGCAAAACGCTCGGCATTTGCCGGCACGGGCGCAGGCAGGCTTGGTGCCGTAAGTGCCGAGGTCGTGGCCGGCGGCGCCGGCGTGGCGGGCGGGGCGGGTGCGGCCGCCTGAGGCGCACTGCGCGCTGCGGCTTGCGGCGCGGCCGGTTGTGCCGGCGCGGGTGTTGCGGCGGGTGGCGCGCTGCGGGCCGCTTCCTGCGCCGCACGCTCGGCCAATTGCTGACGCAACTGATCCACACGCGGTTTTTCCGCCTCTGGCGCCAGGCCGCCCGGCGTTGCGGGGCGCGCACCGCGATTGCGGTCAAAAATCAGCTCATCCTGATTAGGGACGCGAAGCCCGCCGGGATTGTCGGGACGCACCTTCATGGGCCGCGCATCGGCTTCGATGAGTGGCGCATTGCGCGATGACCCGCGCGAAAACCCCCAGACCAAGGCCGCAATGACAGCGCCCGCCGCAAGCACGGAGCCCGCGATGATGATTATTCGCCAAGGCAGGCCCCCACCTGCCTTGCGACCCAGCCTATAGGCTGGAACTGGAACTTCCCTCACGCCTATCCCCCGATCGGCGCTGGAATAGTGTCAGCGCATTTCCTCGACCGGCGTCACCCCCATGACGCCAAGGCCGGAACGAATGACACTTGCCGTGGCCGCCACCAGCGCAAGCCGGGCGGCCGTGGCCTCCGGCTCATCCTCTCGGATGAAGCGGAGTGTCGAGTCTTCCCGGCCTCGATTCCATAATACATGGAAATCTGCCGCCAAGTCATGAAGGAAAAACGCTACCCGGTGCGGTTCCCGGGCCAAGGCGGCGGCTTCGACCACCCGCGGCCAGGAAATCAGGCGCCGGATCAGGTCCAATTCCGCCTTGTCGCGCAGATGCTGAAGCGGCGCGGTGGCGAGCTTCGCCGCCTCAGGCTCACCCGCCTGGCGGAGTACGGACCGGCAGCGCGCATGGGCATATTGCACGTAAAAGACCGGGTTTTCGCGGGTTTGCTCAACAACCTTGTCCAGGTCGAATTCCATCTGCGCGTCGGATTTGCGCGTCAGCATGGTAAAGCGCACCGCATCGCGGCCCACTTCTTCGATCAGATCGCGCAACGTCACATAGGTCCCGGCGCGTTTGGACATGCGCACGGGCTCACCGGCCTTCATCACATGCACAATCTGGCAGAGCACCACTTCCAAAGGCACACGCCCATCGGAAAGCGCCTTCACGGCAGCGCCCATACGCGAAACATAGCCGCCATGATCCGCGCCCCAGACATCAATCAGCAGATCATAACCGCGCTTCAGCTTATCCGCATGGCAGGCGATGTCGTTCGCAAAATAGGTGTTGGAGCCATCGGATTTCTTGAGCGGCCTATCCACATCATCGCCGAATTGCGTTGAGCGGAACAGCAATTGCGGGCGCGGTTCCCAATCATCCGGCGTCTTGCCCTTGGGCGGTTCCAGCACGCCTTCATAGAGCAACCCCTTGCCCTCAAGCGCTGCAATCGCGGCGTCGGTCGCA
>JADCEX010000299.1 GCA_020249825.1 Roseomonas sp.
AATTCATCGGCATGGGCGGGTTCGTAGGACACAAGCCTGTCCTGCGCCATGCCGATCAAGGGCGTATTGACGCTTTGGTGCTGGCCGCCTTCCGGTGCCAAGGTCAGGCCGGAAGGCGTTGAAACTAATAGAAACCGCGCATCCTGATAGCAGGCATAAATCAGCGCATCCAACCCGCGATTGACGAAGGGATCATAGACCGTGCCCACCGGCAAAAGCCTGGCACCGTAAAGCCGGTCCGCAAGGCCGAGGCCGGCCAACAGCAGGAACAGGTTCTGTTCCGCAATGCCCAATTCCACATGCTGGCCCTCCGGCGACATCCCCCAGCGCTGCGCCGAGGCAAGCTTCGCGTCGCGGAACACGTCATTCTTCTTGTGGCGGTCAAAAATACCGCGCCTATTCACCCAGGGGCCAAGATTGGTGGAAACCGTCACATCCGGGCTGGTGGTCACGATGCGCTTGGCGAGTTCGGCATTCTCCCCCTGCCCGCGGCCGATTTCGGCCAGGATTTCGCCAAAGGCAGCCTGGGTGGAGTGCTTGCGCCCTGCCGGCACGCGCGGTGTGGCGAAACGTTCCGGCACATGGATCACGGGGGACTGCAGGGACCGGCCCTGGGGCGAGAGCGGCTTGGCGAAATCAATGCTGGCGAGGAATTCGCGCACTTCTTCCTCGGGCACATCAAGCCCTTCAAATTCATCCCATTCCTGACCGGGGCGGATCTTCATGGCGGCGCGGAAGCCTTCCATCTGCTCCTTCGTCATCAGCCCGGCGTGATTGTCCTTATGCCCGGCGAAGGGCAGGCCCATGCCCTTGATGGTATAGGCAATGAAACAGGTGGGTTGATCGCCCGCCGCATCCTGGGCGCGGAAGGCCTCGGTCAGGGTTTCAATGTCATGCCCGCCGAGATTGGTCATCAGCGCGGAAAGCTCATCATCCGAAAGCGGGTCAATAATGGCGCGAATGCCGGCAACGCGGCCAAGATCAGCCAGGATGGCGGCGCGCCAGGCGGCACCGCCCTGGAAGGTCAGCGCGGCGTAAAGGCTGTTCGGGCAATCATCAATCCAGCGGCGCAATTGATCGCCATCGGGCCGCGCAAAGGCCGCTTCCAGCTTGCGGCCGTATTTGAGCGTGACGACATTCCAGCCCATATCGCGGAACAGGCCCTCGATCCGGCCGAAAAGCCTGTCCGGCACAACGGAATCAAGCGATTGGCGGTTGTAATCCACCACCCACCAGACATTGCGGATATCGTGCTTCCAGCCTTCCAACAGGGCTTCGTAGATATTGCCCTCATCCAATTCGGCATCTCCGACCACGGCGACATGCCGGCCAGGTGGAATCCCCTCGGGCGCCATGCGATGCAGATGCACATAATCCTGCACAAGCGACCCGAAGGAGGCGAGTGCGACGCCAAGCCCGACGGAGCCGGTGGAGAAATCCACCTCCGCCCCGTCCTTGGTGCGGGAGGGATAGGGCTGAATGCCGCGGAATTGCCGCAGCGTTTCCAGTTTTTCCCGCTGCTGCCGGCCCAGCAGGTAATTGATGGCGTGAAACACCGGCCCGGCATGGGGCTTCACCGCCACGCGATCGGCGGGTTTCAGGATATCGAAATAGAGCGCCGTCAGGATGGAAATGCAGGAAGCGCAGGATGCCTGATGCCCGCCCACCTTCAACCCATCCCGATTGGGGCGGATGTGATTGGCGTGGTGGATCATCCAGGAAGACAGCCAGAGCAGCTTCTTTTCCAGCGCATGGAGGACTTCAATCCGCCGCGCGCTGCCCGGCAGATGGCGCGCCTTGCCCTTGCCTTGCACTGTCATGATCCGATCCCCCGACAACCTGCCTGGAATATGGCGCTTTGCCCGCGCCGAAGGAAGGGGCAAATCAGGCGCGGATCAGCCGCTTCAGCCCGCCCGAGGCCGCGCGCTGCCCCTCCCCCACATAGGCTTCGTGGTTTTCCTCGATCGAGGCCGGGTCATAGAGATAATTCACCATCAGGCCGCAGGATTGGCGAAGACCATTCTCCGAGACATCGGCGCGCCAATTGAGCCTTTCGACCCGCGCGCCATTGGACAGGTGGAAATGCGCCACGGGATCAAGCGCGCGACCGGGTTTCCCACGAGGGGCTTCCTTGACCAGATAGCGCGCACCAAGCCGGATCAGGATGGGGGCCGTGGCGCGGGCCAGCGCTTCCTGCTTGAGCCAGGCGCGGTCCGTGATGAGCTTGGCGAAATCAAGCGCCGTGCCATTGCCCATGGCGGCGGTAAGGGCGGCCTCTTCCTCGGCGGTCAGCAGTGCCACGCCATCCCGCGCGCTTTTTTCCAGCCAAGCGCGAAAGCCCGGCATGGGGGAAAGCGTGCAAAAGGTCTTCAGTTTCGGGAATTCGGCGGCGAGCAATTCCACCACGCGCTTGATCAGGAAATTGCCAAAGGAAATGCCATCCAAGCCGCGCTGGCAATTGTTGATGGAATAGAACACGGCGGTATCCGCCTGGCCGGCATCCTGCAGCGGCGCCTTTTCATCAAGCAGCTTTTGCACACTGGCAGCCATGCCGCGTTCGAGGGCGACTTCCACAAAAATCAGCGGCTCATCAGGCATGCGCGGATGGAAAAACGCGTAGCAGCGGCGGTCTGAATCCAAACGATTGCGCAAATCGCGCCAGGTGCGGATGCGATGCACTGCTTCATATTGCACCAGCTTTTCCAGCAAAGCGGCGGGCGATTTCCAGTCAATCGCGCGCAATTCCAGAAAGCCGAGATCGAACCAGGAAGCGAGCAAGCCTTTCAGGTCAGTTTCCAAAGCCTGCAAGGCCGGTTCACCATCCTTGAGGCGCAGCAATTCCGCGCGCATTTCGACGAGGAACTTCACACCATCCGGAATGGCGGCAAAGGCCGTCAGCAGCTTCAAGCGCGGCGGTTCCAAAGCGCGGCGCAGCCCCGCAAGCGCAATGGCGCGCAAAGCGGCATCAGTTGCGGTGCTCAGTTTTTCAATGGCGCTGGTCACCGCCGCCGCGTTGGAATCAAAACCGGCCAAGGCGCGGAGGAAATCCAGCTTTCCGGCCTCATCCAAGCTACGATAGCGCATAGCAAGTGCTGCCGCGCGGTTACGCGCGGAAACCTCACCACCGCGCGCCTGGAGGCATTCGCGAAATTCCTCGGCGAAATCACTGGAAGCGGCGGGGCTGCGTTGCACCACACTGGCCAGATCGCGCCAGAGGGACGCCACGCGCTGCATGGCACGATTCATCAGGCCGGCTTCAATGGCGATATCGGACATGGTGTGCACCGAACCCCTTCAGGGGAAAGCCTATCGAAACATTTCTTAAAAAACAAAGGATTTATGGCGCGCTTGATGGGCTTCAGGAAGAAAGATCATGCCGCGCCTTGGCGATCAGTGCCGGTAAATCCTCGGCGATCAAACCCGGTGGGCCTGCAGCCGCACCGGCGCCATGCAGCCAGACGGCAGCGGCGGCCGCTTCAAACGGAGCTATGCCCTGCGCCAACAAGGCTGCGATGGCGCCGGCCAGGATATCGCCCGTGCCGGCGGTGGCCAGCGAGGGCGGCGCATTGTCATTGATGATCACGCGGCCATCCGGCGCGGCGATGATACTATCCGGGCCTTTCAGCACGACAACCGCGCCAAGCCTTGTCGCGGCAGCGCGCGTGGCGCTGAGCCTATCCGCGCCCGGCGCGCCGAAAAGCCGGGCGAATTCGCCGGCATGGGGCGTGATTACTGCCGCGCCGCGTAGCAGGTCCGGCGCCTCGGTAGCCGCCATCAAGGCGCCGGCATCGGCGACCAACATTTTGCCCGCATCAATCACGCTGCGGATGGCGGCGCGCGTTGCCTCATGCGGCAAAAGCCCAGGCCCGGCCAGCCAGACCTTGCGCCGCGCATCCGCCAAAAGCGCGTCCAGCGTTGCATCGCTGACCAATTGGCCAGGCGCATCGGCGCGCAGCATCGCGGCCAGATCAAGGTTTTCGGCATGCAGCGTGACCAAGCCCGCGCCGAGCCGCCGCGCCGCTGATGCTGCCAGCCGCGCGGCACCGGGCATGGCCGCCCCCGCCAAAATGGTCAGATGGCCGCGCGTGTATTTATGCGCGCTGACCTCAAGTGATGGGAGCGCCCAAAGCGATGGGTGATTGCGCCAACACTGCGGCGCGATGCCTTCCAGCACTCTCTCCGGCAGGCCGATATCGGCAAGCAAGGTCTCGCCGCAAAGCGCGCGGCCCGGCAGCAGCACATGCCCGGGCTTGAGGCGAAAGAAGCTGATCGTGAGTGCCGCTTGCGGGGCGTAACCAAGTACCTGCCCGGTTGCGCCATCAAGCCCTGAGGGCACATCCACCGCGACCAAGGGCGCCTGGACCGTGCGCAGCATTTGGGAAAGTTCCGGCGCCAAGGGGCGCGTCAGGCCAGCGCCGAATAGCGCATCCACCACAAGCCCAGCACGCGCGACCTCGGCTTCATTGAAGGCCGCCATCGGGCCATGCCAGCGTGCCGCCGCTGCCGCCGCCGCCGAGCCGGGGTTGGGCGGTGCAAGAGCGGCTACCGAAACGGGCCAGCCCGCCTGTTCCAGATGGCGCGCAGCGACATAGCCATCCCCGCCATTATTGCCGGGCCCGGCCAGCACCAGGGTGCGACAGGGGCGGAACCGGGCGCGAATGGCCCGTGCCACCGCCCTGCCCGCTGCTTCCATCAGGGTTTCAGTCGACATGCCCGCTGCCAGCGCCGCGGCATCGGCGCGCGCCATCTCAGCGGGGGTCAGCAATTCGGTTGGGTAAGGGCGCGGCATGGATGGCTTATAGCCGAACTGCGCGCCACCCATATGGACTGGATCAAGCGGCGCGCCAAGCTGCTATAGAAGGGCTTCCAGAACAGGAGTCGTGCATGGCCTTCGTGATCGCCATCGCCCAGCGCAAGGGCGGCGCCGGCAAATCCACCGTGGCGGCCAATCTGGCCACCGCGCTCGCGGAATCTGGCCATCGCGTCGGGCTTTTGGACATAGACCCGCAACGCAGCCTGGCGCGTTGGGACCAGCAGCGCGGCGTGAGCAAAAAGGCCCATACGCTGCATTTTGAGGCGCCGACCGGCTGGCGCCTGCCCGCCACGCTGGAAAGGCTGAAGCGGGAACAGGATTTCGTGCTGCTGGACACCGCGCCGCATGATGACACGGATGCCAAGCTTGCCATTCGCGGCGCTGATCTGGTGCTGGTGCCCTTGCAGCCATCCGCCGCTGATCTTTGGTCCATGGACGCCACGCTTGATCTGGCCAAGCAGGAAAGGCGGCCCTTTCGGCTGCTGCTGAACCGCGCGCCGGCTTCGGGCAAGCTGCGCGATGATATTGAAGGCCAAATCCGCGACCGCAATTTGCCCATGCTGGATGCCGTACTTGGCAATCGCACCGCCTATGCCCAGGCTTTCATGGCCGGGCTTGGCGTGGTGGAAGCCGCGCCCCGCGGCCCAGCAGCGGCGGAAGTGCGGGGCCTCGCGAGTGCCTTGGAAGCGATCCGTAAAAAGGGTTTGAGATGATGAGTGATCTTCTACTGGCGCTGCATTTGCTGGGCGCGGTGCTCTGGGTGGGCGGCATGGGCTTCGCACTTTTGGTGCTGCGCCCCGCCGCGCATGAGGTGCTGCAAGCGCCGGAGCGTCTGGCGCTCGCGCAGGCGGCCTTTAGGCGTTTCTTTCTGATTGTGTGGCATGCCATGCCAATCGTGCTGCTGACCGGCTGGGCCTTGTTCTTCCTGTGGCATGGCGGCTTTGCCGGCGCGCGATGGAGCCTGCATCTGATGCATTTGCTGGGGCTGATTATGGCATTGGTCTTTCTTGCGCTATTCTTTGGCCCCTGGGGCGCCATGCGCCGGGCGATGGCGGCGGGCGACAAGCCCAGCGCCGCGCGTTCGCTGGAGAGTATCAGAAAGCTGGTATTGGTGAATTTGATCATGGGGTTGGTCGTGGTGGCATTTTCCGGCTTTGGGCGCATCGCGGGATGAGCATTACGCTGAAGGACGGCATCCAGATTGTTGAGGATGCCGCGCCCGAATTCGAAGCGGTCGCCGCCATCCAGCGCGGGCTGCATAACTTCAACCAGGAAACTGGCGGGCCTTATGACCGGGAGCCGGTGACGCTTCTGGTGCAGGATGCGGATGGCAAGACGCTCGGCGGCTTATTGGGCCTGACCTTCTGGGGCTGGCTGTTCATTGATTGGCTTTATCTGGAACGCGGCATGCGCCGGCGCGGCATTGGTGAGGAATTGCTGCACCGTGCGGAGGCGATTGGCCGCGAACGCGGCTGTACCAATGCCTATACGGATACCTTCAGCTTCCAGGCGCCAGGCTTCTGGAAGCGCAATGGCTATGTGGAATTCGGCAAGCTGGAAGGCATGCCGGCGGGCCATGCGCGGGTGTGGTTGCGGAAGAAGCTGTAGCTTTATTCCACCTTGATCCCGGCCTTGGCCACCACATCGGCCCACATCGCAATTTCTCGCTTCAGCACCGCATCAAATTCGGCGGGGCTTTGCCCGCCGGGCTCCGTGCCCAATTCCAGGATGCGTTGCGTGAGATCCGGCGCTGCAATCGCCGCTGCAAAGGCTTCATATAATTGCGCCTGAATGGCGGGCGCCGTGCGCGCCGGCAGGAAGGCCGCCACCCAGGTATCCGCTTCGAACCCCGGCACGGTTTCGGCGATACTCGGCACATCCGGAAAAGCGCGGTTGCGCGTGGGGGAAGTGACCGCGATGGGCCTGATCTGCCCACCGCGCGCCAGCCCCGCCGAGGCGGTGAGCGAATCAAAGCCAAGCTGCACATTGCCCGCGGCCAGATCCTGCAAGGCCGGGCCAGAGCCGCGATAGGGAATGAATTGGATATCAATCCCGGTCGTCAGGCGAAACAAGGTCGCCCCCAAATGGGGCCCACCGCCGGGGGAGCCCGCCGTGAAATTCAGCTTGCCCGGATTGGCCCGCGCATAGGCCAACAATTCCGCGATATTGTGGATCGGCAGGCTTGGCGTTGTGGTCACCAATAGCGGCGTGCGCCCCAGCATGGTGATAGGCAGGAAGGCGCTTGGAATATCAAAAGGCGCCTTGTCCTTATGCGTCGTCGGCAGGATGGAATGGGCCGAGGCATTGATCAGCACAGTATAACCATCGGGTGCCGCGCGGGCGACCTCACCCATGCCAATAATGCCTGACGCGCCGGCGCGGTTTTCCACCACCACCTGCCAGCCTTTTTGTTCGGTGATCTTGCGCGCCACCAACCGCCCCAGAATGTCACTCGGCCCACCTGGCGGGAAAGCGATGACGAAACGGATGGGCGCTGCGGGCCAAACGCCCTGCGCTTTCAGGATGGCGGGCGCGAAAAGCCCGGCTGCAAGCACAACCCGACGAGATAAAAGCGGCATGGCCGATCCCCCTCACCTTCACAAAAAAATAGCGTGACCCAGTTTCCCGGATCACGCCATAGGATTGTTCTGGGGTGGTTCAGCTTACCCCTTCAGCGTCGCCAAAGCGTCGTTCAGTGTGGCACTTGGGCGCATCGCCGCGCCCGTCTTGGCATCATCGGGCCGATAATACCCGCCCAATTCCTGCGGCTTGCCTTGCGCGTCAATCAATTCCTTGTAGATCTTGGCTTCATTGGCCGAGAGCATATCCGCGAGCGGCTTGAAGCGCGCGGCGAGGCCTGAGCTATTGTCGCGCGCCGCCAGCGCCTGCGCCCAGTAGAGCGCGAGGTAGAAATGGCTGCCGCGGTTATCAATCTCACCCACCTTGCGCGCGGGGGAGCGGTTATATTCCAGGATCTTGCCATTGGCTTCATCCAGCGTCTCGGCCAGCACCTTCACATCTTCGCTATTGGTGGTTTGCGCCAAATGCTCAAGCGAAGCGCCAAGGGCGAGAAATTCGCCAAGCGAATCCCAGCGGAGATACCCTTCACCCTGGAATTGCTCGACATGCTTGGGCGCCGAACCACCCGCGCCGGTTTCGAACAAGCCACCGCCATTCAGCAGCGGCACAATGGAAAGCATCTTGGCCGAGGTGCCGAGTTCCATGATCGGGAACAAATCCGTCAGGTAATCCCGCAGCACATTCCCGGTGACGGAAATGGTATCCAAGCCCTTGCGGATGCGATCAAGCGAGAATTGCATCGCCTCAACCGATCCCAGGATGCGGATATCAAGCCCGGATGTGTCGTGATCCTTCAGGTATTTTTCAACCTTCTTGATCAGCTCAGCATCATGGGCGCGTTTGGCATCCAGCCAGAAGACCGCCGGCGTATTGGTCAGCCGCGCGCGGCGCACGGCAAGCTTCACCCAATCCTGAATGGGCGCATCCTTCACCTGGCACATGCGGAAGATATCGCCGGCCTCAACAGGGCGGGAGAGCAGCACCGTGCCATCTTCCGCCACCACACGCACTTCGCCATCGGCGGCCAGTTCGAAGGTCTTGTCGTGAGAGCCATATTCTTCCGCCTGCTGCGCCATCAGCCCGACATTGGGGACAGTGCCCATCGTCTTCGGGTCAAAGGCGCCATGGGCCTTGCAGTCCTCAATCACGGTCTGGAACAGCCGCGCATAGCAACGATCCGGGATCACTGCCTTGGTATCATGCAGCTTGCCATCGGGGCCCCACATCTTGCCCGATTCACGGATCATGGCCGGCATGGAAGCGTCAATGATGGTATCGCTGGAAACATGCAGATTGGTGATGCCGCGGTCGGAATTCACCATGGCCAGCGCCGGGCGCGCCTTATAGGTGGCGTCAATATCGGCCAGGATCGCGGCCTTCTCGGCCTCGGGCAGGGTTTCGATCTTGGCGAGCATATCGCCAACACCGTTATTCGGATTGACGCCAAGCCGCGTGAGCGTCGCGCCATGCTTTTGGAAGACATCGGCGAAAAACACCGAAACCGCATGGCCGAACAGGATGGGATCGGAGATCTTCATCATGGTGGCCTTGAGGTGCACGGAGAACAGTACCCCCTCGCGCTTCGCGGCATCAATCTGTTCCGCGAGGAAAGCGCGCAAGGCCTTCCGGTTCATCACAGAACAATCAATGATCTCGCCGGCGATCAAAGGCGTCTTCGCCTTCAGCACCGTGACGCTGCCATCCTTCGCCACCAATTCAATGCGCGCATTGGTGGGCGCTGTCATGGTGGTGGCGACTTCAGAGCCATAGAAATCCCCACCCGGCATATAGGCCACATGGGATTTGGCGTCCTTCGACCAGGCGCCCATCTTATGCGGGTTGTTGCGCGCATATTGCTTCACCGCACCCGCCGCGCGGCGGTCTGAATTGCCTTCGCGCAGCACGGGGTTCACGGCGCTGCCCAGCACCTTGCCGTAACGGGCGCGGATTTCCTTTTCGGCATCGTTGGTGGGGTTGTCCGGATAATCCGGCACATCATAACCCTTGCCCTGCAATTCCTTGATCGCGGCCTTAAGCTGCGGGACGGAGGCCGAGATATTCGGCAGCTTGATGATATTGGCTTCCGGCTTCAGCGCGAGCTTGCCGAGTTCGGCGAGTTCATCATTCACCTTTTGCTCCGGCTTCAGCTTTTCCGGGAAATTCGCGAGGATACGGCCCGTCAGCGAAATATCCTTGAGCGTCATTTTCACGCCGGCCATGCCGACAAAGGACTGGACAATGGGCAGCAGGGAATAAGTCGCCAGCGCCGGCGCTTCATCCACCTTGGTCCAGATGATTTCGAGTTCTGACATGGCTCAACCTTCCATAGCCTGGGCCGTTCGGGCCGCTTTGCGTGTTTTGGCAATCTGGCCGGGTTTGTCGCACCGGGGGGGGAGAAGGGCAAGTGGGTGGCGGGGCCAGAGAAGCCTTCCACCAGCGGTTATACTGCGCCTTTTCTTAACGATCCCCGTAGCCCTGGGGATGCGCTTCCCGCCAGGCCCAGGTCGTGCGGACAATGGCGTCAATATCGGCAAAGCGGGGCGCCCAGCCGGTCTCTGCGCGCAGCCTTTCACTTGCCGCCACCAGAACGGCAGGATCTCCGGCGCGGCGCGGGCCGATGCTGTGCGGCACCGCGCGGCCACTCACGCGCGCAATCGCATCCAGCACCTGTTTCACCGAATGGCCTTCGCCATTGCCGATATTGTAGCGGCAGGAGCCATGGGATTCTAACCGCGCCAGCACGCGCAAATGCGCATCCGCCAAATCGGTTACGTGCACGTAATCGCGAATGCAGGTGCCATCCGGCGTTGGGTAATCATCACCAAAAACCGTCAGCGCCGGGCGCCGACCAAGCGCCGCATCAATCGCAAGCGGCACAAGATGGGTCTCGGGGTTGTGATCTTCCCCCGCGCGGCCGGCGGGGTCTGATCCGGCGGCGTTGAAGTACCGAAGCGCGGCGTAGCGTAGGCCATGGATGCTCCCCGCCCAGGCAAGTGCCGTTTCCACCATCAGCTTGCTCTCGCCATAGGGATTGCCGGGGGCGATAGGGCAATCTTCATCAATCGGCACGCGTTCCGGCTTGCCGAAAAGTGCGGCGGTGGAAGACAGCACGAAACGTAGGCACCCGGCCTCAACCGTGGCTTCAATAAGCCGCAGGCTATTCCCGACATTTTCAGCGATATAATGCATGGGCGATTTCATGCTTTCGCCCACCAGGGAAAGCGCCGCGAAATGCAGCACGGCATCAAAGCGCCCATTGGCGAAAACGCGCTTCAATTCAGCACGATCCGCAAGAGGCGCCTGCACCAAAGTCGCTGAGGCAGGCACGGCGGCGCGGTGGCCCTGGCTGAGATCATCCAGCACCACAACCTCATCACCGCGATCAAGCAGTGCCAGCACCAGATGGCTGCCGACAAAACCCGCCCCGCCTGTCACCAGATAACGCGCCATATCCGATCCCTGCCTTACAGCTTCACGGCCGGGGCGTTGCCTCTGCCAGCCTTTCGCTGCGCGGTGCGTCCAGCGCGCGGAGATAGGTGGCATCAAGGCCGTAGATATCCCGGCGCATGACCACGGTTCCGGCTTCAACCATCACCGTGTCATAATGAAGGCGCACCGGGATTGCCCGCGCCAGCGAAACACCCTGCGTCGCGCCGCTTTCCAACGCGCGATCAACGCGTTCCCGGTTCCAGGCCGGCATGCCGATGAAGGCCTCGGCCAGCAAATCCATTGGGCGTTCCAGGCGAATGCAGCCGGATGAAAAGGCGCGGTCCGGGCGGCGGAACAAATGCCGATCCGGCGTGTCATGCATGAAAATATCGTCGCGGTTCGGCATGACGAATTTGATTCGGCCAAGCGCATTCACCTCGCCCGGGTCCTGGCGGATGATGAAGGGAAAGCGATCCTTGGAATAGGCGCCGAAATCCACCGTGGTGGCGTCAATTTCCGTGAGTTCACCATCAATGCGCTGATAAAGCCGATAGCCCATGGCCTGCATGCGCCCTGGGTCACGGCGAAAACGTGGCAGCAAATCTTCCCGCGCATTGCGATCCGGCACGCCCCAGGGTGGGTTGAATTGTACCGCGACCAGGCGGACATCAAGCATGGGGGTCTGACGATCCACCCGCCCGACTACCACCGCCATATCCTGCACCACGCGCCCGGCATCAGTCAGGCGCAGCCGGAAATGGGGGATATTCACGTCAATCCGCCGGTCAGGCGGGGCGGCCAGGCCGCGGCGCATATCAAGTGCGACGCGAAGCTGGGCAATCTTGGCCTCAACAGGCGTATTCAAGGCAGCCCAGGTGAGGCGCCCGATGCGGCCATCCGCTTCCAGCCCTTCTGCGGCCTGAAAGCGCCGGACGGCTTCTTCAAGACGCGCATCGTAAACGGGGCTTTCCGCCGCCGCGCCGCGCAGTACTTCCGGATCAAGCAGCGCCAGCCTGGCACGAAGCTGCCCGACCCGCGCGGCATCAAGGCTGCCGGGTTCGAGCGTGCTGGTGAGATTGCCTTCAATGCCCGGCCAACCGCCGCGCGCGGCGATGGCCAGAAATCGCACCAACGCTGCCTTGATCGGCGCCGCATCGGGATGAAGCATCGCCGCTTGGTCCAGGACGCTGGCTGGATCGGCACTCGCGAAAAGCCTTTCGCGCCAGGCAGGAAAATGAGCCCGCACGGGATCACGCCTGATATCCGCGCGCCCTGGCGGCGGCACGACACGGCCCAACACCAAATCCCGCAGGGCCGCTTCCGCACGCGACATGAGCGTACCGCCCGGCACATCATAATGGCGCGGGTCAAGCCCATCTTCGCCAAGCGCTTCCAGACGCCGCGCCAGGCGATCAAGCGCCGCGCGGGATGCGGCGCTGGCGCGGGGCGACATGCCAGTGGCAAGCCCGGCCGTCGCTGCACCCAGCATCACCTCGCGGCGCGCGAATCGCCTTGGATCACTCATGTCGTTTTGTTAGCGCGTTCATCGCCTTGCGCATAACTTCCTTTGTTTGCCTCAGGAAAGCCTATCTCCCGCCTGATGCGCCCCGCCAAGTTCCGCCACGGTGATGGGCTTATAGGGCGCGCGGGGGCGGAAATGCCCAACCTCCTCCACCGCGACGCCACGGATTTCGGCAATTACCGCCGCCACGGTCGGGCCGCAAAGCCGCCCCTGGCAGGGCCCCATGCCACAGCGCAAATAGGCCTTGGCCTGGTTGGGACCGGTCGCACCAATCGCCGCCGCCCAGCGCAGAGACCCCGCGGTTACTTCCTCACAGCGGCAGATGATGGTGGATTCTTCAGGTGGCGCCAGGATTTCCTGCGATGGCGCGTAAAGCGCATCCAAAAAGGGGCGGAGCGCTCGGGCCTGCAATAGCGCATCCGCGCTGGCTTCCGCACGGAAATCACGATCCGCCCCCGCAAGCCTGCCAAGCCTAAAGGCCGCATCCAAGGCGGCCAATTGCCCGGTGGCAACAGCCGCTTCCCAGCCGCCAATCACCGCGCCATCGCCGGCAACCGCAATACGCGCATGGGAAGACGCGCCAAAAACATCCAGCTTGGGCCGCCAGCAAAACTGCCGCGCATCCCAAACATGTTCCAACCCAATCGCCATGGAGATATGCGTCGAAGGGATTACGCCTTCATGCAGCAGCAGCGTATCGCAGGGTTCAAAACCGCCTTCGAAGCGCAGTGTCTGTATCCGGCTACTGCCTTCCGCGCGCAAATGCTTCGCGCCCGTGATCACCCGCATGCCGGACTGACGCGCCTTCAGAATCAGCCCAATGCCTTTGGCAAGCTGCGCAAAGCCCGCAAAAATCCCGCCCTGTTCAAGTGCCGTGCGCAAAATGGGCTGGCTGCGTGTTTCCACCAGCACCGGCAGCACGCCTGCGCGGATCAATTGATTGGCCAGCAGCCACATCAGCGGCCCCTGCCCCGCCAGCACCACCTTGCCCGATGGCACCATGCCGGCCGTTTTCAGCGCAATCTGCGCCGCGCCCGCACTCATCACCCCAGGCAGAGTCCAGCCCGGAATGGGCATTGGCCTTTCCTGGGCACCGGTTGCGAGCAGGATGCGATCCGCCACAAAATCCGAACTTTCACCCTGACGAGAAACTGAAAGCGTGCCCGTATCGGGATCGAGCATCCAAAGCGTGGTACCGGGGCGATAGATGATATCAAGTGCGCGAAAGCGCGCGATCAGATCAAGCCCGGGCGTCATGTCGCGCGCCAAGGCGGGATCGGTGCCGGCCAATTCGGCGGCGCGAAACACCTGCCCGCCGGGTGCCGCGTTTTCATCCACCACCAGCACGGAAAGCCCGCAATCGCGCGCGGTGATCGCCGCCGCCATGCCGGCCGGCCCAGCACCGACAATGGCCAGGTCAAATTTGCGCGGCGCCTGAGGCGTAGTGACGGGCACAAGGCTCATCGCTGCGGCTCCCGCGCGCCGTGTTGGCGGGCGATGTGCATGCCGGCAGCGACCGGCACCATGCAGGCCTGCCGGTTCGCGACCCCATCAATCTCGGCCAGGCAATCGAAGCAGACGCCCATCATGCACCAAGGCAGGCGGGGGCTGCCGGACATCGCTGTTTCACGAATGGCAGGCAGGCCCGCAATCAGAATGGCGGCGGCGGCGCTGCTGCCTTCCGGCACCATCAGGGCACGGCCTTCCACGTAAACCTGCACGGTTTCCGGCCGATGATCAGGGCGCGTGCGAAACATCAGAAGCGCTGCGCCGAAAACGGCGCCAGGAAAGGATCAAGCGCGCAGCGCGCAATCATGGGCGCCAGCAGTTTGCCATGCGCAGCCGCCAGCGTAACGCCAGAATGGCAATTGGCGGTATAGGCACCGGGCAGGGTTTCGGACTGGTCATAAATCGGCAGTCCATCAGGCGACATGACGCGCAGCGCAGACCAGGCGCGCACCACATTCAGCTTGCCGATCCAGGGAAAACAAAGCGCCGCGCGATGGGCGATTTCGGCCATAACAGGCTGGCTTTGGCGTGTATCGAACCCCACTTCCTCAACACTATCGCCCAGCATGATGCTGCCTTCACCTGTTTGGCGAATGGTGGTGGTGGGCATGGGCAGGGCAGCGCGCGTGCGTTCCGTCACCAGCACCTGGCCACGCTGCGGGCGCACCG
>JADCEX010000003.1 GCA_020249825.1 Roseomonas sp.
AACTGATCTCGCTCGAGATCATCGAGGATATTGAGGGGATGCGCCGGACTGAACTGCGCTTTGGCGCATGGGGCATGACGGAAGCGGGCAGCCTTGGCCTTCTCAATCTTGATCGGCGCGTGCTGGAATTCGGTAAGGCAATCAAGATTCGCCTGGGCGATGAAATCTTGTTTGACGGGCTGATCGGCGCCATCGAAGCCGAATTCGCCGAAGCGGCGCCACCGGTTGCGATGGTTCTCGCTGAAGACCGGCTTCAGGCACTGCGGATGACGCGCCGCACCCGCGTTTTTGAACAAAGCAGCGATGCGGATATTGCGAGCCGCATTGCCGCTGAGCATGGGCTGACGCCGGATATTGACTGGCCAGGCCCGACCCATGCGGTGCTCGCTCAACTCAATCGGAGTGACCTTGCCTTTCTGCGCGATCGCGCGCGCGCAACCGGGGCAGAGCTTTCGGTGGAAGGCAATAAGCTTCAGGCGCGGCTGCGTCGGGCGGGCAGCGTGCTTGAACTGATCCAGGGTGCAAGATTGCGCCAATGCAGCGTCAGCGCGGATTTGGCGGGGCAGCGCAGCGCGGTGGTCGCAACCGGCTGGGACGTGGCGGCAAAGCAAGGCATCAGCGTTGAAGCCAATCCCGCTGCCCTCGGCGCAGAGCTTGGGTCGCTTGAAGGTGGGAGTGCCATCCTGGATCGCGCCTTTGGCCGGCGAAGGGAGACCTTGGCCCATAGTCAGCCAAGCACGACCGAGGAAGCCCGCGCGATGAGTGAAGCTGCCTATCGCCGAATTGCGCGACGCTTCGTGATTGCCCGCGGTGAGGCTGATCGCGATGCGGCCATCATGCCCGGCGCAACCCTCGCGCTGCGTGGGCTGGGGCCGCTGTTTGAAGGTGACTACCACTGCACCGAGGTGACGCACCGCTTTGACCAGACGCGTGGTTTTCGGACGTCCTTCGTTGCGGAACGCCCCGGTATTGGCCGAAGGGCCTGAGGAATGCCGCATGCCGTATGACGCCGATCCGCTTCCCCCCCGCCCCGACAGCGCCTTCTGGTTTGGCGCCTATCCCGCCATTGTGCGCGATATTGAAGATCCGGATGGTCAGGCACGCATCCGCGTTGCGCTACCCGGTGTGCCGGATGCCAATGGCGCAGGCTACGAAGCTTGGGCGCGCACCGCAACGCTTTTTGCCGGCAATAATCGCGGCAGCCTTTTTATGCCTGATCCGGGCGATGAGGTGCTGGTGATCTTTCAGGGGGGCGATCCGCGCTTGCCCGTAGTGATTGGGGGCTTGTGGAATGGCCGGGATGCGCCGCCAACGCGCCCCGATCGGTCGAACAGGACGAAAATGATCAGGTCGCGCAATGGCGTGAAGGTCACGCTTGATGACAGTGATGGGCGTGAGCAATTCGTCTGCGAAACACCAGGTGGCCAGAAAATCACCCTCAAGGACGGGCCCGGTGGCGTCAAGATTGCAGATTCCAACGGCAATTCGATTGAGCTTGCACCTGCCGGCATCACCCTGACGGCAAGCGCAAAGCTGACCATCAGCGCGTCCACTGTGGAAATCTCGGCCGGCATGGTCTCGGTTAGTTCCGGCATGTCGCGTTTCAGCGGCGTGGTGCAGGCCGATACGGTGATCAGCAATACGGTGATCAGCTCCACCTATACACCTGGTGCGGGGAATATCTGGTGAGCACAAGAAGCCATGACATTGCCTGGGCGGCGCCCGGCCCACTGCTGGCTGCGGGACAGGGGCTTGGGCGGCCGGCTTTGTTGCGCTTCGCGACCGATGATTTCATCGAACGCCTGCAGGCTGTACTGGCGGAAGCGCCATCCCGTCTCGCTGCATTTCGTGCGCTTCCCGAAACATGGCGTGAACCCATGGCGCTCCCGACAGTGGCGGAAGGTGCGCCAGCACCACCGCTTTCCGCTGCCGCGCAGAAGCTGCGCCGCCTGATCGCTGGCCGGGAAGCCGTGCCGCAAGCAACAGGTGGCTCGGCGGGCCCATTGAAGCTCTATCAGCCTTCTCAAATGCGGCATTATCTGGTGGCGGCCATGCTTGTCTGTCGGCTGCCCGGCCTGCCGGATCGCGAGATTGATCTTGCCGCAGGAGATCGCGCCGGCTTCGTGCTGCGTCGGCTATTGCCGCCAGGACCTGCACCCGATCCAAAGTTGGATCCGCCGCCCTTCAACCCCGCCACCTGGCAGGAATATGCCTGGGTGCCGGGGCCGGATGGGCCTTCTTGGCAACAATTGCCCGATCCATTGGAAGCGCCCGCAGGCGAGGAAAGGCTACCGGCCTTTCCCATGCGCTATGCCGAAGCGGATGGGCGCAATCGGCGGCTACTTGCGGGCAGCGTGCCGACTGGGCGGCGCGAAGCCTATATCGGTGCGCCGGTCGCCCGCGCTGATGCGGCAACGGGCCGCGTGGTGACTCCCGCCCCGGCGCCGAAAACCGCGCGGCTAATGCTGCTGCGCGCCGATGTGATCGAACCCTGGCGACGCCTGATTGATCTGGCCGACCAGACGAAATTGCGCTTGTGGAATGATCTGGGCGGCGATACAGAAACTCGGAGCGCAGCGGCAACGGCCATTGGTCAGGCGCGTGACCAGATTCAGACTGCGTCCTGGTACATACTGCTTGATCTGCACGACCTGCTGAAGAAGCACTTGCCGCAAGTGGTGAATGCCATCAACGGCAGGTCAGCAAGCCTTTCGCATGCCGAACAGGCGCTTGTTGATGCCATGCGTGACATGAAAATCCCAACGGGCTTGGCTGGCGCGCTGGAGACGGGCGGTTACGCGGCGAAATCTGTCGCAACATCACTCGCTGACGCTCTTGCCAGCATTGATGCAGCGCGTACGGGGCTGGAAGCGGTGGTTGCGGAATTCGCCCGAACCACCCCTCCAACCCGCGATCCGCAATGGCCAAGTTTTCTCTTCCCACTGGCCGATCCTGATCCAAATCACCTTTTCTTCAATGCGCCTGGCACGCAACCCGTTCTTGGCGCTGCGGATGGCATTGATCCCGATCTGGCCTTGGAAGAACCTGAGGCACGGCAGGACCAGCAGGATTGCGTGACCGCGCTCGAAGCGCTGATCATCCGTGCCATGCCGGATGCGTCACCGGCGCCCGATCCTGCGCCGATGCCCGCTGCCTGTGCCGGGCAGGAACCGCGCGATGCCCGGTTCGTGATGCGCCCGGTGTTGGATCGTCCCGTCTGCGCACCTTTCCATTCTTCCTTGGTCGGGCCAGGCACCGAACCCTTCCGCATCGCCGGCTTCTTTGACAGTGATGCGCCCGCCCGCCCCGTGCGGATTGGCCTTCCGCTCGATATCACGCCGGCGGGTCTCAGGCGCTTCGACAAGAAGGCGGTCGTGACCTTATCCGATGCGCTTTGCGGTCAATTGCATCGCATGCGCGGCCTGGGCCTTGGCGATCTTGTACTGTCAGTGCTGCCTTGGCCTTTCCACAAGCCGCTGAAACGCGCGGGTGGAGCGCCCTGCACCTCCTCCAGCGATCCCTCGCTTTCGCTTGGCCTTGTTTGCTCGCTCTCCATTCCGATCATCACGCTCTGTGCGCTGATCCTGCTGATCATCATGGTGACGCTGTTTGACATCATCTTCCGCTGGATCCCTTGGTTCATCATGTGTCTGCCGGTGCCGGGCCTGCGCGCAAAGGGGCCAAAGTGATGGCACGTCTTGGCAAGGGTATGGGCTTCCCGCCGCGCATCGTCGAAGGCCGCTTCGCCTGGTCAGCCGATGCAACCTCGGTCGCCGAGGCGATCCGCCTGATCCTCGCCACCGAACCGACCGAGCGTGTGCGCCTGCCCGCTTTTGGTGCTGGGCTTGGTCGCCTGCTTTTTGAACCGAATACGGCGGCGACCCATCAACTCATTCGCGGCGCGATTGAACGCGCTTTGGCCGCCTGGGAGTCCCGCATTCGGCTGGAGGAAGTGCGTGTGGAACCGGACCCGACAGACCCCGAAGCCGCAATTGCAACCATCGTCTATCGCCTTGTCGCCACCGACGTAGCTGAACGAACCGCCATCGTATTGACCCTGGGACGCGCCTGACATGCCTCTCGCCCTGCCCGAACTCGACAATCGCCGTTTCGAGGATTTGCGTGCCGAAGCGCTGGCGCGCATTCTCGTTCACACACCGGAATGGACTAATTTTAACCGCAGTGATCCTGGCATCACGCTATTGGAGGTCTTCGCCTATCTGGCGGAAACGGTGCTCTACACGGCCAATCGCGTGCCGGAACGCAATCGCCTGCGCTTTCTTGAACTGCTCGGCCAAACGCTTCGCCCGGCAAGTGCCGCCAGCGGGATTGTTGCTTTCACCAATGATGCCGCAGCGCTTGATCTGCCACCGCTGCCGGTCGGCACGGAACTCACTGCCGGCCAGATCGGCTTTCGGACTACCCAGGGTGTTGACGTGCTGCCGGTGGAAGCACGCGTCTTTGCCAAACGCGCCATCGCGGATACCGCCGCCAATCCTGAACTCACCGCCTATTACAAGCAGCTCTACGCGGCCTTCAATCAACCGGCACTTGGCGATGTCTCTCTATACGAAACCATCGCGATGCCACCTGAGGGCATTGACCTGGGTGCGGAGACAATTGACCGGTCGCTTTGGATCGCGCTGCTGACGCGGACCGGCGATCGCGCCCCGGCTGCGGTGGCGGCGGCGCGCGCGGCGCTCGCTGGACGTACGCTGACGCTGGGCTTCGTGCCGATTGCCGAGGCTGCCGAACGGCGTATTGGCCCAGCCGCGCCCGCACTCAAGCCCGAACCAATCCTTGAGGTACCGCAGCCTGGGCCGCTTTCCGCGGATCGTCAGCCCCGCTATCGCCGCATCCCGCTGCGGCTTGATGGGGATGTGCTGCAGGCACCTGGTACGGCGCAGGCCGTGCTGCCCGCCGATCTGAGTGATTTTGAAGGTTTGGAGCCCCTCGAATCTGGCACCGGACAATTCCCGCCGCCGCTTGAGGATACTGCTTTGGCAACGCGGCTGATCGGCTGGCTTCGCCTGCGCGCACCGGCAGGCGTTGCGATGCGGCTGCTTTGGGTCGGCATCAACGCCGTCATGGTGGAACA
>JADCEX010000030.1 GCA_020249825.1 Roseomonas sp.
ATGATCGCAACCCGGCAGCCGAGGCTTTGGCCGGCTTCAAGCCTTCCATCCCCGTGGTGTGGTGCGGGCTTTACCCGGTGGATGCGGATGATTTCGAAAAGCTGCGTGAATCGCTTGGCAAGCTGCGGCTGAATGACGCGTCCTTCCATTATGAACCGGAAACCAGCGCAGCCCTTGGCTTTGGCTTCCGCTGTGGCTTTCTGGGGCTTTTGCATCTGGAAATCGTGCAGGAAAGATTATCGCGCGAATTTGATCTGGATTTGATCGCGACCGCGCCTTCGGTGGTGTATAAGGTGCACAAGACCAATGGCGAAATGTTCGAATTGCACAATCCCGCCGATATGCCTGATGGCAGCGTGCTGGATCACATTGACGAACCCTGGATCAAGGCGACCATCATGTTGCCCGATGATTACCTTGGGTCTGTATTGGCGCTGTGCAATGAACGCCGCGGGCAGCAGGTGGAACTGACCTATGTCGGTTCGCGTGCCATGCTGGTCTATCGGATACCGTTGAATGAAGTGGTGTTCGATTTCTATGATCGGCTGAAGTCAGTCTCTCGTGGCTATGCTTCCTTCGATTACCAGATGGATGGCTATGAAGAAGGCGATTTGGTGAAGATTTCCATCCTGGTGAATAATGAACCGGTGGATGCGCTTTCCTTCATGGCGCATCGCGCGCAGGCGGAACGGCGCGGGCGTCAGATTTGCGAAAAGCTGAAGGAATTGATCCCGCGCCAATTGTTCAAAATCCCCATCCAGGCGGCCATTGGCGGGCGCGTGATTGCGCGTGAGACGATCTCGGCGCTGTCCAAGGATGTGACGGCGAAGTGCTATGGCGGTGACATCACCCGCAAGCGCAAGCTTCTGGAAAAGCAGAAAGAAGGCAAGAAGCGCATGCGGCAATTCGGCAAGGTGGAAATCCCGCAAAGCGCCTTTATCGCTGCGCTGAAGATGGATAGCTGAGGCGCTTCGGCACGGAATTACGGCTGAGAAGCGCTGTCAGGGCATTTTGAACACGGCACTACGTGACGCGATCGGGTGTTCGCGTAAATCTTCCGTCAGAGGCATGACTTTCTGGCGTTCGCGTTCCAATTGATCCGCCTTGCTGGCGTGCTGGATGCCCCAACCGCGCGCCAAATCCTTGGGGTCAACCCGATCCAGTATCTGCATCTTGCGTTTCAGCGCTTCGGCGTTCCACGGCGAATAGCGAAAATGCACCACAAGCACATTGGGGTTTCGCCGGGTTGACGCTGGATGAAAGGACCGATGCCGGCCTGGAAGATACATGCCAACATGATCCCGGTGGTAGAAACGATTCCTCTCAGGGATTGAGGTCAGCCCGGCATCGACCCTTTGCTGCGCCCCGGTGATCTTGTTGTCGTCAAACGCCCAGGGCTTCTGCAGCAGCAGGTTTTCCTCATGGCGTGGCAATTCCTCTGGCTTCAGGTCCACCGCCACAAAACCCGAACAGCCGAAACCATCCAATTCCTTCTCGACGCAGTATTTTTCGATATCCGGCAGCGGGATGGCGCTGATCAGGAATTCCGTGACATTGAGTGCAATCTTCCAGCCGGGAAGCTCCTCCTCATAGCGCATCACCTCCAAATCATTCAGCGCAACATTGAATTTCATGAGGCGGGTATGAACAAGCCGCCAATTTGGCGCGTAATGGCGAATAATATCGGCGGAACCATCGGTTGACCCATGATCTATCATGACGCCGTGATCAAAGATCGGCACATGATGTTTCAGCCACCAGGGCAGGAGATAGGCCTCATTGAAGAAATGGCAGATGACCGAACGCATTCACGCCTCTGCCCGGGTCAATTCGGCTTGCGGAAAATAGGAATAGAAGGCCGAACCTGCCGGCACCCCGCAAGCAAGCAGCTTGCCCTTCAGTTCCTTCCTGAAATTCCAGGCAGTGATGACAAATAGCGTCGGTTTGGTGAAGGACTTGGCGGTATCGAGTTGTTCAACAAGCGTACCAACACCGGGCGCGTATTTTCCGATCTTCATCGGTGCCTCATCCAGGAAATGATCAGGTCGAACGCCACAGGCATTAATGACGGTAAGCGCCTTGGCCGCTGCGCCAACAAAGGCGATCATGTGACCCTGGGCACGAAAATCCTCGACTGTCTTCACCAGGTCATGCAGCACTTCTTTGGCCTTGCGTTCAAAGCGCACATAGGTTTGCGCCTCGTAAAGCCCGATCTTTTCTTCGTATCGTGGAAGGTTTTCGCGAATGCCGAATTCTCCCGCGCTGAAGGCAGCAATCAACCTTTCGAGCGGCGGCGGGCTATCCGGCAGCCCTAGGAAATAGACAGGGCTATCGCCATGCACGGCAACCAGCGCCGCACCGTAAAGGCTGAGGCCCGCATTCTCCGCAAGCTTCGCCATAGACCGCATATTGAAGAAGGAAATATGTTCGTGATAAATCGTATCGAATTCACCATTTTCGAACATGCGCGCCTGTGATGGCTGAATGATCAGCACCCCACCGGGATTGAGCCGCCCCCGGCAGGCCGCGACGAAACTGAGCGGATCATCCACATGGGCGACCACATTCATGCAAATGATGACGTCGAATTTTCCATCAATCTCATCCTGAACATCGGGCCAATAGCCGCAGGTGATCGGCAGCCCGCGCGCCTTGGCCGGATCAACGATATTGCGCGCCGGATCCACCCCCGCAACTTCAAAGTGCCGAGACTTCAGATGCGTGAGCAGCGATCCATCATTCGCAGCAAGCTCGAGCACCCTTGATTTATTGGGATAGCATTCGGAAAGCCTTTCGCCGAACCAGCGAAAGAAACGATCAAGCGTACCGGAAGTGCCGCTGACATAGGCGTAATGATCGAAGATCGCGCGGCGATCCACGCAAAAGGTCAATTGTGCATGCCAGCAGGAAGCGCATAGGTTCAGCCCCAGCGGGTAGCGCGCCAATTCTTCTTGCGGTGAGGAGGTATAGCTATTGGCAGGGGGCTGGACGCCAAGATCAATAACGCATCGCAAGTCCGACGAAGCACAACAAAGGCATGCGGTCAGAAATCGGTGGGTCATTTACGGCCTGTCCAATCCTTGCGCCGCAATGAAAGCGCGGCATTCAGCCAACAGCGCCTCGCTCCCCCGCATCGGGCCACAAAGCGCCTCGGCCTTGCTGCAATCAAGCTTGAAGGAATAGGTGGGGCTCTCCCCCTGGTCAATCACGGCGGCGCCCCAGGCTTTGGCGATCTGCTGGCCGAATTCACCGATGGAAGCGGTGATGCTGCCTGCATTGTAAAAGCCGCTTGGCGCATCATGGCGGATCAAATGGTCAACCAGTGTCCAAAGATCGCTCAAGAACAGAATGGTCCGAAAGGCTGCGGCATTCTTCACCCGCACCGTTCCGGTCTTGAAGGCAGAAAGGTTCATCGCATTGAAGATCAATTCCGGGCGCAGATTGGGGCTATGGCCGGAAACTGTACCCATCCTGATGCCGTGAAAGCGTTCCAGAAAATGCTCCGCGAGATAATCAAAGGCGAATTTCGAGATATCATAGGCATTCTGGGCAGGTATGCGGATCAAGGAGGCTTCCGTTATCGGGGTGCCATCCTCATCCAGCGGATAGAGGCTAGCTGTTGAAGCATAGATCAGCTTCGTCGTGGGCGGCAGTTTTTTCGCCAAGGAAAAAAGATTGAGGCAGTTATTCGCAATCGCGCCCTGCGGATCGGTGATGGATTGGCCAACGCTGGAATGGCCGGCAAACCACAAGACCGCATCGAAAGACGCCAAGACCTCCGGCGTCAGATCATTGTAATCAAGCGCCTTGATCGGCAGCGCCAGGGGATTGCCACGGGCCAGCTTGTCGCAAATGCTGACCCCGTAACCATGGGCAAGAAGGCGGTGAAACAAATAGGATCCGACATAACCGCAGCCACCAATCAGCAATATCCTTTGTTGTCTGGCCAATGCCACTTCCTGCCCAGCTTTGCCGAGAAAAATTGGCAGGGGGCCATCCGTTTCTTGGCAGACAAATCCCGAAAGGGTCATGGGCTGAAGGGGTTCCGCGGGCTTTTCGTCAGGAATGAAAAGATTGGAATCAGCGCTAACATCGAAGCGCCCAGGCGACAAGCGGCCTTCCGCTTGGCTGAACCTCATTGGGCCAAACAGCTCAGGGCTTGACGGGTGCAGGACATGCTCACTTACTCTTGTCCTTCAATGATTGGCCCGCCGCTGGCAATTGCCGGCGGCGGGGCATGCAGCTTGAAGCATCCCTTCCAGGGGCTGCAAGGATAGGCCCGACATGACCAAGCCCCCCATCGCCCGCACCCCCATCCCCGATATCGCTGCCCTGCCGGAAGATATCCGCGCCCGCATCCTGACCGTGCAGGAAAAATCGGGTTTTGTGCCGAATGTCTTTCTGATGCTGGCGCATCGCCCCACAGAATTCCGCGCCTTCATGGCCTATCACGATACGCTGATGGACAAGGCCGAGGGACTTTCCAAGGCGGAACGCGAAATGATTGTGGTCGCGGTGTCATCGCGCAATCAATGCCAATATTGCGTGGTCGCACATGGCGCCATTCTCCGCATCCGTGCCAAGAATGCGCTGATCGCGGACCAGATCGCCGCCAATTGGCGTAAGGCCGATATCACTGCCAAGCAAAAGGCCATGCTGGAATTCGCGCTCAAGGTCACTGACCGTGCCAATGAAGTAAATGATGCTGATCATGAGGCGTTGCGCGTAGCGGGTTTCGATGATGAGGCCATTTGGGACATCGCCGCCATCGCCGCCTTCTTCGGCATGTCCAACCGTTTGGCGAATGTGACCAATCTGCGCCCGAATGACGAATTCTACGCCATGGGAAGGGGCTGAACCCATGGCCGAAACCCGCTGGGAACGCATGACAGCGCCGGAATTGCGCGCGCTCGCGGAACGCAACGCCATGGTGATCCTGCCCGTGGCCGCCTTGGAACAACACGGGCCGCATTTGCCGGTCTGGACCGATAGCTTCATCGGCCATTCGGTCGCCATTCGCGCCGCTGAGCTATGCGCCGATCTGCCCGTCGTGGTGCTGCCGCCCATGTGGATGGGCCTGTCGGAGCATCACTTCCCATTCGGCGGCACGATCAGCCTGGATTACGCGACTTTTGCCGGTGTGCTGCGTTGCGTGATGCGCTCCTTGCTGGCGGATGGGTTTTCGCGGCTGATGCTGTTCAATTCCCATGGTGGTAATGCCGAGCCCCTGGCCGTGGCTTCGCGTGAAATGGCGCATGAATTCGGCGTGCCGGTGCTGACCACCTCCATCACCCGCGTGGCACCCAAGGAAATCGCCGCAGCCCTTACCGCGCAGCCGGGCATCCAGCACGCCTGCGAAGGGGAGACCAGCCTTTGGCTGCATCTTGATCCTTCCCAGGTACGGATGGACCAGCTTGCCAATTCCGTCTCGCCGGGCAATTTCGATACCTCTGCGCTTGCAGTGACGCGCTTCTGGTCATTTTCTGAGCGCGCGCCCGTGACCGGCGTGAAGGGCGATGCCCGCGCGGCCACGGCGGAAAAGGGCAAGGCAATTTTCGAGGCTATGGCGGCAGGGCTGGCGCGGGAATTGCGCGATACCGCGCTTTGGGCCAAGCCTGACGCGGTATGGAGCCCTGGCCGCGCCCAGGGGCCCCGCTGACACAAGAATAGGGAAACTGCCATGAGCCAGGACACCGCCGAACATATCCTCGCCACACGCCGCGCGAAGCGGATTCTGGCGCCTTTGGGCGCCGCTGCCCCGGCAACCCCGGCGGAGGGCTATCGGCTGCAATACCAGGTAGCCACCAAGCTTGGCGCCGTGCCGCCGGCCGGCTTCAAGATCGGCGCCACCACGAAGCAAATGCAGAATATCCTCGGCCTGACCGGCCCCGCCGGTGGCTTCGTGCCGAAGGAAGGGTTGCGCAATACGCCGGCAGTGGTTCGGTTCGCGGATTTCCTCAACCCCGGCGTGGAATGCGAAGTGGGCCTCAGGCTTGGTCAGGATCTGCCGCATGGCGCCCATACGCGCGAAAGCGTCGCCGCCGCGGTGGCTGAGGTGTTTCCGGCGATCGAGATTGTCGAAAAGCGCTATGGCGATTGGGCAGAGCTTGGCACGCCCAGCCTGATCGCGGATCAGGTGTTTCATGCCGCTGGCGTGCTTGGCGCGCCCACGCCGAATTGGCGCGCGCTTGATCTTGGCGCGACTCGCGGGCGCATGACCGTGGCAGGAACCGTTAGGGGCGAAGGGGTAGGCGCTGATCTATTGGGCCATCCGATGGAGGCGCTGGCCTGGCTTGCCGGTTCCGATTGCGCGCGGGAATTCGGCGGGCTGCGTGCCGGGCAGGTGGTGTTTCTGGGCTCGGTCACGCCGCCGATTTGGCTGGATGGCCCTTGTGATGTGCTGGTCGAATTCGACACCCTTGGTAAGGTTGCCTTGAGCTTTACCTAATTAAATCGCCGGGGCGCGGTCGCTGAGCGCCGCGCCCAATGTGTCAATTAATCGCAAATAAATTTTTGATATTTACCCTTTCGCTTACTTCTTGTTAACTTTTCCGCTGTTACAAGTTTGCATGGCGTTGATCACGCCCTGAACGTGCCAAAACGGCTGTGTGAATGGACCAAAACCATGCAGACCGCCGATTGGAAAA
>JADCEX010000300.1 GCA_020249825.1 Roseomonas sp.
ATCATTGAAGAAGCCCCAATTGTTGGACACCGGCGGCGCCATTTTCGAATCCCAGAAGCGCACCATGGCAAAGAAGGGGTCCATGGCCGCGAAGGAGACATTGGTGGCATGCGCCCCGCGTGCCGAGGCATGGGTGCAGCCCTGGCGCCAATTGGCGAACAAGGTGTTCCATTCCACGACATCGAATTCGACATTCACGCCAATTTGCTTGAGGTCCTGTTGCAGGAACTCATTCATCGGCAGCGGCTGCATCTGGCCCGAACCGGAAGCCGAAATCTGCACCTTCAAGGTCAAGGGACGCTGGGCCGTATAGCCCGCTTCCGCGAGCAGGCGACGCGCTTCGGCCTTGTCGGTGCGGATATTGAAGCTTGGATTGCCAAACCAGGGATGGCCACGCGGCACGGTGCCGACGGGGATGGACATCATTCCCCCCAGCAGGGTGCGCAGCCCCTCACGGTCAATGCCAAGATTGATGGCGCGCCGCACGCGCACATCACGCAGCGGCGAGCCTTCCGCGAAGCAAGGCTGCCAGGGCCAGACATGCGGCTGCGCATTGCTGGTGATCACCATGCCACGCTGGCGCAGCTGCGGAATGGCATCGGGTGCTGGCGCTTCAATCCAATCCACCTGGTTGGACAGCAGCGCGGCGGTGCGCGCATTGGCTTCCGGGATCGGCAGAACCACAATGCGATCAAGCTTCGCCTTGTCGGACCAATAGCCATCGAAACGCGCATATTCCGCACGTTCACGCGGGACAAAGCGCGTCATGCGGAAGGGGCCGGTGCCGGATGGCTCACGCGCAAAAGCGTTCCAGGTCGCTTCCGCGCTGGGATTGGCGGCGCGCAGCCTTTCCCATTGCGTCGGGCTTGCCATGAACAGATTGGTCAGGTTGATCGGCAGCAGGCTGTCCGGTTCCGCCGTGAACAGGGCCACGGTGTGATCGTCAATCTTTTCCGCGCGGCGCAGTGTGGGCATGCGGGTTGCGGTAATGCCGACTTGACGCGGGTCATAATGCGGCGCTTCGCGATCCAGGATCTTACGCACATTCCACACAACGGCATCGGCGTTGAAATCCGACCCGTCATGGAATTTCACGCCGCGACGCAGGCGAAATACCCAACGCGTCCTGTCATTGGCATCAACGGCCCATTCGGTCGCGAGACCCGGGATCACCACGGAAGGCCGATCAGCCGAGGACAGATCCCACATGGTCAGGCTGTCATACAGCGGAATGCCGGTGAAACGGTTGCCCTCAAAGCCCTGGTCGGGCTGGCCATGCGTCAGCGGGATATCCGCCGCCGTCATGCCGATACGCAGCGTGCCCTGCGCCTGCGCGAAAGACGCGCCAAGGACAGGCAGCGCCACCAGGCAGGCTGTCATCAAGAATTTCTTCAATCGCATCGCGTCACTCTCCCTTCGTCGCGTTTGGACAGTCTCAGAGGAAACTGCCGCCTGAACTTCATCGCCGCGCGCGCCCCAACGGGGGCAGCGCGAGCAGTCATCAGCATCTGATGGCAGCAAAGCCCGTGCCACCCCCCGGCCTTAGGCCAGCGGTCAGGAATATTCATCCCTGCCTAATTTGGTGGCAGCACTGCCCGACCATGCGGCGCCGCGCGCCAAGGCGCAATAGGCAAAAAGCCGCTCGCCCCCACCCTTGCCAGGGCCAGGGACAAGGCGGCAGAAGCGCGCTATGCGCATCCTGCTTCTGAACGGCAATACCGACCCCGCCATCACCGCCCTGATCACCGCCCGTGCAGGGGAAGCCCTGCCCCGGCTTGGCCTGCCTGCCTGTGACCTGGTGCCGGCCACAGCCCCCTTCGGCGCGCGCTACATCGCCACACGCGCGGCGGTTGCCATTGCCGGCCATGCCGTTTTGGCAGGCTTGGCCGAGCATATCGGTGCGGAGAACCCGCAAGGTTTTGGCGCTGCCATCATCGCCTGTTTCGGCGAACCCGCCATTGAAGCGGCGCGTGAATTGCTCCCCATTCCGGTGATTGGCATGGCGGAAGCCTCCATCACGCTTGCGCTGGAACAGGCGCCGCGCGTTGCGCTGCTGACCGGCGGCGCCGCCTGGGTGCCGATGCTGGAAGAATTCGCGCTCATTCGCGGCCATGGGCGGGACCGCGTGCAGGTGCGGTCCGTCCCGCCGACCGGCGATATGATTGCGCGCGAACCGGAAAAGGCGCTGGCGCTGATCGCCGAGGAAGCGCGGCAGGCCGTGGCCGCAGGTGCGGGCGTGGTGGTGCTGGGCGGGGCAGGTCTGGTGGGCCTCGCCCCCCGGCTCGCTGCCCTGCTGCCCGTGCCGGTGCTGGATAGCCTGGATTGCGCCCTGGTGATGGCCTGCCGGGGTGGGCAGGCGCCCGCCCGCGTGGCGCAGGCGCCGCAAACCGGGCTGGAACCCGGCCTTGCACGGTTCATGGCCGATGAAAGTGCAAAATCTAAGTAAGGACTACTTACCTTTTTTTGCGTCCGAGGCTAATCTCACGCAAGAAATCAAAACCCCGAGGATACGCAGCAATGGCTTCCTTCCCGATCACCCGCACCACCACCCCCAAGGTGAAGCCCGCCGATGATGAGCTTTCCTTC
>JADCEX010000301.1 GCA_020249825.1 Roseomonas sp.
AAGGCGGCTGATTGCGCAAGGCAAGCCCGGGCGGATAGTGAATATCGCCTCAACGCTCGGCCTGGTCGCAACGCCGGAACGGGTTGCTTACGTGACATCGAAGCATGCGGTGGTGGGGCTCACCAAGGCGCTGGCGATGGAATTGGCGCCGCGTGGCATTCGCGTGAATGCGGTGGCGCCCGGCGTAATCCGCACACCAATGACGGAACGCTATTTCCAGGATGCGGATGTGGCGCGGAAGATTCAGGAACTGCACGCCATGGGGCGTTCCGGCGAAACCCATGAAGTCGCCAATGCGATGATGTTCCTGGCAAGTGAGGAAAGCTCCTTCACTACCGGCGCGGTACTAACGGTGGATGGCGGCTGGACACTCGGCAAGAAAATGACGTGAGGCGCGCGTTCTAGGCTTCATCGCCACCCGGCATCAGCCGGATAGGATGCGTGGCGCGGAATACGTCACAAACTTGCTTTTGCAAGGCCAGATCAGGCTTCAATAGGCCAAGCGCTGCCGGCACACGCAACAGCGACACCGGATGCAGCAAGTTCGCCCCGCCGCGCCGAAAGGCCCAGCTTGCCGCACGCTGCACCGCGCGTTGCAGCGCGAAGCGGCGGAGCTTCGCTGGCAATTCCGGATGCCGGCGCAAGAAACGCAGCAGCGCCAGATTGATGTCGTGCAGGATCTGGCCCTCATTATCGGAAAGCCGACCGGGGGCAGAGGCGGGTATGAGCAGCAATGGCCCCCGCGCAATAGCGACCTTGCTGGCCAGGGCGACTTCCAATTCCAGAGAATAATCCTGGATGAATACAGCAGGATCACAGCCCTTGATCTGCGGCAGTAGAGTTGCTTCGAACATCCAATGGGATGGAGAAGCCTGAGCGCGGCGCAGACTTTTTTCCAGAAGTGAACTGGCTGCCGCGGGTATTTCATCGGGCGCTGGTAATGCCGCGATATCGTCGGCGCGGGTTTCAGCCGGCGCATAGGTTGATTGCTCATCCCCCTGCGCCAAGGCCGCGCTTGCCTTGGTGCCAAGCATGGCCCTCAGCATGCGCCCTGACGCCCAGGGCAGCAGGATATCATCGCCATCCATCGGCTTGATATAGCGCCCGCGCGCCAGCGCCATGCCGCGATTGAGCGCCGGCGCCGGGCCGGTATTCCGTTGGCGAATGATCAATACTTCAGGCCAAGACGCGATGCGTTCGCGCAAGGCTTCCGGCGTGCCATCGCTGGAGCCATCATCAATGAAAATGTATTCCGCCTGCATCCCGCCGCGCTGCGCCTCAAGCCCCGCGCAAAGAAAAGGCAGGAAGCCGAGTTTCTGATAAAGCGTCACCACATAGGAAATATCGGGCGCAGTGGTCGCTTCCTTGCGATTGGTAAAGAAAATTTCGCCTGTCATGAGGCCCCCTGAACCAATAAACGCCGCATCACCCAACCACCCACGCCGCAAAGCGCTATCACCAGCGCCATTGGCAGTGCCGTGCCGTTTTGCAGCGCACCCAGCGTCACGCCCGCCAGCGCACCCGCACCGAATTGCAGCGTGCCCATCAAGGCCGAGGCATTACCCGCAATCGCGCCATGCGGCGCCATGGCGCGCGCGGCAGTCAGCGGCATGACCGCGCCGATCATGGAAACATAAGCAAACAGCGTGACGATGAGCGCGACAAAACCGCCAAAGCCGGTGATGGTGAGGCCAAGCAGCGCCGTGCCCGCCACCGCGCTGATGGTCAGCGCTATGGTCAACATCTGCGCTGGCGCCACGCGATCCACCAACCGCGCGGTGATTTGCCCAACCAACATGATTCCAATGGCATTGGCGCCGAAATAAAAGCCGTAATCCTCGGCCCGCACGCCATGCAATTCCATGAACACGAAGGGCGATCCCGCGATATAGGCAAACATCCCCCCGATCACGAGGCCACCTCCCAGCGCATGGCCCATGAAATAGCCATCGCCAAGCAAGCGCTGCCAGACGCCAAAGACCTGACGCAAGCCATCGCGGCGGCGGCGTTCGACTGGCAAGGTCTCTGGCAGGAAAAGTGCAATCACCAACAACAACATCACGCCATAAGCTGCAAGACACAGGAATATGCCGCGCCAGCCAATCACGCCCAAAAGCACTCCACCGACAATCGGCGCGATGATCGGCGCCACTCCCATCACCAGCATCAGCCGCGCCATGAGGCGGATCGCGCCGCGCTCATCGGCAACATCGCGCACCACGGCACGCGCAATCACCATGCCCGCACAGCCACCAAGTGCCTGCATCAGCCGTGCCGCAATCAGGCTTTCGATATTGGGCGCCAGAGCGCAGATCAGTGATGCGGCGGTGTAGACGCCAAGCCCGATGAATAGCGGCAGGCGCCTTCCATAGCGATCAGCGATTGGCCCATAAAAGATTTGCCCCAGCGCCATGCCGAGGAAAAACACCGCAAGGCTTGCCTGCGCTGCCCCCGCCGTGGTGCCGAGCGTTTGGCCCAGCATCGGCAGCGCCGGCAGATACATATCAATCGAAAACGGCCCAATGGCCGCCATCGCGCCCAGGATGAAGGGCAGGCGCTTTTGCGGAATGCTGAGGCCCTCAGATTTCGGGCGCGGCGGCAAAAGCCTCCGCCGCCAGCTTGAGCGCGGCTTCGACC
>JADCEX010000302.1 GCA_020249825.1 Roseomonas sp.
GGTGACCATCCGCCGTGCCTTGCTGTCCCAGGCCATGGCCTCTTGCGGGGCTGCGGCGCTGGATTGGGTTTCGGGCGTTTCGGCTGTCGCGCTCATTTTTTGTTGTTCCCGGCGTCAGTCATTGGATTCGCCCTGCTGCCACTTGCGCCGCGCCAGGGCGAAATAGCTGAACAGGGTTGCGAAAACGAGGAAGGGGATCATGGAAACCGCAATCGCCGCACCTTCCCCCAATTGCCCCGCGGGGATACCGCGCTGGAAGGCGAGTGTCGCCAGCAAATGCGTTGAATTCACCGGCCCGCCGCGTGTGATGGCATAGACAAGCTGGAAATCCGTGAAGGTGAAAATGATGCTGAAGGTCATCACAATCGCCAGGATCGGCAGCAGCATCGGGAAGGTGATGTAGCGGAAGCGCTGCCAGGCGGTGGAACCATCCAAAAGCGCGGCCTCATAAAGCGATGGCGAAATCGTCTGCAAACCCGCGAGCAGCGAGATCGCGACAAAGGGAATGCCGCGCCAGATATTGGCGGCAATCAGGGACCAGCGCGCCGGCCAGGCGGTATTGATAAAATCCACATTGGTATCACGCAGACCAAGTTCGATCAGCATCCAGGAAATGACAGAAAATTGCGGATTGTAGATCCACCAAAAGGCGACCGCCGTCAGGACCGTTGGCACAATCCAGGGCAGCAGAATGATGGCACGCAGCAGCGATTTGAAGGGCAAATGATTATTCAGCAGCAGCGCCAGCCAAAGCCCGAGTGCAAATTTCCCGATAGTGGCGATGCCAGTATAGAAAACACTGAAGAACACCGCATTCCAGAAAATGGGGTCTTCCATCATGAATTCGAAATTCTCAAGCCCCACCCAGCGCCCGCTGCGCCCGATGGTGGTATCGGTAAAAGCCAGCCAAATGCCGAGCCCAAGCGGATAGGTCAGAAATACCGCGAGCAGCCCCATAGCGGGCAGCAGGCAGATGATGATCAGGAAGGGCTTCCAATCGAGCAGCCTGGTCAGCCAGTTCTGCTCGATCTTCGGCCTAACCCATCCGGTGGTATTGCTTGACATCAGCAGGGCTCCGGCAAGGGGGCGGCCTTTACGTTGAAGGCCGCCCATGTTTGGTTCACGCGCGACGGAAAATGCGGCGTGACCGCCGATCGGCCTCACGCATTGCCGCTTCAGGCGTTGCCTGGCCGGCTGCAACCGAAGCGAACATCTGCACTAGCACATATTCCGCATTGGCCTGGCCAGAGGCTTCCGAGATCGGACCCTTATAGCCATTCCAGAACTGGTTGTTCATGGCATCGCGGAAGATCGTGACCTTCGGATCGCTGGTCCAAACGGCAGAAGCGCGATAGGCATTCAGCGGATGCGCCCAATAGCCAAGATTGGCATTGAGCCAGGGTTCGTATTGTTCCGTTTCCATCATGAAGGTCAGGAAGGCCTTGGCCGCATTGGGGAAGCGGCTATGGCGGAACACCATGGCGTTCAGCGTGAGTGGCGCATTGGGCCAGCTATTCGCCTGACCCAGCGGCATGACGCTATGTTCCGAATCATCGGCAATGGCGCGTGTCGCGGGGTCATTCTTCAGCGCGAAGTAAAGCGACACGCCATTCTGCGTCAGCCAGCAGGTATTCGCCGCATAGGCTTGGTTGTTGCTGATATCGCCCCAGGCAATCGTGCCGCCATCAACAAAGGTCGGGTAGAGTTCCCTGAGGTAATTCAGCGCCGCCAGCGTCTGCGGGCTATTGACGGAAACCGCGCCGCTTTCATCGGTGATCGAAGCGCCATGGCTCCACATCAGCCAATTGGCGAAGCCATTGCCATCGCCCATCGCATTGCCGAGCGCGAAGCCAGCCGGCTTGTTGATGCGGCGCAGACGCCGGCAGAGTTCAAGAACACCCGGCAGATCATTGGGCGGCGCCTGGAAGCCCACTTCATTCACCGCGGATTTGCGCCAGATCAGCGGGCCAGAGGTGCCACCCATGGGCAGGCCGATCCAGTTATTGGTACCGTGCCGCTTGCCGAGCTTTTCGCCGCCAAACATCCAGCCGCCATATTTCTTGCCGAGATATTCAGCAATATCGGAAACCTCGACCAGCTTGTCCACATAGATATGCGGCGCATCACCAAAGCCGATGATACAATCCGGCCCCGCACCCGTATTGGCCGTGACGGCGGTTTGCTGGTTGATGTCTTCCCAGCCCACGAAATCCACACGGACCTGCACGCCCGTTTGTTGCGTGAAGCGCGCGGCATTGGCGCGGAAGATTTCCTCATCCGGTGCTACGAAGCGCACCGGGCGCAGAATGCGCAAGGTGGCGCCATTTTCAATCGGCAGGCGCGGTGCGGCAACGCTGGCATCGCCGCGCGTCTGGTTTTGCGCGAGTACTTCCCCACCCGCGGCAAGTGCCGCCATGCCGACACCGGCACCAAGAATGCTGCGACGTGTAATGATGTTTGCCATGTTTTCACTCCCTGATGTTGTGTTGAACCGAAGCTAAACCCTCTGCCCCGTTGCCTTGTCGAATATGTGAACAAGGGCAAGGTCGGGCGAAACCGCCAGCACATCCCCGTGACTGGCAGCAATTCTTTCTCGGAAGGCACCCATCACCGTGACTTCACCGATCCGAAGGATAACCTGCGTCTCGGAACCGGTGGGCTCCACCACTTGAATGGTGGACTTGATGCCATCCGGATCAAGGCGCAGATGCTCTGGCCGGATGCCGTAAATCACTTCAGCCCCTTCGCGCCCCGCATAGGCAGGCGGTAGGGGCCAGCGCATGCCACCGCCATCAACAAAGGCGCCATCATTGATCCGCCCGGCGAGCAGATTCATGGCAGGTGAGCCGATAAAGCCGGCAACAAATAGATTGGCGGGGCGATCATATAATTCCAATGGCGCGCCAGCCTGTTCGATGCGACCATGGTTCATCACCACGATCTTATCCGCCATGGTCATGGCTTCAATCTGGTCATGCGTCACATAAACCGTGGTGACCTTCAGGCGCTGGTGCAATTCCTTGATTTCAGCCCGCATCTGCACGCGCAGTTTCGCATCAAGATTGGAAAGCGGTTCATCAAACAGGAACACTTGCGGGTTGCGCACAATGGCGCGCCCCATCGCCACGCGCTGGCGCTGGCCACCCGAAAGCTGGCGCGGGAAGCGATGCAATAGCTGTTCAAGCCCCAGGATGCGCGCGGCCTTCTGCACTTCATGGTCCATCACTTCCTTGGGCGCGCCCGCAAGCTTCATGGAAAAGGCCATGTTCTGATAGACGGTCATATGCGGGTAAAGCGCGTAGTTCTGGAACACCATCGCGATATCGCGATCCTTAGGCGGCACCTTATTCACTACCCTGTCGCCGATGGCGATTTCACCGCCCGTGATATTCTCAAGCCCCGCCAACATCCGCAGCAAGGTGGATTTGCCGCAACCGGAAGGCCCGACCAGCACCACAAATTGCCCGTCTTCGATATCCACGCTCACGCCATGCAAAACTTGCGTGGAACCGAAGGCCTTTTTGACGTCGCGAATTTCTACTGTCGCCATACCCTGTTCCTTCCCGGCCTGCGGTTCACCGCTTCTATTGGCGTGATACTTCCGTTTCCTTCGATGTGATGAATTCCAGCAGCGCCGGCGTGCCATTCTTCGTCTGTTCAATGCCGCGCTTGATGGCCGGGATGATATCCGCGACCTGTTCCACCCTTTCGCCATAGCCACCAAAGGCGCGCGCCATCGCTGCATAATCGCCGGAAATATCGGTAGAGCGATACTTCTTGGTGCTGATAGGCATCACCTTCAATTCGATCGCCATGGAGAAATTGTTGAGCAGGATTGAAAGAATGGGAATGCGTTCACGCACCGCAGTTTCGAAATCCATGCCCGTGAAGCCAATGGCGGCATCGCCCCAGACATTGATGCAAAGCTTATCCGGCGCCGCGAGCTTGGCACCCATGGCAAGCCCAAGCCCATAGCCCAACTGCGTCGTTTTGCCCCAGCCGAGATACGTCAACGGCTTGCGGCTGACCCAGAAGGGGGAAAGCTGATCGCGCGGGCTGCCGGCATCATGGGTGATGATGGTATTGTCCACATCCACCGTCCGCCACAAATCGCGCAGCACGCGATAGGGGTTGAGCGGGGATGCATCGCTATCCGTCTTATGCGCCCAGGCGGCCAGCCATTCCTTGTCCAGCGCGGCGATTTCCTTGGCAACCGCCGTGCGGCTACGCGGCTTTTTGATGCGCGTTGCCAAGTCAGCAATCAGCCCATCCATGGTCAGGCCGGCATCGCCGACCAGGCCGATATCAATCGGCAGATCCTTGCCAAGATGGTCCGGATCGAGCGTCGCATGAATGATCTTCTTGCCGCTCGGCATTTTCACGCCGAAATTTGTTTCGGTGAAGGAACACCCAATCCCAAGGATCACATCGGCATTATCCAGGAAATGCCGTACGCCACGCCGCATCGCGAGGCCACCTGACCCCAGCGCCAGCGGATGGTCTTCCGGGAAAGCAGATTTGCCGCCAAGGCTGGTGGTGACGGGTGCCGCCAACATCTCAGCCAAAGCCTGCAATTGCGGCCAGGCACGCGCCCAATGCACACCGGTGCCGGCATAGATCACCGGGCGTTTTGCCTTGGCCAGCATGGCAGCGGCGCGTTCCAGATCAACCGGGTCAGGGCCATAGCGCGTGGCCGCAACCGGGTGATAGGCCAGCGGTTCCGGCACTTCCTCATTCCACATATCGGTCGGGATTTCGACCAATACGGGACCACCGCGGCCATTGCGCAGCCGAGCGAAAGCGCGGCGCAAAATATTTGGCACCTCAGCCGCGCTCATGATCGGTTCAGCGGATTTGGTGATGCCGCGCATTTGCACGGAAGAATTGAAATTCGGGTCAATATGCGCAATGCGGCGCGGATAGCCCATGGGCAGCACCAGCACCGGCACGCTTTCGCCATAGCATTGCGCCACGCCGCCATAGGCGTTCTCGGCGCCTGGGCCATGCTGCATGCAGAACGCACCGATGGTGCGGCCCGATGTCACGCGCGAAATCGCATCCGCCATATGCAGGCCGATTCTCTCCTGCCGGACCATGATGGGGCGGATATCCGCATCCGCCGCATATTCGATCAAATGATTGACCGGATAGCCGGTGAGGATCTGGATGCCCTCACGCTTCATGATTTCCGCAATGGCCGCGCCGAGTTTCATACCGGACTTCCTCTACCCTGGCGCCAGGCGCCGTTTCATCCCATGGCACGCTCACGGTGCCTCAGGGGCAAGCCTAGGCTTGCTTCGCGCCCGGATGCAATAAGGTAATAGTCTTGCGCCCTTGGCCCGACCCCGGCAGGCTTGGACGGCTTGAAAAGGACCGCCCATGCCCATCCCCGCCTTGTTTCAGGGCAGAATCGCCCTGCCGGTGATTGCCGCCCCCATGTTCCTGGTCTCCGGCCCCGATTTAGTGGTGGAAACCTGCAAGGCCGGCGTGGTGGGCAGCTTTCCCGCGCTCAATCAGCGCAGCACGGAAGGCTATGGGGAATGGCTCGCCGAAATCCGGGAGCGCACCGGCAATGCCGCCGCCCCCTTTGGCGTCAATCTGATCGTCCATCGGTCCAACGCCAGGCTGGACGCGGATTTGGCCGAAACCGTGCGCCAGCGCGTGCCCTTTGTGATCACCTCCCTCGGCGCGGTGTCTGAGGTGGTGGATGCCATCCATGGCTATGGCGGGCTGGTATTCCATGACGTGATCAATCTGCGCCATGCGCAGAAGGCGGCGGAAGCCGGCGTTGATGGGCTGATCGCGGTTGCCGCCGGCGCGGGCGGCCATGCCGGCACCTATAACCCCTTCGCCTTTGTGCAGGAAATCAGGCAATTCTATCAGGGCACCATCATTCTCTCGGGCGCCATGTCCACCGGCGCGCATGTGGTGGCGGCGCGGGCGGCGGGGGCGGATTTCGCCTATCTGGGCACGCGCTTCATCGCGACCACGGAAAGCCGCGCGCCAGAGGATTACAAGCAAATGATCCTGGCCGCGACGGCGAAGGATATTGTCTACACCAATGCGATCAGCGGGGTGAATGGCAATTTCCTGAGCGCATCCTTGGAAGCGGCGGGGCTTGATCCAGCGAATTTGCCCGAATTCAACAGGGAACTTCATTTGGGCAGCAGTGAAAAACGCGCCTGGAAGAATATCTGGTCTGCCGGTCAGGGCGTTGGCGCCATTCATGATGTGCCGAGCACGGCAGAGCTGGTGGCACGGTTGCGGAAGGAATATGCGGAGACGATTGCGGGGTTGAATGCTGGGTTTGCGGCGTAAGCGCTACCGCCGCAATTCCATCTGAATTGGCCCCTCCCGCTCCCCACGGGCGAATTGATCCACCATGGCATTGCCGGTCTGGCCGAGCTTTGCCGCCTCACCAGTCCAGATGATGCGGCCCTTGTGGATCATGGCGGCATCATCGCCGATCCGTCGCGCGCTTGCCATGTCATGCGTGATGGAAACCGCGGTCGCCCCCAGCCGATGCACCACATCCATAATCAACCCATCAATCACCGCGCCCATGATGGGATCAAGGCCGGTGGTGGGTTCGTCGAAGAAAATGATCTCGGGCTCTGCCGCAATGGCGCGCGCAAGGGCGACGCGCTTTTGCATGCCGCCCGAAAGCTCGGATGGCGAAAGATCGCCCACCGATGCGGCAAGGCCAACCTGCGCCAGTACCTCGGCCGCCTTGTCGCGTGCCTGCGCGCGCGTGATGCGCTTTTGGGCCAGTAGCTTGAAGCAGACATTTTCCCAGACCGGCAGGCTATCGAACAGCGCGCCATTCTGGAACAGCATGCCGATGCGGTCATTCAGCGCTTCACGTTCGCGCCGTGGCAGCTTCAGAATATCCTGCCCGTCAATTTCAATGCTGCCGGCATCGGGTTCAATCAGCCCCAGGATGCATTTGATGGTGACGGATTTGCCGGAACCCGAACCGCCCAGAATCACCATGCCATGCCCGGCGCGGATATCCAGATCCACGCCATCCAGCACCTGCTTCGGCCCAAAGGCTTTTGACAGCCCGCGCAGGCGGATTTTCGGCACTGCGCCACTCATCGCGCGAAGAACATCTCGGTGATGATGTAATCCAGCGCCAGGATCAGGATGGAGGAAATCACCACCGCCGATGTCGCCGCCGCACCAACACCTTGCGCGCCACCGCGGCTGTTATAGCCGCACCAGCAGCCCATCAGCGCAATCACAAAGCCAAAGACAGAAGCCTTCACCAGGCCGGAGACCACATCCATGGTCTGCATGAAATCAAGCGTGGCGCGCAAATACCCGGCCGAGTTGAAGCCAAGCTTCGCCGTGCCGATCAGCCAGCCGCCCATCACCCCCAGAATATCGGCAATAATCACCAGGAAGGGCAGCGCCACGGTGCCGGCCAAAAGCCTTGGCGCCACCAGGTATTTCATTGGGTTGGTGGAAAGCGTTGTTAGCGCATCAATCTGATCGGTCACGCGCATGGTGCCGATTTCGGCGGCGAAAGCCGCACCAATGCGCCCTGCCACCATCAGCCCGGCAATCACCGGGCCCAATTCGCGCGTGATGGAAAGCACAACAACATTCGCGACCGCCCCTTCGGCATTGAAGCGTGCAAAGCCAGTATAGGTTTGCAGCGCCAGCACCATGCCGGTGAAAAACGCGGTCAGCGCAACAACAGGCAGTGAGAAATAACCAATCTCCGCCACTTGGCGCAGAAACAGCCGGCCATAGAAGGGCGGGCGAAACAGGTGTGAGACGCCTTCCAGCGCAAACAGCACCACGGCGCCAACGCCCTGCAAGGCGCCGAGCACAGCGCGGCCTAAGGCGGCGATGGGGTTCAGTATCGCGGCCAAGCTCAGGCCGCTCCGTAGATGCGGCGATAGCGATCGCCCAGCGATGTCAGGATTTCATAGCCGATCGTGCCGGCCCGCGCCGCCAGATCATCGGGCGAAGGCGCGGCGCCGCCGATCAATTGCAGCACATCGCCTGGGGCGATGCCTGGCGCATCCGTCACATCCAGCGTGATTAAGTCCATGGAAACGCGCCCCACCATGGGCAGGATCATGTCGCGATAGGCCACGACACCCTGCCCGGATAGGCACCTGAGGTAGCCGTCCGCGTAGCCGACGGCAATGGTGGCAATCCGGCTGGGCCGTGCCGCCACAAAGGAAGCGCCATAGCCAACGCTGGCGCCGGCGGGGATGTCGCGGATTTGTAGGATGGGCGCTTCCAGCCGGACGACTGGCAGCATGGGGTTGGGCGCCCCGGGTGTGGGGTTGATGCCATAAAGCGCGCAGCCTGGCCGGGCGAGGTCTGAGGCGTAATCCGCCCCCAGAAACAGGCCGGATGAATTGGCAAAGGACCGAGGCAGCTTGGGCAGCGCTGCGCAGGCGCGGGCGAAACGCGCGGCCTGTTCGGCATTGAGCGGGTGGTCCGCTTCATCCGCGCAGGCCAGATGCGACATCACGTAAAGCAGATCGAGCCCCACCAGCAGGGAATGATCCGCCGCCAGCCGCGCCTGTTCGCCCGCATCCAGCCCAAGCCGCGCCATGCCGGTATCCAGATGCAAAAGCGCCTGTTGCGCCCTGCCCGCGCTGCGCCCGGCAGCGGCATGGGCCAGCACATCGCCAAGGCTGTTCAGCACCGGGACCAGCCCAGCGTCTTCATCAGCGCCGGGGGCAAAGCCATCCAGCACGGCAATAATCGGCCCGGCGCCAAGGCCAGCCCGCAGCGACATGCCTTCTGAAAGATGTGCGACGAAAAAATGCCGGCAGCCGGCAGCGTTGAGCGCGCGCGCCACCGGCACCGCCCCCAGCCCATAGGCATTGGCCTTCACCACCCCCGCCACGGCACGTGGCGCGGCGCGCATGGCGAGCGCGCGCCAATTCGCGGCAATAGCCGCAAGGTCAATATGCAGAACCGCAGAAGGGTCCATCATGCGGAACCAGGATCAGCCGCCATAACCATCATCATGCTGCGTATCCAAATCGCCAAAGCGCGTAAATTCCGCTTCGAAGAAGAGTTTTATGGTGCCGGTCGGGCCATGGCGCTGCTTGGCGATGATCAGTTCCGCCTTGTTATGCGCTTCTTCCATATCCTTTTGCCACTTGTCCAAGGCGCCCTGGAATTTCTCGCTATTATCGTAGGAAAGTTCCTTCGGTGCGCGCTGGGCCAGGTAGTATTCGTCGCGATAGACGAACATCACCACATCGGCGTCCTGTTCGATCGAACCTGATTCACGCAAATCCGAAAGCTGCGGGCGCTTATCTTCCCGGCTTTCCACGGCGCGCGACAACTGAGACAGCGCAATGACAGGCACCGATAATTCCTTGGCCAAAGCCTTCAGCCCCTGGGTGATCATGCTGATTTCCAACACGCGGCTTTCCGGGCGTGTACCGGCGGCGGGGCGCATCAATTGCAGATAATCCACCACAATCAGATCAAGCCCTTTGGTGCGCTGCAAACGTCGGCAGCGCGTCCGTAGTGCTGAGATGCTGATCGCCGGCGTGTCGTCAATATTGAGTGGCAGGGATGCCAATTCGCGGCTCACTTCCAGAAAGCGGTCAAAATCGCGCTGGCTGATTTCACCACGCCGAATGCGATCCCCGGAAATGCGTGATTCCTCCGCAAGCAAGCGCGTCGCCAATTGATCCGCGCTCATTTCCAGGGAGAACAGCGCGACCCCGCCCTTGGGCACCGCATTCGGGTCGGCTTCCTGTGCGCTCCGCAGCACCGCCTTCGCCGCGCCAAAGGCGATTTTGGTCGCGAGCGCGGTTTTGCCCATGCCGGGGCGGCCCGCGATGATGATCAAATCCGAAGGATGCAAACCGCCGGTCTTGTTATCCAAATCGCGCAAACCGGTGGGCAGGCCGGAAACACCGCCCGGCGTGGAGAAAGCCTTTTCGGCATGCTGCACGGCAATGGTCAGCGCGCGTTCAAAAGTGAGGAACCCCCCCTCACCCGCGCCACCTTCCTTGGCCAATTCGAACAAGGCCTGTTCGGCGGATTCCAATTGCCCCTTGGCGTCAAGTTCCGCTTCTGAGCCAAAGGCGCGGTTCACCACCACCTCGCCCAAATCCACCAATTGGCGGCGAAGCCACGCATCATAGATGACCTGGCCATATTCGCCGGCATTGATGACACCGACCATGGCCGAAAGCAGCTGCGCCAAATAGGCAGGCCCGCCGACCTCATCCAACAAGCCGGAATGTTCAAATTCGGCGCGCAAGGTCACCGCATCGGCAAGCTGGCCCGCTTCCACGCGCCGCTTGATGGCGTGGAAAATCCGCCCATGCACCGGATCGGCGAAGTGTTCCGGCGCCAGATATTCGCCCACACGTTCAAACGCCTTGTTATTGGCCAAAAGCGCGCCAAGCAGCGCCTGTTCGGCCGCCAGGTTTGAAGGCGGGATGCGCTGCGAAAGGCCGAGCAAACCTGCCCCGGGGATCGCGCCGGGTGAAGGGTCAAAACTATTCATGCCCCCTTATAGCCCAGCGCAGAGGAGTCGCCCCCTGGGGATTACGGGGATGGCGGGGAAAAGCCGCGCGCTATTCCGCCGCGCCGCGCAGCCCATCCCACCAGGGGCAGGCGCCAGGCATCAGCGTGTGATTGCCGGGCAGCACTTGCACCGGCGCTCTTTCACCGCGCGCTGCCGCCGCCATGCGCATGTCCCGCCCCTTGGCGACGGCTTCCGGCCCGGCCCAATGCCGGTCATGGCCCCATAGGCTCGGCCCGCTATCCATGCGCACCGGCTGCCAAGTCGCAGGTTCGATATGCCGCCCGCCCCAGCCATATTCGACCAGAAAGCCCCCTGGCGTGCGGGCGTAAAAGCTCGTCATCCAATCATTGGTGTGGCGGCCAAGCGTGGTGCCGATGCGGCCTTCCTCAGACAGCGCAATGTCATAACCCTGCCCGACATCATCCAGGCTGAGGCATTCCATCATGAGGTGATGCAAGGATGCCTTGCCGGTTTCGATCAAGGCCAGGGAATGATGCCGGCCATTAACATGCATGAAATAGGCGCGGAAGGGGTTTTCCACCCAATCGGAAAGGCCAAAGCCGAGCACTTCCCGATAAAAGGGCAGCACAGTTTCAATGCGCGGCACGTTCAAGACGGCATGACCCATGCCAAGCGGGCCGGTACGAAAGCCGGATATCGCACGGCCGGGGATGAAGGGCTTTTCCGTTACTTCCGGCCCATGGAACAATTCCACCCGATTGCCGAGCGGGTCGGCGGTGACAATCACTTCCGCCACGCGCCGCCGCGCGGCAAGCGCAGCACTGCCAAGTGCCACGCGATGCCCCGCCGCTTCCAGCCGCGCGGCCATGGCCTGAAGCGCTGGCGCATCCGCCACTTCCCAGCCAAAGGCGCCAAGCCCATCATGCGCATCCGCGCTGATGATCACGCGCTGGCGCCGATCATCCATGCGGAAGGCGATTTCGGTTGCGGATTTTTCAGCGAGCATCAACCCAAGCAGGCTTGGGCCGAAGCCGGCCCAATCATCCAATTGGCTGGCGCGCAGTTCCAGATAGCCCAATGCGGTAATAGCCATGGCGCGATCCTTTTTATTGCCCCCATAATGAGACCAAAGCCGGATAAAGGCCAAGGGAGGAAAACATGCCATTTTGGTTTCTGGGAATGCTCGCGCTCATTGCCGCGCCCTTTGCCGCCCATGGGCAAGGCTGGTCGCCCGATCGGCCAGTGACCATCCTGAACCCCTATGCCGCCGGCAGCACCACGGACCAACTGGCCCGCGCGCTGGCCGCCGGCATGGCGCCGCGGCTTGGCCAGCCGGTGGTGGTGGTCAATCGCGATGGCGCGGCGGGCGGTATTGGCACCGCGCAGGCGGCGCGCGCCACAGCCGATGGCCACTACCTGCTTTTTGCCCCGGCGGTTGTCTTCTCCGTTCTGCCGGCGCGCGGTGAGGTGGGCTTCACCGCCGCGTCCTTCGCACCGATTTGCCAGAGTTTTGAAAATGCCATGGCCATCGCGGTGCGCCCTGAAAGCCCTTTCGCGTCCTTGGCTGATCTTGTCGCCGCCGCCCGCGCTCGCCCCGCGGCGCTGACTTATGGGCATCAGGGTATTGCGTCTGTCCCGCATCTGGCGGCGATTGAATTGGCCGAAGTCGCGCGCGTGCAAGTGCAGGATGTACCCTATCGCGGTGAGCCTGCGGTGGTCACGGATTTGCGTGCCGGGCGCGTGGATTTTGCTGTGCTGGTCATGGGATCGCTTGCTGCCGGGGGCCTTCGCACGCTTGGCGTTTTTGCGCCTGAACGCCACCCGCTGCTGCCCGAGGTGCCAACCGTCATGGAACAGGGTTTTGCAGTGGCGCCCACCAGTTTTGGCGGGCTTTTCGCCCCAGCCGGCACGCCAGCCGCCGCCATCGCCAGGCTGGAAGCCGCCTGCCTGGAAGCTGCGCGCGACGAAACCCATCGCAATATCGGCGCGCGCATGTTCCAACCAACACGGCCCGAGGCAGATGCGGCGAGCCTTGCAGCAAGGCTCGCGCGCGATATTGCCGATAAGCGGCGGCTACTTGGGCTGATCCAAGAAGCCAGATAGCGCCAGGTTTCAGGAAAGCGTTGTCAAATCCTGGAACCAATGCTGCGCCTGGGTATAGCCGCGCACATTGCGCCCAAGGGCGCGCGGATTGGTATCATGCACCACGAATACCAGAAGCGCCTCATCCACCGCCTTTTCATGCACCTTGGCCATGAGCCGATCCACCTCGGCCTCATCAAAGGTATTAAGCGCGGTATCAATCAGCCGATCCATTTCCGCATCGCGGTAATGGGACCAATTCACGCCCGTTGGCGCGATCTGGTTGGAATGGAAGAAGCGGATCAGCGCATAAAGCGGGTCACTGGTGACATAGGCGACATTATTGGCGGTGACATTGTTGTTGCGCGCCAATTCACCCGCCGCGCCCTGGCGCCAGCAGGTGTAAAGCACTTCCAATTCAACCGGGACGAATTCCACCTCAATCCCCACTTCACGCCAGCTTTGCTGAATGAATTCATTGATCGGCATGGAAAGCATCTGCCCGCTGCCGCCCGTTGCCACGATGAATTTCGTGCGCAGCGGATTGCGCGGCGTGAAGCCGGCAGCCGAGAGCAGGCGCCGCGCCTCGGCCGGGTCATGCCTGATCTTGAAGCTGGGATTACCAAACCAGGGGGAGGATGGGTCAACAACCCCAACGGCAGGCTTCGCCAGCCCATTCATCAGCGCCACCACGCCGGCGCGGTCAATCGCCAAATTCGCCGCCTGACGCAGGCGGATATCCCGCCACGGGGAGCCTTCGAGCAGGCTCAAATGATAATTCCAGACATGCGGCGTCACGTTTTCCATGATCCGCGCGCCGGATTGGCGAAGCCGTGGAACGATATCTGGGGCGGGCGTTTCAATCAGATCCACCTGCCCGGTCAGCAGCGCATTGGAACGGGTGACGGCCTCAGGCGCGCAGACCAGCACAATACGATCCACCTTCGCCATGCGTGCGGGGTTCCAATAGCTGGTATTGCGCAGCAATTCGACACTCGCGCGCGGTACCAACCGCCCCATGCGGAAGGGACCCGTGCCGGAAGGTTCATTGGCAAAGCGTTCCCAGGAACGGCCAAGCCTTTCATATTGCGCGGGCGAGGAAATCAGGAACCACAACATCTGATAGGGGAAGATGCTGTCCACCGCCTTGGTGGTGACTTCCACCGTCATGGCATCAATCTTCCGCCAGGATGCGACGGAAGGCAGGCGCGGGCGCACCTGCGCGGCTTGGCGATTGTCGAAATGCGGCGCATGCGGATTGAGCACTTTTTCGAAATTCCAGACCACCGCATCGGCATCGAAATCCGACCCGTCATGGAATTTCACGCCTGAACGCAGCTTAAAAATCCAACGCTTGCGGTCTGCCGGGTCTGATTCCCAGGAAGTGGCCAGCCCCGGCATCAGCTTGCCGGGCCGATCCGCCACATCCATTTCCCAGGCGACCAGCGGGTCATAGAGCGTATATCCGGTGAATTGATAGGCGCCCGCGCCGCGATCCGGCTGGCCGGTGGTTTGCGGAATATCGGCCATGGAAATGCCGTAGCGCAGCGTTCTTTCGCCTGCGCCTTGGGCAAAAGCCGGGCTGAACGCCTCAGGAATCAGCGGCAGGGTAAGGCCGGAAGCGCCAGCCCCCAGCAAGGCACGGCGCGAAAAGCGAGAAATGGACATGGTTTGAAGCCCCGGAATTGTTGTTCTGGGGCTTGCTTAGCAAAGTCCGTGCCGCGCCGCTTCAATCCACCTTCACCCCGGCAGCGCGGGCCTTTTCCACCATATAGCCCCGCGCCCATTGCATTTCTTCAAGCGAGCCAAAGGCATTGGTGTAATGCCCCGTAAAGCCGCGCGCTTCGATCAGGCGGAACATATCGCCGAAATCGAAATCGCCCTGGCCGGGCACCAAATGTTCCTCATGCCCGTTGCGCCAACAATCCGCCAGCCGCACTTCGCGCACGCGTTCCATCGGAATGCCCGCCACCCAGGCAGCGACCCCATCGGGCATCAGATGCGCGTGATTGGCGGTGAAGGAAAGCGCGAAAGCGGGCGAATGGATCGCATCATAATAATAGCGCCATTCTTCCTGCGTATGGGCCAGGTAATGCACCTCCGCCGTTGGCGGTTCGACATTCAGGTTTTCGAGCAACAAAAGCGCGCCATGTTTTTCCGCATGCTGCACCATGCGCTGCAACCGGTCCCGCCCCGCTTCCATGCGCATCGGCACATCGGCGGTGAAGTGATAGCCGGCATGGACCACAATCCATTCCGCAGCGAGCTTTGGCGCTACTTCGATATAGGCGCGCATATAGGCATCCACCGCTTCCGCCAGGAAGGGCGAATATTCCGCGACATTCACGGCGGAAAGCGTGTGCAACGCAATCGTGACGCCATTGGCGCGGGCCGAGGCGACAATGGCGCGGCAGCGCGCATCATCGAACATGGTCACCTTATTCTCGCCCGTGTCCAATTGGATATCAATGTGGCGAACCTGGTTACGCGCCGCCCATTCAATGGCATCTTCAAGCTTGAGCTTGCGCCCCACATCCACCCCGATCCGGTCAATCAACGCCATGGCGTGCCTCCTCTGTTTTGGCGTGGTTTACAGGCTTCGGGCGGGGTGGCAAGCCTTGGCTAATGCAGAGGCAGGCTGATCGGCGAGATTTCATTGCCGCTCCGTCCGCGATAATCCCGCCCCACCGAATCGCGCAGCATCTTGGCCTGGCTTTCGGTCAGAATGCCGGCGGCATCCGCAACATTCAGCTTGGTTGGTTTGCCATTGGCGTAAATTGTCTCGCCACCCACCATCACGCGCTGCACGGCGCGATCCGCCGCGTGGAAAACAAGCGCGCGCAAAGGATCGCGCGGTGGGGTCATCAGCGGATGCGCCAAATCCACCAGCACGATATCAGCCGAAGCGCCCACCTGCAGACGGCCAAGGTCACGCCGCCCCAAGGCATCAGCGCCGCCCACCGTGGCCGCATGGAAAACGCTGCCTGTATCGGCGGCGGCAATATCACGCGAGGCATTACGCGCCAGAATGATGGCCAGGCGCATTTCCTCAATCAGATTATGCGGCGCGCAATCCGTGCCGAAGCCCAAATTCACACCGCGCGCGCGGTATTTTCCGAAATGGCGCAAATGTTCGCCATAACGGGCAAAGGGTGATGGGCAATGCGCGACCGTCGCGCCTGAATCGGCGATCAGACCAACATCCTTCGCGGTATGCCAACCGATCGAGATATGCTCATCCACAAAAATCGCATGGCCCAGAATGCTGCGCGGCGTCAGCAACCCAATATCCGCTGCCCATTGAATGGGGGTTATGCCATGGCGGCTGATGATCTCCCGCACCTCCACCACGGATTGCGCAATATGCGTGGTGAAGGGACGGCCTGTTTCCGCAGCATAGGCGATGCTTTCGCGCAGCATATCTTCTTCCACCGTGTCAATCTGCGCGGGAAAGACAATACCGGAAAGCCGGCCTGAGGAATCGGCCTCCGCTTCCTTCATGAATTGCTTGGCGGCATCGAATTGCCGGCGCGCATCTTCGCGGTTCCACATCCAGGTCACGGTTTGCGGCGCTGACATGCCCCAACGCGCTGCGGCATAACCGGCGCCGGCCCAGCCGCGTAGCCCGCTTTCCGCCATGATGGAAAGCCAGGAAGGAAAAGGTGGCGAAAGATCAACCACGCTCGTCACACCTGCCGACATCAACTCCGCATAGGCAAGGCGCATGGCTGCTGCCTGGCCTTGCTGGTCCAGCTTGAAGGCTTGCAAGCGTTCAAACAAGCCGGTCATTTGCTGTTCCGGCACACCATGATCTTCGCGCACACCGCGCCCGGCGGGTTCTGTTGTCGGGTGGGTGTGAATATTGATCAAGCCTGGCATGACCAGAAGCTTGGCGCCATCAATCACTTCAGCGCCGGTGGGCGGCGGTGCATTCGGATCATGCGGCGTAATGGCAGCGATGCGCCCTTCGGCCAACAGCATATCGCGGCCCTGGCCATAGACATGCCTACCCACCGCTGAATCCCATTCGGCGGTCCAGGCGGCGTTGCGGATCAGGGTGGATGTGGGCATGGCGGCCTCCTGGCTTTTGGATCGCAGCGAACACCGCAAGCCAAGCGCGAAGCGCGCCGCCTTTCAAGCGAAAAACAGGCGCGGTTCAGGCTTCCGCATAGGCCGGCGCGGCACGGGCAAGGCCGCCATAGGCATCCAGCATCCTCTCCCGCCAGGCGTAAACCGCATCATCTTGGGTCAGCAGCGGGAAGGCGCTGACACAGCGCGCCCATTGGAAGCCGCCAAAGACAATCATATCCGCATAGCCCGGCGCGTCACCGTGCAGAAAGGGCGCGGAACGCAGCGCAATCCGCAACGGCATCAGGCTCTCACGAAATGCCTTCACCCGTTCGGCACGATCCGCCGTCACGGCTTCCAGCGTCATCCCAAAGCGCTTTTCACGATCCGGCACAAAATAGGCCGCATCTTTCGGCGCCAAATGCTGCGGAATGTCCGAGACCACCAGCCGCGCGATCCCGGCATGCAACACCGCATCGCCCCAGGCATTGATGAAGCGCGCCAGCGTCCGCCCACCCGCGCCACCGAATAGCGAAGGCCAATCCGGGTAGGTATCTTCCAGATATTCGGCAATTGCCCAAGAATCCATAATGGCGCGACCATTATCCAGCATCACCGGCACCTTTTGCGACCCATGCGCCGCAATCGCGGTCCTTTCCGTGAAGCGCCAGGGAATGGTTTCAAAGGCAAGGCCCTTATGCGCCAGCGCCAGATGGCTCCGCCAGCAATAGGGGCTGAAGCGCCGCGCCGGATCGGCGCCGCAGAGTTCGAAAAGCTGAATGCCCATCGCGGAATCTCCTTTTCCGCATTATGCTGCATCCGGAAAGGAAAGGCCACGGCATGACAACCCCTTTGCTGCTTGCGCTTGATCAAGGCACAACCTCCACGCGCACCATTGCCTTTGGTGCTGATCTTGCACCACGCGCCTCGGCGCAGATGGAATTGCCGCAGCATTTCCCCTCACCCGGCTGGGTCGAGCATGAACCAGAAGATATCTGGCAAGGCGCCATCACCACCTTGCGCCAGGCTTTGGAGAAAGCTGGCGGCAGTGCGGCGGATGTCGCCGGCATTGGCATCACCAATCAGCGCGAAACCACGCTGTTGTGGGATCGCGCCACCGGGCGCTGCCTGCATCGTGCCATTGTCTGGCAAGATCGGCGCACGGCGGGTGCCTGCGCGAAGCTCCGCGCCGAAGGGCATGAAGCGCTGCTGACGGAACGCACCGGCCTGCTGGCGGACCCGTATTTTTCTGCGACCAAGCTTGCCTGGCTGCTGGATAACATTGCGGGCGCGCGGCCAGCAGCGGAGCGTGGCGCGCTGGCCTTCGGCACGGTGGATTGCTTTCTGCTCTGGCGCCTGACGGGCGGGCGCGTGCATGCGACAGACGCCACTAATGCCGCGCGTACCATGTTGTTCGACATAAGGCGCGGCGGTTGGGATACGGATTTGCTGCGCCTGTTCCGCATCCCCGAAGCTATTCTACCGGAAGTGCGCGATTGCGCCGGGGATTTCGGCGCCACCGATCCCACTTTGCTGGGCACAGCTATTCCTATTCGCGGCATGGCGGGCGACCAGCAGGCGGCGACCATTGGCCAGGGTTGCTTCGCGCCGGGCATGGTGAAATCCACCTACGGCACCGGCTGTTTCGCGTTGCTGATTACCGGCGAGGCACCAGTAGCATCGCGCAATCGCCTGCTCACCACCATCGCTTACCAATTACAGGGCAAGCGCCATTATGCACTGGAGGGCGCCATTTTCGTCGCCGGTGCCGCGGTACAATGGCTGCGCGATGGGCTTGGCATTATCAAGGAAGCCAAGGAAGCCGGCGTGTTGGCCGCGCAGGCAGATCCTGCGCAGCGCGTGGTACTGGTGCCCGCCTTTGCCGGGCTTGGCGCGCCGCATTGGGATGCAAAGGCGCAGGCCGCGATATTCGGCCTCACACGCGGTGCGGGCCGTGCCGAATTATGCCGCGCCGCGCTGGAAAGTGTCGCCTTTCAAACACGCGATTTGATCGAAGCCATGCATGCGGATTGGCAAGGTGCGAAGGAAACCGTACTGCGCGTTGATGGCGGCATGGTCGCTTCCGATTGGACCATGCAATTCCTCGCCGACCAATTGGGCGCGCCGGTGGATCGCCCAACCGTGCTGGAAACTACCGCCCTTGGCGCTGCGTATCTGGCCGGGATGCAGGCCGGGCTTTGCGCCCCGCCAGGTGCGGCGGGTGCGACGCATTGGCGGCTGGAACGCCGTTTTGTCCCCCAAATGAACCGCGCGGAAGCGGATAGCCGCTATGCGCTATGGCGTGACGCGCTACGCCGCACGCTTTCGGAACCGACAGCATGATTTACGATGATCTTGGTGTGCCGCGCCTCATCAATGCCTATGGCACCAATACGCGGCTTTCCGGCGGGCTGATGGCGCCTGAAGTGCTCGCCGCCATGGCGGAAGCTGCGCGCGCCACGGTGGAAATGCACCATCTGCAAGCCGCCGCCAGCCGAGAAATCGCCAAAGCCACCGGCGCGGAAGCGGGCATTGTCACGACCGGCGCTTCCGCTGCGGTTTTGCTCGGCGCGGCGGCCTGCATGGCGCGGCTTGATCCGGGTGCGATGAACCGCCTGCCCGATACGCGCGGGATGCCGGATGAATTCATCACCATCCGCAGCCAGCGCAATATGTATGACCGTGCGCTGCGCGTGGCGGGCGGGCGCATTGTTGAAATTGGCATTCCGGATCGTGTTTCCGGCCCCGGCGTGCGCGATGCCGCGCCTTGGGAAATCGCGGATGCCATCACGGATCGCACGGCGGCGATTTATTATCTGGCAGGCGCGCAAAGCGAACCGCCCTTGCCCGATGTGGTGCGTGTGGCGCGAGAACGGCATATCCCCGTGTTAGTGGATGCGGCTGCCCAATTGCCGCCCGCTAATAACCTACAGCGCTTCATCGCCGAGGGCGCCGATCTGGTTTGTTTTTCGGGCGGCAAGGCTTTGGGCGGGCCGCAATCCTCTGGCATTCTCGCTGGGCGGCAGGACCTTGTTTCATCCGCGCTGGCGCAAATGCTTGATCTTGATATGCCGGAAGCGGATTTCATCGCGCCGTCGGAATTCGCGCCCCTCGCGCAAATGCGCGGCCTGCCGCATCACGGCATTGGACGTTCCTGCAAGATTGGCAAGGAAGAAATCGTCGGGCTGATTGTGGCCTTGCGGCGTTTTGTCGCAGAAAATCCGGCGCAACGCAGCGCGCTTTGGCAAGTGCGGCTGGAAGCGGTGCTGGCGGCAGCAGGGCATCCGGCAAGCCTTCGCCTGATCCCGGATGGCGCCAAACCTGGCCTGCCCGTACTGGAATGGCGCCTGCCCGATGCCGCCACCGCGCGCGCCATGGATGCAAGGCTACGCGCCCATCGCCCCGCCATTCATCTGGATGCCGGGCGCATCGGCCAAGGCGTACTTGCCATCAACCCGATTGCCTTTGACGATAGCGACGCCGCGCTACTGGGTGCGGCGATCAAGGAGTGCTTGGCGTGAGTGATCTCTTCCTGGTCGGCAATGGCGCCGGTTTTTCCGGTGACCGCGTGGATGCGCCCATTCCTGTGATACGGAGCCTGATCAAGCGCGGCCTGCCGGCGGCAATGTTCTTTGAATGCCTGGGCGAACGCACGGTGGCACTCGCGCAGTTGGAACGCCGCAGAGACCCCGAAGCGGGCTATGAGCCCATGCTGGAACGTCTGCTGGAACCCATTCTGGCGGATGCGGCGCGTGCGGGCATTCCCATCCTTGGCAATTTCGGCGCAGCGAACCCGCTGGCTGCCGCGCGCGCCATTGCGCGGCTTGCCAAGCGCCTTGGCTTGCCGGAACTCCGCATCGGTCTTGTCACCGGGGATGATGTTTCTTCCAGCATCAATCTGGATAGTCTTGCCGTGCATGAAGCCGATACCGGGCTTGATATGTCTTCCTGGAAGCTGGTTTCCGCCAATGCCTATATCGGCGCGGCCCCCTTGGCCGAGGCGCTCGCCGTTGGCGCGCAAATCGTGGTGGCGGGGCGTACCTCTGACCCTGCTCTCGCTATCGCGCCGCTGATGCATCATTTCGGTTGGGCCGAGGATGATTGGCAGGCGCTCGCGGTCGGAGCGGCGACAGGCCATTTGCTGGAATGCGGCAGCCAGGTGACGGGCGGTGTGTTCTGGGACCCGGGCTTCAAGGATATTCCAGACCCCGCCAATATCGGCTTTCCCATCGCCGAAGTCGGGCGCGATCTGTCGCTGCTGATTACCAAGCCGGAAGACACGGGGGGCATTGTGGATATGCGCACCATCAAGGAACAGCTTTTGTACGAAGTGCATGACCCCGCCTGCTACATCACGCCCGATGTCACGCTGGATATTACGGGCGCGCATCTTTCAACCCAGGGTAAGGATCGCGTGGCAATCCATGGCCTGCGCGGCGCAAGGCGGCCGGATTTGCTGAAGGTCACCGCCTGTTATGAAGGTTCCTGGCTTGGGGAGGGCGAAATCAGCGTCGCCGGTCCCAATGCGCTGGCCCGCGCAAAAGCCACCGCCGATGTGCTGCTGGAACGCGTGAAGCGCCGCGGCCTTGCGCGCCGTGCGCGCGCTGATCTGATTGGTGTTGCTTCCGTGCATGATTCGGATGATGGCGCGCTGTGGCGCGGTTATGATGGGCCGGCGCCGCAGGACATCCGCATTCGCCTGGCGGTAGAGGCCACCACGCGCGATGATGCGGATCAGGCATCGCGTGAAGCGCTCGCCCTGCTCTGCTGCGGCACGGCGGGCACTTCCGGCGCGCGCTGGCGTGTGACGCCGCGTATTCTCACGCGCAGCTTCCTGGTGCCGCGTAATCAGGTGCCAACCGAAACACGCGTGCTGCAAGCGCGGGAGTGGAATTGAAGGGTCGCCGAGGTGAATAACGACCAACTCTTGAATCACCTGACGCAGCAGGCTGTTGAAGCGCGTCGTTTGATGCTTGGTAAGCTGATTTACAATCGCCTGCGGGGCATGGTTAGCCATGGTCCCTTGAAGGGCTTTCGCCTCAACGAAAATCAGATCTGGGGGCAGGGGGATCTCGGCCCGAAACTATTGGGGCTTTACGAACAGGAAGTCCTGGAAAGAATCGTGGCACGCCGGAAAAAATGGGAATGCATCATCAATCTCGGCGCAGGCGATGGCTATTATGGTGTTGGCCTGGTGAAAAGCGGCCTGTCAGAACGAAGCATCTGTTTCGAACAAAGTGATGAAGGCCAGGCGGCGATAAAACGCGCGGGTGAGAATAATGGTGTCGCTGATCGCGTCACTATACTTGGCCGCGCCGAAGCGGATTTCTTGAACAGGCCAGAGCTTCAGGGCATTGATTTTTCAAGGACCCTCATCATCGTGGATATTGAAGGCGGAGAATTCAGCCTGCTTGCTGACGAATTGCTCAATCGCCTGAAGGATGCCGAACTGATCGTGGAACTGCATGGCCGCTTCATTTCAAAAGACCCGAATTTGGAAACCAATTTTCTCGAAAGATTAGAGAAATATTTCCACTGCGACGTATTCACGATGGGGTCGCGTGATCTTTCTGCAATCAGCGAAGTGGCCAATCTGGCCGATAGCGACCGGTGGCTGCTTTGTTCAGAAGGCCGCCCTTTCCTCATGCGCTGGGCTTATTGTCGTCCAATCTCGAAACAGGTCGAAAGCAATGGCTGAAACCACCACCATCCCCCTGCACGACATCGCCCATAGCCGTGCTGGCGATAAGGGCAATCGCGTGAACCTCTCCCTCATGCCCTATGATCCCGCGCATTACGCCTTGCTCGCCGAACAGGTCACAGCAGAAAAGGTGCTGGCGCTGTTTCGCCACCGCGGCGCCACCGCCTGCAAGCGCTACGATCTGCCGCTGCTGCACGCCTTCAACTTCGTGATTGATGATGTGCTGGAAGGCGGCGTGAATGGCAGTCTCAATCTTGATGGCCATGGCAAGAGCCATTCTTTCCGGCTGCTCGCCATGACCATTGAAGTGCCAAAGGCAATGCTCAACCGCCCTTGACGCCTTCCGTATTCACATAAAGCGCATACAAGGATTGCGCCGCCGCCATGAATAGCCGGTTGCGATAGCGCCCGCCGAAACACACATTGGCGCAGCGTTCAGGCAGATGAATATGCCCAATTGGTGCGCCGGCATTGTTATACACGCGCACGCCATCAAATTCAGCAGTCATGCCCCAGCCGCACCACAAATTGCCATCCACATCCACGCGGAAACCATCCGGCGTTTCGCCCGGCTGACACGCCACGAAGACGCGGCGCTTGCGGAGTGTCTTGCCATTCGCGCCGACATCAAAAGCCAGGATATTGCGCGGGTCCGCACGGCTTTCGATGACATAAAGAATTTTCTCATCCGGGCTGAAGGCCAGGCCATTCGGATGGTTCACCTCATCGGTGACCAGCGAGATCTCCCCGCTTTGGCCATCAATGCGATAGACATTGGTATGCGGCAATTCGGGGGTGGCGCGTTCGCCCTCATAATTCGCCATCAGGCCGAAGGGCGGGTCGGTGAACCAGATGGACCAATCGGATTTCACCACAACATCATTCGGGCTGTTCAGCCGCTTGCCCTTGTAGCTATCGGCCAAAACAGTGATCGCGCCATCATATTCAAAGCGCACCACGCGGCGGCCGAAATGCTCGCACGCAATCACGCGGCCCTGGCGGTCACGCGTATGGCCATTGGCGTTATTGGCGGGCTTGCGCCAGGCGCTGACGGCGCCGGTTTCCTCATCCCATTTCAGCACGCGGTTATTTGGAATGTCTGACCATAACAGGCAGCGCGTATCGCCAAGCCATACCGGGCCTTCGCCCCAGCGCGTGCCATGAAAAAGGCGTTCCACGGCGGAAAGCGGCAGATGGTATTTCTTGAAGCTGGCATCCAGCGCGACAATGGAAGGGTCCGGGTAGCGCAGGCTTTGCTGCCAGCGAGGGTCTTGGTTCATGGCGTTTCTCCCTAGGCGATGCGCGAAGCATGGCCCAAGCGCCGGGAAAGGCCAATCAGGCGCGCAGCAGCACGCGCCGGCGCAACCGCACTGCGCCCGCCGGCATGGCGGCAAAGATGTCTTTTTCGGCCTCTGTCAGACAAAGCCCCGCCCAGCGCGCCGGGCAAAGGCTGCGGCCCGCTTTTTCCCAAGCGGAGCCAGCGCGCATCAAGGGCGTGAAGGGCGGCACGTAAAGCGCGGCATCGCGCCGTTCCACGCGAAACATCTGCGCCTGTAACAATTTTGTGATCTGCGCCGGCGAATAAGGCTGCCCATGGCCGAAGGGTGTGTGGTCGAACTGCGCCCAGATGCCGCGCCGATTGGGTGCGACCACCAGCAAGCGCCCATCATCACGCAGCACACGCCAACATTCCCTCAGCAACCGCCCGGCATTCTCCGCCGCTTCCAGCCCATGCACCAGCAAAATCCTATCAAAGCTCAAATCCGGGAAGGGCAGCGCGTCTTCCTCTGCCAGCACTGATGCGGAAGCCCCGCCATGGGCAAAGCGCGCCGGGCCAAGCTGCGCCGGGGATAGCGCGATGCAGCGCGCCGCTTCATCCCGCCACAGCGGCAGGTAGGGCTCCGCATGGCCGATCCCCAGCACGGAAAGCCCGGTCAGGCGCGGCCAAAGCGCGGCGAGCCGCCGCCGAAGCAGGCGCGCGGTCAGCCCGCCCGCCGGCGCGGCGTAGAATTCGGCCAGGCCATGGATTTCCTCTGCCATACGGGTAGATATAGGCAATTCTGGGCCGGCTTGGCATGGCCCTCTGATAAGGCACCCCCTCATGGCTTTGACCGCGACCCCCATCCCCTGCCTTTCCGACAATTACGCCTGGCTGCTGCGCGCCGCCGATGGCAGGCTTGCAGTCTGCGACCCGGCGGAAGACGCCCCCGTCGCCGCAGCGGTGGAGGCCATGGGCGGCAAGCTCGATCTTATCCTGCTGACGCATCACCATGGGGATCATGTGGCGGGCGTCCCGGGGCTGGTGGCGCGCTACGGCGCCAAGGTGCTCGGCGCCGCTGCCGATAGGCACCGCCTGCCGCCGCTGGACCAAGCGGTGGTGCCCGGCGATAGCGTTGATGTGCTCGGCAGCAAGGCTGAAGTGCTGGCGAGTGATGGCCATACGCGCGGCCATATCGCCTACCACATCGCCGATTCGCGGATTTTGCTCTGTGGTGACACGTTGTTCTCGCTGGGCTGCGGGCGGCTTTTGGAAGGCACGCCAGCACAGATGTTCGCCTCGCTCACTGCGCTTGCCGCTTTGCCGGGGGAAACGCTGGTCTGTTGTGGGCATGAATATACCGAAAGCAATGCGCGGTTTGCGATTACGGTGGAACCGGATAATGCCGCTTTGAAGGCGCGCATCGCGGAAGCGGAGGCGCAGCGCGCCGCCGGCAAGCCGACGCTGCCCAGCACCATTGCTTCTGAACGCGCCGCCAATCCCTTCATGCGCGCGCCCGATATTGCCACCCTGGCCCGCATTCGCGCCGCCAAGGATAATTTTCGCTAATCGTGAACAAGGAAACGCAAGATGAAACTGCATTACTCCCCAGCCAGCCCCTATGTTCGGAAAGTGATGGTCTGCGCCATTGCGCGCGGCATTGGCGGGCTTTTGGAAAAGGTCTCCACCAACCCGCATCAATCGCCAGCCGATCTGCTGGCCGATAACCCGCTTTCCAAAGTGCCGGCCTTGGTCACGAAGGACGGCATCGCGATTTATGACAGCCCGGTGATTTGCGAATACCTGGACACCATCGGCTCCGCCGCGCCGCTTTTCCCGCCCACCGGCAGCGCGCCGCGCCTGAAAGCCATGATCCGCCAGGCCACCGCCGATGGCATTCTGGATGCCGCCGTGGCGCGGCGCCTGCAAATGGGCCAGCCGCAGGATGATGGCCGCAAGGCTTTCGATGCGCGCCAGAAGGCCGCGGCGGAACGCGCCCTCGCCGTGCTGGAAAAGGACCCGCCGCGCGGGCTTGGCGATATCGGCGCCATCAGCATTGCCTGCGCGCTCGGCTATCTTGATTTCCGCTTTGCAGCTGAACCCTGGCGCGATGCCTGCCCGAAGCTCGCCGCCTGGTTCGCGGAAGTCTCGAAGCTGGCGCCGCTCGCCGAAACCGTGCCGGTAGGCTGAGCCATGATTGACCTGCGCGATCCGGGCGTGACCGCCGCGCAGGTCATTGCCGCGCTTGATTTGGCGCCCCATCCGGAAGGCGGGCATTACCGCGAAATCTGGCGGGATGCGTCGGAAGCGGGCGGGCGCGGCGCGGGCACGGCCATTTATTTCCTGCTGGCGGCTGATGAATTCAGCCATTTGCATCGCGTGGATGCCGCCGAAGCCTGGCATTGGTATGCCGGCGGGCCTCTGGCGCTGAGCCTTTCCGCCAATGGGCATGATGCTGAGGCGGTGCACCTCGGCCCTGATCTTTCCCGCCATCAGCGCCCCTTCGCCCTGGTGCCGAAGGGCTGGTGGCAAAGCGCGGTCTCATTAGGCCGCTGGACCCTGATGGGCTGCACCGTCAGCCCCGCCTTTGATTTCGCCGGCTTTGAATTGGCGCCGCCCGATTGGCGCCCCACCCCGCGAGGAAGATCATGAGCACAAGCCTGGCCTGGGATGAACGCTACCAGAATGGCGGCTTTGAATTTGGCGAAGCGCCCAACCTTTATCTGCAATCCCAGGCACATCGGCTGCGCCCGGGGATGCGGGCGCTCGCGGTTGGCGATGGCGAAGGGCGCAATGGTGTTTGGCTGGCGGGGCAGGGGCTTCAGGTTACCTCGGTGGATTGGTCCGGCGTGGGCCTGGCCAAGGCGGCCTCGCTCGCCCGGCATCGCGGGATTGCGCTGCAAACCATCACCGCCGATGTCGCCGCCTGGGATTGGCCCCGCGCGCAATATGATCTGATCGCCTGGATTTACCTGCATTTGCCGCCCGAAGACCGCGCCCGCGCTACCCAAGGCGCTTTGGCGGCGCTCGCCCCCGGTGGCTTGCTGGTGCTGGAATGCTTCACCCCCGCACAGGAAGGCCGGCGCAGCGGTGGGCCAAAGCTGCGTGAACTGCTCTGGAGTCGCGCGATTGTCGAGGAATGTTTCGCGGGGCTTGAAGTGCTGGAATTGCTGGAAGGCACAGTGTTGCTCGATGAAGGCCCACGCCATCAAGGCCATGCAGAAGTGGTGCGCGCCCTATTAAAGAAGCCTTGAAGCCTGGTCCTAGGTTGTCCCGGTAGGTTCGCAAGGTTACAAGGAGAATCGTGCACCCCGCGCCGCTCATCACCCCGTCGCTTCTTGCCGCCGATTTCGCCAAACTCGGTGAGGAAGTGCGTGCCGTGACCGCAGCGGGCGCGGATTGGCTGCATCTGGACATCATGGATGGGCATTTCGTCCCGAATATCTCTTTCGGGCCGGGGCTGATCAAGGCGCTGCGCCGCCACACCACCATCCCCTTCGATGTGCATCTGATGATCGCACCCGTTGA
>JADCEX010000303.1 GCA_020249825.1 Roseomonas sp.
GCATAGAAGGTTTTGCCTTCATCCAGCGCCAGTTTCGCCGCTTCACGCACGAAATCCGGCGTGACGGTATCCGGTTCCCCAAACCAGAGGGGGATGACATCTGGCATATAACGCCCGGCTTCGGAGACCTCACGGATCAGAGAGCCTGGGATTTCAGCAAGGGCGGGGCGGGGGGTGGGGGCTAAGCGCATGGTGAGGCTTTAGCGCGAGGGCCGCGCGTTGGACAGGGAGGGGTGGGGTTGTGAAGGCGTCGCATGACCCTGGGGTGCATGTGGTGCTGGATATCTACCCGAATGTGACCTGGAAGGGCGTGGTGGAAAGCATCAGCCCGGCCACGGGGGCGGAGTTTGCGATTCTGCCGCCGCAAAATGCCTCAGGCAATTGGGTGAAGGTGGTGCAGCGCCTGCCGGTGCGCATCCGCCTTGAACCCCATGCGGGCGAACCGCCTTTGCGCGCCGGCGTGACCGCGACGGTTTCGATTGATACCGGGCGTGGGCGGAGTATTGCGGATGTGGTGACGGGATTCTTCGACCTGTTCAGGGGGAAGGCGGAGGCGGCGGGGGCGCGTTAGGCTAGCCCCTGGCCCGGTTTTCGCCCTTGGGCTTGGGCGCCTTGAAGGGCGCCACCTTGATGTCACCCGCGCGCTGGCGGGCGCGGGCAATGTCAAAACTGCCCTGCATGCGCAGCAAAGTATCCATGGAAACACCGAAGGCTTTTTCGACCCTGATCGCCATTTCGGGCGAAAGGGCAGCGCGTTCATTCAGCAGCGCGGAAAGCGCGGGGCGCGTGACGCCGAGCACCTTGGCCGCTTCCGTGACGGAAAGCCCGTGGGGGTCAATAACTTCATGCTTGATGAAGCCGCCAGGATGGGCGGGGTTTTTCAGGCGGATGGCTTGAGTGCTGGTCATTGGTGCATCCTTTTCAGTGGTAGTCTTCATAATCCAGGTTGATGATTTCAATTTCCGCCTGATCTATGCGGAAGGTCAGGCGCCAGTTTTTGGTGACTGAAAGGCTCCATTCCCCTTTGCGATCACCGGTTAATTGATGCGCCTTCCAGCTTGGTATGCTGCGCAATTCATCTTCCCGCGCCATGTCTTGCAGGAAGGAAATCATGCGCCGCAATTTGGGCACGACAGAAGCTTGAAGGCCGGATGCGTCGTCGTCTTCAATGAAGCGCCGCAGGCCCTTATGGATGACGTTGCGGATTTTCATTGGGCCTTCTTCTAACGCGATGGGTGGGGTTTGTCAAGTGTAACTTTACACTTTACAAGCATGCGCCGCGTCTTCACGCCGTATAGCGGCCATCTTCCAAGTGGCGCGCTTGGCCGAGGGCGACCAGGGTTTGCAGCATGGCTTCCAATTGATCCGCGCGGCGGGGCGCGCCTTGGAAGCGGCGGGCGATGTCTCGGGCGGAGGCGGGTGGGCCGCGCAGCGCGGCGCGGAGTGCCACATATTGCGCGGGGGCTTCCTTGGGCCATTGACGTGTGGTGTCTGCGCCCGCGCCATCCACGGCCATTTCCGCTTGCACGGCGCGGCGCGTATCGCGTGGCGCCTGAAATTCCGGGCGGAGCCAGCGGATATGCCCGCGCGCTTCTTCGGCGACGCGTTCCGCATTCAGCGCGACCAGGCGCGCGATGATATCGGCTTCCGGCAGGCTGGCGGGCCAGCCATAGGCGGCAGCGACAGCTTCATCCAGCCTGTCGTGATAGTCGCGCAGGATGGAAACCTGCCCGGCATCATGAATGTCGCGTTCCGCATCGGACAGCTTGCGATTGGCGCGCAAGGCTTCCAGGCAATTATAGAGCGCGGTCAGGGTGAGGAGCGGATGCTCTGCCAGCCTTGCCTTGCGATGCGCGTCCAGGGCTTCCGCGATTTCCGCAATGGCCGCGCGTTGCGCCGGGGTGGCATCGGGGAAGGGGAAGGGGTCGAAGCATTCCGATTTCGCGTAAACTGGACGATCCTCAAGCCGTACTTCTTGCGCGAGCATCCAAGTGACGTGCAGGTGACTTTGCAGAACGCCGAGGTGGAAGGCGCAATCCGACGAGATAATCACAACCTTATCGTCAACGATTATACTGCTATCAAGAAAGCTGAATACGCGGTGCTTCGCTGTATCAACTGTTGCGATATAACGATTTAGACCATATAGCGTCGGTCGCAGCTCCCGCCTTGGCTCGCCAAATATCCACCAGTTATCGCGATAGGCTGCCCTTTTATTCTGAATTCGCTCTGGCTTCACATGCAAAAGTAAATGTTGATATGCCTCCGGAAATCGATCCTTAACCTGCTCCTCACTTAGACCGAAGAAATCGAGGACGTATAGATTTCTACTCGTCTGCTGGATGTCACGTCCATTCCGATACGGTCGAATATGGACGCTGATTCCCTCGATCTTTTCCAGACCAAGCGCCAGCGCGCGTTGGGGTTCAACCAGAAATCCCGAGCCGTGTAGCTTAACGCCATCCCAAGCTATTCTCTCATTCGCCCGCAGTGGCTTGGCCGATTTCACATCAACGCCAATCGTCAAATCCGCATTGATGCGCCCTTCATCTTCGGCGAAGACCACGCGCGGCACACCATCGCTGCCCGGCGCTTCGGAAATCACCCGCGCCAAAATGCCTTGCCCCTGCCCGGCCTCGGCCACCGTCATGGCAATCCGCACCGCCGCCGTGCCAGCGCCATCCGCCCAAGGATGATCCGGAATGGCATAGGCCAAATGCACGGGCGTTTCGCCGCCAAGTGCTTCCGCCACCACGCGGCGGCAAAAAACCTGCCGAAGACTGTTTGAGGTAATGAAGCCAAAGCGCCGCGTCACCGCCGCCGCCGCCTTGCCCTTCACCAGCTTGGCACCCGTCAGCGCCTGCGCAGCCTTCCACCAGAAATACAAGGCAATATCAGCGGATTTCGGCACCTTGGGATAGGCTTTCCAAAGCGCCTCCGCATAGCCTTCGCCCAATTCCGCGCGCAAATCCTTGCCCGCGATAAAGGGCGGATTGCCGATGATGAATTCGGCATCTGGCCAGATGCTCGGCTTAGGGTCCACCGGGCGCAGCACGGGGATTTGGTCAGCCTCATCCGGCACCATCTCTCCGGTTACGGGGTGCGGCTTGGTTTGCCCGCCCCAGCGCGTGATGGGCCGGCCCTTATCATCACGTTCTGGTTCTTCGCGCGCATAGGTCAGCAGCGCATCACCTTCGCGGATATTCTTGAAGTCGCGCAAAATCGGCTCAGCGGGCGGGGCATTGCCGCGCGTGCGGAAATGCCATTGCAAATAGCCAATCCAAAGCACCAATTCCGCCACCGGCACGGCGCGCGGGTTTTTCTCAATGCCGAGGAACTGATGCGGGTCCACACTCGCCCCCGCCACATCCAACCTATCGCCTTCGCCGGGTTCAATATCGGCCAGCAGGTCCAGCACTTCGCCTTCCAGGCGCTTCATCAATTCCAGAGTCACATACAGGAAATTGCCGGTGCCGCAGGCGGGGTCCAGCACGCGCGTCGCGCAAAGCTTGGCGTGAAAGGCGCGCAATTCCGCCGCAGCGGCTTTCTTGTTGTCCTCATCCGCCAGTTTTACTGCGGCTGCCTTCACCCCATCCCATTCCGCGCGGAGCGGTTCCATGACGGTGGGCAGAACCAGCCTTTCGACAAAGGCGCGCGGCGTGAAATGCGCGCCCAGTTCCGATCTTTCCTGTTTTTCCAGGGCGTTTTCCAGCAAGGAACCAAAAATGGCCGGTTCCACATCCGCCCAATCGCGCCGGGATGCTTCAATCAGCAATTCCAGCATATCTGCATCCACCGGCAGCGGTTCCGCCGGGCCATGCGGGCCGGGGGCGAATAGCCCGCCATTGAAGCGGCGCACCGTGGCGCGCAAGGCGGGCGAAAACCCGCCCGCATTCATGTGGCGCCATAAATCCCCAACCAGGCCCAGGAAGGCGTTCGGGTCCTTACGGCAATCTTCCAGCAATTCAGTGAAGGATGTGGGCGAAGGCAAAAGCCCGACAGATTGCGCGAACATGGAAAAAATGCAGCGCATCAAGAAAATGGCGACATGCTGCGGCGCGTGGCGCGCTTCCAAAGCCTTTGCCAGTAGCGCCAGCAATGCCGCGATATCGCGCGTAACGCGCACCCTTTCCCGGCTGGGGTCCAGCGCCAAAGGTTCGGTCCAAATGGCACGCAGGCGGGCGCGCATTTCGGGCTGGCGCAGATCATCCAGATAGAGGCGGAAATTCTCGCGGTCCGGGAATTGCGCGTAATGCTTTCCGGTGCCGGAGAAATCCGCATAGATGTCGAAGCAAAAGCCGATATCGCAAACAATGACAAAGGGTGGCCAGCCTTCATCCGCCGGCAAATCCCGCGCATAGCCTTCCGCCTGACCCTTGGCCTTCAGCATGGCTTGCGCCCAGCCGGGGCTGCGGCGAATGCCGGCGCGGCGGTCTGCCTCGCCCAGGGCGAATAGCGGGGTTTGCTTGGGCGTGGCGCCGGATTGCTTGGCTTCCAAAACGAAGCAGCCGCGCTTGTAAAGGTCTATCCGGCGATTGCTGATGCTGCCATCGGCTTCACGATGCGCCACACCGCGTTCATAGCGGTAATCACCGCCCGCACCCGTGGCGGGGTCTGGCTTCGGCACTTCAATGATGGGGCAAAGCTCATCCAGGAAGCGGGCGTAATTGGCGCGCTCCGCCTGCGCGGTGCCGGACCAACGGGCGATGAAGGCTTCAATTTCCGGCAGAGGTGGCGCGCTTGGCATGTGTTGGGCGAATCTAACGAAGTGCGCCTGCTTGGCAAAGGCCAATTACGGGTGCGTTAAACCCACCCCACCGCCTCCGCATACCTAACCCCCGTCAGCACCAACCCCTCCGGCGGCGCGGTCTGCCCCGCCTTGGCGCGGTCTGCGCCGAGCAGAACGGCGCGCGGCCAGGAAGCCGGGCGGCGGCCATAGCCAACCTCCACCAGCGTGCCCACCATGTTGCGGACCTGGTGGTGCAGGAAGCTGCGGGCCTCGGCGATGATTTCAATCTCATCGCCAAGGCGCGTCACGTCCAGGCGGTCCAGCGTGCGGAGTGGTGATTTCGCTTGGCAGGATGCGGCACGATAGGCGGAAAAATCATGCCGGCCCAAAAGCCCCTGAGCAGCCTCATGCATCGCCGCCGCATCCAGGCGTTTCTTCACATGCCACACGCGGCCCCAATCTAGCGCCGGGCGCGCCGGGCGGTTCAGGATGCGGTAGCGATAGGCCCGCCCGATGGCGGAAAACCTGGCGGACCAATCAGGCGCCACAATCGCCGCGCCGGTGATGGCCAGCGGGTGGGGGCGGGTGTGGAAATTCAGCGCCTCTCGCACCCGCTCGGGCGGCAGGTCTGTTGCCAAATCCAGATGCGCCACTTGGGCTTCGGCATGCACGCCGGCATCGGTGCGCCCGGCGGCGGTGACATGCGGCGCCTCTCCGCCATTCAAATGCGCGGCGGCTTCTTCCAGCACGCTTTGGATGGAAAGCAAGCCATCCTGGCGCTGCCAGCCGCAAAAGGGCGCGCCATCATATTCCAGCCTCAGCGCATAGCGGGGCATGGCGTCATTCCAGGCGGGTGCCGGCGGGGATGGGCAGGCCGCGCAAAAATGCCTCGGCGGCCATGGCGGCGCGGCCCGGGCGTTGCAGGCGCGCCAGCCTGACCGCGCCTTCGCCACAGGCAATCAGCCCGGCATCATCCAGGGCTTCGCCGGGCGTGCCTTGGCCGGCTTCAACGCTGGCGGCTGAGATGCGGATGGCTTCCCCCTTCAGCATGAAGAAGGTGCCGGGCCAGGGGTTGAGCGCGCGGATGCGCCGTTCCAGCGCCTCGGCCGGTTCGGCCCAGCGCAGGCGGCCATCTTCCTTGGTCAGTTTCGGGGCGTAGGTCACGCCTGCTTCGGGCTGAGGCGTGGCGGGCGGGTTTTCATCCAAGGCGCGCAGGATCAGCCGCGCGCCCATGGCAGCCAAAGCGTCATGCAAATCGGGCGTGGTGGTGGCAGGCGTGATCGGTACCGCTTCCGCAAGCAGCATCGGCCCCGTATCCAGCCCTTCTTCCATACGCATGATGGTGATGCCGGTCTCGGTATCGCCCGCCAAAATCGCCGCCTGGATCGGCCCCGCCCCGCGCCAGCGCGGCAGCAGGGATGCGTGGATATTGAGGCAGCCGCGCCGCGGCGCCTCCAGCATCGCTTTCGGCAAAATCAGCCCATAGGCCGCGACCACCGCCACATCCAGATCAAGTGCGACGAAGGCCGCGTGTTCGGCCTCATCACGCTTCAGCCGCGCGGGGTGGCGCACCGGCAGGCCCAGTTCCAGGGCAGCGCGATGCACCGGGCAGGGCGTTTCCTTCTGCCCGCGCCCGGCGGGTTTGGGCGGCTGGCAATAAACCGCGGCGATCTTATGTCCCGCATCATGCAAGGCGCGCAAAGCTGGCACCGCGAAATCCGGGCTGCCCATGAAGGCCAGGCGCAAGGGGCGCGCGGGGTTGCTCACCCGCGCTGCTGGGATTTCAGATCCTTGGCGAGCTTACGCAGGATCATATTGCGCTTGAGTGCGGATAGATGGTCCACGAACAAGACGCCGTCCAAATGGTCAATTTCATGTTGCAGGCAGGCGGAAAGCAGGCCGTCGCCCTCAATCTCCCGCTTCGCGCCGGTCAGGTCCAGATAGCGGACTTTCACGCGGACGGGGCGCGTCACATCGGCATATTGGCCGGGCAGCGATAGGCAGCCTTCTTCGCGCATCGCCAATTCGGCGCTTTCGGCGATGATTTCCGGGTTCACCAGCACCAGCGGTGCGGGCGATTCCTTGGGCTGAATGTCAATCACCACCAGGCGCAGCCCTTCGCCTACCTGAGGCGCCGCCAGCCCAATGCCCGGCGCGGCATACATGGTGGCCAGCATTTTATCGGCCAGCGCACGCACCCTGTCACCATCGGCATCGCCAATGGGGTGCGCCTTCAGGCGCAGCCTTTTGTCGGGCACGAATAGGATGGGCAGGATCGTGGTTTCGGTCATGGCAGGCGCTGGCATGTAGCCCCGCGCGCCCCCCCTTGCAACGGCGCCGCGCTGCGCCAAGATAACTGGCTCCGGGACGCTTCGGGTCCCGGCCAATGCTTCGCTCTCGGATGAGGAGGCCATATCACATGACTAGACCTTCGCTTTTCGGCTCGCCCTTGTTTCTTGGCTTCGATCATCTGGAACAGATGCTCGACCGTGTGGGCAAGAATGCCGATGGCTACCCGCCCTATAACATCGAACAGATCGGCGATAACCGGCTGCGAATCACGCTGGCTGTGGCCGGGTTTTCGATGGATGATTTGCAGATCACCCAGGAAGACAATCAGCTGGTGATTCGCGGGAGGCAGAAGGATGATTCGGAAGGCCGGATTTTCCTGCATCGCGGCATCGCAGCCCGCCAATTCCAGCGCGCCTTTGTGCTGGCCGAGGGCATAGATGTCGAAAGTGCCTGGCTGGATAACGGCTTGCTGCATGTGGAACTGAAACGGCCCTTGCCGGAGGTTCGCGTGAAGACCATTCGCATTGATACCAAAACCAATGGCGCCGCCACCATTGTGGAAGGGCGCCCCGAACGGGGCTGAATGCCCCATCCCCGCCGGGCCTATGGAGCATTTTCAAGCCAAGTGGACTCACTTGGCGACTCGGAAAATGCGACCAAAGAATATTGGGACGGCACAGCAGCGCGAGCCATCACGGGCGCGCAAAGGACAAGACCATGAGTGACCAGGAAGAATTCGACACCGAAACCGAAACCGAACAGGACATCATCCTGACGGAGCCGGATTTGCGCAAACTCTCACCGC
>JADCEX010000304.1 GCA_020249825.1 Roseomonas sp.
GTGGCTGCCCTATGGGCTGGACCGGTAAGGGAGGGTTCGCAAAATGGCTCGTGTAAAACGCGGCGTTACGAAGCACGCCCGCCACAAGAAGGTTCTCAAGCTTTCGGAAGGCTATGTTGGCCGGTCCGGCACCGCCTATCGCCCCGCCTTGGAGCGGGTGGAAAAGGCGCTGCAATATGCCTATCGCGACCGTCGCAATAAGAAGCGCGATTTCCGTGGGCTTTGGATCCAGCGCATCAATGCCGCGGTCCGTGAACATGGCCTGACCTATTCCCGCTTCATCGCCGGCATTAAGGCGGCGGGGATTGAGATGGACCGCAAGGTGATGGCGGCGCTTGCCTTTGACGAACCGGCGGCCTTCGCGGCGCTGGTGGAAAAGGCGAAGGCGGCCGGCGCCGCCTGATTACCACCGCCCCGGCGATCCGGGGCGGCGACCCAGCATCACGCAAGGGCCGCTTCCTGGTTAGCCGGGGATGCGGCCCTTTGTTCATTTGGACCTGCCCGTATGACCGATGATCTTGCCGCCCTTAGGGCTGAAACCGAAGCCGCGATTGCCGCCGCCGCCGATCCGCGCGCGCTGGATGCGGTGCGGGTTGCCGTGCTTGGGAAATCCGGCAGCCTGACCGCGCTGCTGAAGGGCCTTGGCGCCGTGGCCCCCGAAGCGCGCAAGGAACGTGGTGCCGCGCTGAACCAGGTGAAAGCCGCGATTGAAGCCGCGCTGGATGCTCAGCGCGCCGTTGTGGAAGCCCGCGCCTTGGATGCGCGCTTGGCGGCGGAACGCATGGATGTATCCCTGCCGCCGCGCCCCTTCGCGCCCGGCACGGCAGCCGATGGCGGCATTCACCCCATTGCACGCACCATGGAAGAACTGACCACGCTATTCGGCGCCATGGGCTTCAAGGTGGCGGAAGGCCCCGATATTGAAAGCGATTGGCATAATTTTGGCGCGCTCAATATCCCGGATCATCACCCGGCGCGGCAGGATCACGATACTTTCTATGTGCCCGCGGTGGATGGCCGCCGCCCGGTGCTGCGCACCCATACCTCGCCGGTGCAAATCCGCACCATGCTGACCGAAGCGCCGCCCATTCGCGTGATTGTGCCTGGCCGCACCTATCGTGCGGATCATGATGCGACGCATTCGCCCATGTTCCATCAGGTGGAAGGGCTGGTGATTGATCGGAACATCCATCTCGGCCATTTGAAGGGCTGCCTGATTGATTTTCTGCGCGCCTTTTTCGGCATTGCCGATTTGCCGGTGCGTTTCCGCGCTTCCTATTTCCCCTTCACGGAACCTTCGATGGAAGTGGATATCGGCTGGAGCCGCAAAACCGGAGAATTGGGTAAGGGTGGTGATTGGCTGGAGATTTTGGGCTCTGGCATGGTGCATCCGAAAGTGCTCGCCAATTGCGGCATTGATCCGCGCGAATGGCAGGGCTTCGCCTTCGGCATGGGGATTGAACGCATCACCATGCTGAAACACGGCATTCCCGATCTGCGGCCGTTCTATGAAGCCGATATTCGCTGGCTGAGGCATTACGGCGCCGATCCGCTTTCCCCGCCTTCTTTGGTGGAAGGAGTGTAAGGCGATGAAATTCACCCTTTCCTGGCTGAAGGCCCATCTTGATACCGAAGCCTCGCTGGATGAGATTCTTGCCGCACTCAACACTATCGGGCTTGAGGTTGAAGCTGTGGAAGATCGCGGCGCGGCGCTGGCGAATTTCCGCATTGCCCATGTGGTGGAAGCCGAACAGCACCCCAATGCGGATCGGCTGCGCGCGCTGAAGGTTGATACGGGCGATGGCAAGCTGCTTTCCGTGGTGTGCGGTGCGCCCAATGCGCGCGCCGGCATGAAGGGGGTCGCGGCTTTGCCAGGCGCCTTCGTTCCCGGCACGGGCATTACGCTGAAGGCGGGCGAAATTCGCGGCGTGAAATCGGAAGCCATGATGCTGTCTGCCCGCGAAATGGGCCTCGGCGATGATCATTCCGGCATTGTTGACCTGCCGGCGGAAGCACCACTCGGTGAAGCCTATGTGCGTTGGGCCGGGCTGGATGACCCGATTATTGAAATCAGCGTGACGCCCAATCGCGGCGATGCGCTTTCCGTGCATGGCGTGGCGCGGGATTTGGCCGCCGCCGGGCTTGGGCGCTTGAAGCCCCTGCCGCAGCCGGCGATCAAGCCCGCCTATGCTTCGCCGCTGGCCTGGGAAATCGCCGATCCGCGCGCCTGCGATTACGTGCTGGGCCGCGCCATTCGTGGCGTGAAGAATGGCCCCTCGCCGAAATGGTTGCAGGATTGGCTGACCGCGATTGGCCAACGCCCGATCAATGCGCTGGTGGATGTGACCAATCTTTTCACCTATGGCCTTGGCCGCCCGCTGCACGTGTTTGATGTGGCGAAAGTGAAGGGCAAAACGCTGACGATGCGCATGGCGCGCGAAGGTGAAAGCCTGCTGGCGCTGAATGGCAAGACTTATGAATTGACGCCGGAAGATGGCATCATCGCCGATGAGGCCGGGCCGGAAGCGCTTGGCGGCATTATCGGCGGTGAAGCGACAGGCTGCGATGAAGCCACCACCGAATGCTTCATCGAATGCGCGATTTTCGACCCCGTGCGCATCGCGCTGTCAGGCCGGCGGCATGATGTGCGCACCGATGCGCGTGCGCGGTTTGAACGCGGTGTTGATCAGGCGCTGCCGCGCTTGGCGCTCGACCTCGCCACGCAGGCGATGATGGAAATTTGCGGCGGTGAGGCCAGCGAAGTGGTCGGCGCCGGGCCGGAACCCGCCTGGCAGCGGCAAGCGAGCCTGCGATTTGAACGGCTCGCGAGCTATGGCGGCGATGATGTGGCGCCGGACCGCGCCGTGGAAATCCTGCAAAGCCTGGGCTTCACCGTGGCGGCGCGGGATGCGGCGCGCGTCACGGTCAATGTGCCAAGCTGGCGCAATGATGTGGCGGGCAAGGGCGCGCTGACGCAAGCTGCCGAGCTTGATGCGGCGCGTGCCAAGGCCGCGGCGGAAGGCTGCGCCGAAATAGAACCGGAATGCGATTTGATCGAAGAAGTGCTGCGCATTCGCGGCTTGAATACCATCGCCCCGGTCTCGCTGCCCGTCAGCGGCATCATCCCGCCGCCGGCCTTCACGGCGAAGCAGGCGCGAGCATCGCTGGCGCGGCGCGTGCTGGCGGCGCGCGGCATGCATGAAGCGGTGACCTTCGCCTTCATGGAATCCAAGACCGCCGCGCTGTTTGGTGAAACGCCGGCGGCGCTGCGGCTGGAAAACCCGATTGCGGAGGATTTGGACCAGATGCGCCCAACGCCGGTGGCTTCCCTGCTGCTGGCGGCGGGGCGCAATGCGGCGCGCGGCTTTGCCGATGTGGCGCTGTGTGAAATCGGCGCTGCCTATCAGGATGTGACGCCGGATGGTCAGGCGGCGGTGGCCGCCGGGGTGCGCCACGGCGCCACGCCGCGCCATTGGGCCGAAGCCGCGCGCGGCGTGGATGCGCTGGATGCCAAGGGCGATGCCATGGCGGTGCTGGCCGCACTTGGCCTGCCCATGGCAGCGCTTTCCGTGACCGCCGATGCGCCGGGCTTTTATCATCCCGGTCGTTCCGGCCAGGTGCGGCAAGGGCCGAAAACCGTTTTGGCCCGCTTTGGCGAAATCCATCCGCGCATTTTGGCGGCGCTCGACCTGCCTGGCCCCGCCGTAGCTTTTGAGGTGTTTCTGGATGCCATTCCGGAACCGAAGCGCCGCAAGAAGGGTGCGCCCGATCTGCCGGCCTTCCAGCCGTTGCGGCGCGATTTCGCCTTCCTGGTGGATGAGGGCGTGGCCGCCGAAGCGCTTATCCGCGCCGCACGCGGGGCGGAACGCAGCCTGATCACCGATGTGGCGCTGTTTGACCGCTATGCCGGGGATAAGCTGCCGGAAGGCAAGGTCAGCCTAGCTTTGCAAGTGACTATCCAGCCGCGTGACGCGACGCTGACCGACCCACAAATTGAAGCCGTGGCGGAAAAGATTGTCGCGGCGGTCAGTAAAGCAACCGGCGCCGTGCTGCGCGCATGAGATTATGTCACTTCCCGCAGCCCAACTTGTAAGGCCCCCAAATGCCGGCGCCGAAAAATGCTGCTGCCGGGAAAATCGTGCTTATGCAGCCCAGTCGCCGCCATCTGGCAGTAGCGCCACCAGCATCGCCGGATATATGGCTGCTGACCCTGTTCGGCGTTACGGGCGCCCATAATCTTCCACGTATTGCTGGCCCTGAACGCAATCGCTGTCAGAGCAATTTGCCTTCGCACGAACGCAACCTGCTCCAGCGAATTCTCCGCAAGCTTCCCAGCATCACTACATCCCGTGCGGTTACGATCTCATGCGTTCTGGGGTAGCGGACCTCAACGCGGCTCAATCTGTGAGAGAAAAAGGCTTAGGCTGCCTTGGTCCAGAATTTTTTCGACCGTTGTTGGCTTTGCGTGACCGTCATGATCAATGAACCGAAGCGGGTAGCGTGCCGCCAAACCATCCAGCGCTTCGCGAGGATTAGCACAGCGATCAGCTCTGAAATCGAGGATGATTTTCAAGGAAGGGCTGCGATCCATCAGGCCCTGCATTCCCCGCAGCGCGTTCTGTTCCAGGGCAGTTGCAGATACAAGCACGAGGTCAGCCGCCCCTGGCTCTAGCCCATCAAGGGTCATGGCCGGGGCGATGCAGCTGGCCGCACTATCACGACGAAACTGAACAGCCTGATTCGCAACTGCCGGAGGCCCCATCAAAGAAACCGGCATTTCCTTCGCAGCCGCGGCCTGACCCGCGGCGATGACGCGATGCGCAACAACGATATTGTCTCGACCATTCAGGGACAGGTTACGCCGCAAGAGTTGGAAGAGCCAGGGATTGTATTCCAAGGCAACCACACGCCCTTGCGCACCCACCAATTCACTCATCAGCAGGGCGTAGTACCCATAACCTGCTGCAAGGTCATAGGCCGTCTCACCGCGATCAAGATTTCTGCACAAAAATGCGGTAATCCAATATTGCCAAAACCCTTCCAGCATCAAATGCGGAGCAAGAGAGGTATCCTCGGCATCCACATACATCTTGTAGCGTCCAAGCACGCGGCAAAGCACTGTCCCGTCAGGCAGGGGGACGGTGTGTATCCTATCGCGCATGGCTGCTTCAAAATCACGCCGATAGGCGCTTTCGATCAGGGCCTTGACCGAAGCGATGTCACGCCTGCCATAGCCGGAGTGAAGTTCTTTCACAGCAGCCTGCAGGCGCGCGACTTCGGACCGGAGATGAAACAGACCTTGCGCGCCCGCCCCGGAAGGGCCATTCCCCGTCATGCGATTGATGAGTTGCCGGAGAAGACCAGGTGGTTGAGGCGGAGCAGAATTCTGCACGATGGGGACATTTCCGTTGCGACGCAATTGTGATGGGTTTAATAGCTGCCGCTGGTTCCCTTGATCAAGGCAGGATTGACGCTTCAACCCAGAAAGGAAGCCGCGGATGAGCAGTTTTCGTCGTCGCAGTCTCTTTGTGGCCGCTCCCCTTTTGGCCTCACCCTTCGTGGCGAGGGCGCTGTACGCCCAGACGCTGCCTTTGCAACCATCGCCAGTATCTGGCTTTTACCGCTTCAAGGTTGGGTCTTTCACCGTCACCACCGTGCATGATGGTTTTTTTGCGCGCCCCCTGGAAGGGTTTGTGCGCAACGCGCCCTTGGCGGATGTTCAGGCAGTATTGCGTGATGCCTTCCTGCCGCAGGACCGGCTGGTCATTCCCTTCACCGTCACTTTCCTTGATACCGGTCGGGATTTGGTGGTTTTCGACAGTGGCAATGGCGTCACGGCCCCGGGCGCCACCAATGGCCGCATGATCGCCAATATGCGCGCCGCCGGCATTGATCCCGCCAGGGTGACCCGCGTGGTCATGAGCCATTTTCATGGCGATCACGTGAATGGCCTGCTGAATGCCGAAGGCGCGGCTGCCTTCCCCAATGCAGAAGTGATCGTGCCGGAGGCCGAGATTGCCTGGTGGGGCGATGCCACCAATGAAACGCGCAGCCCCGAAGGCCAGCGCGGCACCTTCGCCAATAGCGCGCGGCGCCTGGCCCCCTATGCCGCCCGCCTGCGCCGCATTGGCCCGGATGCTGAGGTCATTCCAGGCGTGCGTTCGGTCGCGGCCCATGGCCATACCCCGGGCCATACCTGCTATCATGTCGCCGATGGCGCGGATCAGATGATGTTTGTGGCCGATACCACGAACCGCCCTGAGCTGCTGGCGCATCGCCCCGATTTCCACATTGTGTTCGATTTCGATGCGGTCGCCGCGGAAGCGACGCGCCGTCGCATTTTTGACCGTGTGGCAAACGATAGAATTCGCATTACTGCATATCATTTCCCCTTCCCCGCCAATGGTTATTTGGCGAAGGAAGGCAATGGCTACCGCTTTGTCGCGGCGGATTGGTTGGGCACGGTCTGACACACGATCAAACGTGAAAGCTTTCGCCGCAGCCGCAACGGCCTTTTTCATTCGGGTTGGTGAAGGTAAAGCCCGCTGACATGGTCTTCACCTCATAATCCATCACGGTGCCGATCAGGAATAGCGTGGCCTTGCGGTCCACCAGCACGGTCACGCCCTTATCGGTGACGCTTTCATCACCCGCGCTTGGCGCATCCACCCAGGAAAGGTCATAGGCAAGGCCGGAACAGCCCTTGGTCTTTACTGCGATGCGCAGGAACTTGCCCTGTTCGCCCTTGGCGTAAAGCGCGCGCAAGCGTTCCGCTGCGCCATTGGTCAATGACATCAGCGGCGGCAAGGCGCGCCGTGCGGGTTTGGCTTCGATGGTTGCATTCATGCCATCACCTCAAAACATATTGAGCGCGAGCCGCGCATCTTCACTCATGCGGGAATGATCCCAGGGCGGATCCCAGACCACTTCCACCAGCACATCGGAAACGCCTTCCACCCCGCGGACGGCTTCTTCCACCTGGTGCGGCAATTCCTGCGCCGAAGGGCAGGATGGCGTGGTAAGTGTCATTTCCACCTTCACCTTCCCGTCATCAGCGATCTCAACGGCATAGATCAGGCCGAGTTGATAGATATCCACGGGGATTTCCGGATCAAACACGGTGGAAATCGCGCTGATCACGGCATCTTCGGAAACCGGCTGCGTGGGCGGCTTCACCTCCCCTTCCGGGGTCCAGGCGGCATGGACCGGCGTTTCCGTTTTGGTCGCGTCGTCACTCACTGCTCGCCTCCTTCACGCCGACAAGGGCAGCGTTCAGCGTATGCCAGGCGAGTGTTGCGCATTTCACCCGGCTTGGAAATTCATGCACGCCAGAAAGCGGCGTCAGCCTTTCCATCGCGTCTTCCAAGGAAGCCGCGCAGGCGGGGCATTGGCCAGTCATCGCCAAATCACGAAAGGCAGTTCCAAGCGCCTGCGCCTCATCCGGTGTTTTGCCCTTCACCGTTTCGGTCATGAGCGAGGCGCTTGCCATGGAAACCGCGCAGCCGCGGCCCTGAAACGCCGCATCGGCAATATGCCCATCCGAAGTCATTTTCAGGAAAAGTTCCATGCGGTCACCGCACATCGGGTTATCCCCGCGCGCGGTGCGGTCCGCATCTTCCAGCCGGCGGAAATTGCGCGGCTTGCGGCCATGATCCAGGATCACTTCCTGATAAAGATCGCGTAAATCGCCGAAGAAATCGCCACCGCTCATGCAAAAAACTCCCGCGCTTTTACAAGCGCTCCGGCAAGGTAATCCACTTCCTCCGGCGTGGTATAAAGCCCAAAGGAAGCGCGCGCCGTGCCCTGTTCTAGCCCAAAGCGCGTATGCAGCGGTTCCGCGCAATGGCGGCCAGCGCGGATGCAAATCCCGGCGCGGTCCAGCAGCGTGGAAAGATCATGCGGGTGCGCATTATCGAGCGAGAAGGCGAAAACCCCGCCGCGATCCTGCGCGCGGCCAAGCAGCGTCAGGCCCGGCACGTCTGATAGTTTCCGCATGGCATGATCCACCAAGGCGCGTTCATGCGCTTCAATGGCGGGCATGCCAATTGCGGTTACGTAGTCAATCGCGGCATGCAGGCCAACCGCTTCAATGATGGCAGGCGTGCCGGCTTCAAACCGCGCGGGCGGCTTGGCCCAGGTGGATTTTTCGAAGCTGACGCTTTCAATCATATCGCCACCGCCCAGGAAGGGCGGCATGCGATCCAGATGTTCCAGCTTGCCCCACAGCACGCCAATGCCAGTTGGCCCGTAAAGCTTATGGCCGGTGAAGCAGTAGAAATCGCAGCCAATGGCAGCAACATCCACGCGCCGATGCACCACGGCCTGAGACCCATCCAGCAGCACTTTCGCGCCATGCGCATGTGCCATCGCCACTACGCGTTCAACCGGTGTCACCGTCCCCAGCACATTGGACATATGCGCCAGCGCCACCAGCCCCACCTTGCCATCGGCAAGCTTGGCAGCCAGGTCTTCCATGTCCAATTCGCCAGAATCCGTCACGCGGCAGACGCGCAGGGGATTGCCGCGCTCATCACGCAGCATTTGCCAAGGCACGATATTGGCGTGGTGTTCAAGCTCTGAGATCAGCACCGCCTGATCCGGGCGCATGACGCCACGGCCCCAGCTATGCGCCACCAGGTTGATCGCTTCCGTGCTGTTCCGGGTAAAAACCACTTCCCGTACATCCAGCGCATTGATGAACCGCGCCACCGCACCGCGCGCCGCTTCATAAGCATCAGTTGCCACTTCAGAAAGCCGATAGGCGCCGCGATGCACATTGGCATAGGCCGTTTCCATGCAGCGCGTCATCGCCTCAATCACCGCGCGGGGCTTTTGCGCACTCGCCCCTGAGTCAAGAAACACGAGCGGCTTGCCATGCTGCGGCTGCGACAGGATCGGGAAATCCTGCCTGATACGCTGGACATCAAAGCTCATGAGGCTGTCCCATGCCGGACCCACCAGCCATCCACGGCGGCGGTCAGCGCTTCACGCAATACATCATCTTCCAGCCCTTCAAAGGCTTCATGCAGGAAGGCTTGCACCAGCATGGACCGCGCCTGATCCGCCGGCACGCCGCGGGAGCGCAGATAGAACAGGCTATCCGCGTCCAGCGCACCGATGGTCGCGCCATGGCTGCACTTCACATCATCGGCATAGATTTCAAGCTGCGGCTTGCTGTCCATTTCCGCTTCTTCTGAAAGCAGCAAAGCCTGGTTCATCTGATAGCCATCGGTCTTTTGCGCTTCGCGGCGGACCAGGATCTTGCCTTGGAATACGCCGCGTGACTGCCCCGCCAAAACCGTCTTGCAGGTCTGCCGGCTGGCGCAATCCGGCGCGGCGTGATCGAGCGCGGTGGTGGTATCCACCACGGCCCGTCCGGCGGCCAATTGCGCGCTATTCATGTGGCAGGATGCCTTGGGGCCTGTCAGCGCTGCATGGATTTCCATCCGCGTCAGCCGCGCGCCGGCAGAAACCGCCATGGTGTCATAGCGCGCCTCAGCCGCGATCCGCGCATGGATCATTGAAAGATGAAAGGCAGCTTCGCCTTCCTGCTGAGCACGCCCATGCGTCAGCACCGCGCCTTCGGCCAGATCAATCTCGAACACCGGATTATGGAGGTATTGCGCGCTGCCACCAATCGCCGTTTCCAACAGGGTCAGCTTCGCCCCCGCAGCAAGGCGGATCACATGGCGCGGATGAAAGGCAAAGGGCCGGCCCGGATCAATGGCAATGGAAAGCAATTCCAAATGCCCGGCATCAATCCCCGCCGGCACATCCAGCAATAAGCCATCTTCAAACATCAGCGTGTTCAAAGCCGTCATGGGATGTTCGGCCAAAGGCACCAGCGCGCCTAAGCGCCCTTCCAATTCGGGCAAATGCTGCGCCACAGAAGCCGCGCGATAGCCAAGCCCATCCAGCGTCGAGAGATCAGCGCGCAAGCGCCCATCCACAAACACGGCGCGGGCCGCTGCGCGCGGCTTTGGCAGGCTCAGGCTGCCTGCAACGGCCGTCAGCGGCTCAGCGAAACCCGCCTGCGCCACTGGCGAAAGGTCCGTATATTTCCACGCCTCCACCCGCCGCGTCGGAAAGCCGCGCGCCGCCACATGCGCCGCCGCATCGGCGCGCA
>JADCEX010000305.1 GCA_020249825.1 Roseomonas sp.
CATATCAAACCCCGCCCCGGCCAAATGCATTTCTGCCAAAGCCTTGCCGAGTGGCGCGCAATGTTCCGCCCGCACGCGGCGTGGCCAAACACCCGGCAGAAAGGTGACAACCGCCGCCGGCCGCCCCGCCAATTCCCGCAGCGCCGTGCCAGCCTGCCCATGCACCGGCGTCGGGCAGGCCATGCCGCGCGCGGCCAAATGTTCCATCAGGCCAAGAAAATACGGCAATTCCGCCGGGTCCACGCGCTTTTCATACAGCGTCAGAATGAAATCGCCCGCTTCGGTTTTCAGCGCGTAGTTGGAATTCTCCACACCCTCTGCAATGCCGCGAAACGCCAGCAATTCACCCAGCGCATAATCGGCCAGGAAGGCGCGAAGCGCCTCATCCGAAACTTCGGTATAGACAGCCATTATTCGGCAGCGAGCCCGCGCGGCAGGCGGAAGGTGATCTGTTCTACGGCTACCACCACTTCCTCGATTTCCAGCGCATAGGCTTCACCAAGCCGGGCAAGCACTTCTTCCACCAGCACTTCGGGCGCGCTGGCACCGGCGGTCACCCCCACGGTTTTGCAACCTTGCACCAGGGAAAGATCAAGATCAGCACCGCGCTGCACCATCACCGCGCGGCGCGCCCCGCTGCGCTCCGCCACTTCGCGCAGGCGTTGGCTATTGGATGAATTGGGCGCGCCCACCACCACCACCAGATCGGACCTGGCCGCAATCGCCTTCACTGCCGCCTGGCGATTGGTGGTGGCGTAGCAGATATCTTCCTTGGCCGGGCCCCGAATATCCGGAAAGCGCCGTTGCAGGATGCTGATGATTTCCGCCGTATCATCAACGGAAAGCGTGGTTTGGGTTGTGTAGGCGAGTGTGGCGCCCTCAGGCGCTGCCACGCTTTCCGCATCCGCCGCATCCTGCACCAGGGTCACGGCACCTTCGGGCAATTGGCCCATGGTGCCAATCACCTCCGGATGGCCAGCATGGCCAATCAGGAAAAGATGGCGGCCATGTTCATGATGGCGTTCGGCTTCGCGATGCACCTTGCTCACCAGCGGGCAGGTGGCGTCCAGCGCAAACATCATGCGCTGCGCTGCCTCGGCCGGGACGGATTTCGGCACGCCATGGGCGGAAAACACCACGGGCTGGCCGTCATCCGGGATTTCACTCAGTTCCTCGACAAAGACTGCGCCCTGCTTTTCCAGGCTTTCGACGACGAAACGGTTATGGACAATCTCATGCCGGACATAGACCGGCGCGCCGTGGCGCTTCAGCGCTTCCTCGACAATCTTGATGGCGCGATCCACGCCGGCGCAAAAACCACGCGGTCCAGCGAGCAGGAGGTGCAGGGTGGGCTTGGCAGAGGCCATGGGCGCAAGGGTCCATCCAATGGGGCCGGCTACGGGTTGCGGCGCGGCGCGAAGAATGGTCAGAGTAGCCGCAGGGCCGTGCGGCTCAAAGGGGGTTTCGGCATGGGGCGGTTCGGGGTTCTGATTTTGGCAGGGCTGGTCGCAGCTTGCGGGTCTGGCTCCTCATCGCGGGAGCCGGTGCTGGCGCCCTGCCCCAGGGTGACGATCCTGGCCGATGGGTCGGATATCACCCGCTACCGGCCGGGCGCGCCGCCTGATCTGGCGGCGATGGTGGTGGATGGCCGCATGGCGGGGGTCAGCGTGACCTGCGCCAATGTCCGGGGCGGCGGGGTGGATGTGCGGGTCGCCGCCATCATGGATGTGGAACGTGGCCCGGCTTCGCGCGGGAATCGGGCGGAATTCCCCTGGTTCCTGGCGGTCACCAGCGGTGATGACAGCCAATTGGTCCAACGGAAGGATGCGCTGCTGACGGTGAATTTTGAGGGCAATCAGACCCGCGCCCGGGTCACCACCGCGCCTGAGAGCATCATCTTCCCCGCCGGGCGCAACCCGGCGGAATATCGGGTGCGGATATCCTTTGCGCTAACGGCCGAGGAGCTGGACCGCAACCGCCGCCGCGGGCCGCGTTAACCCGTCTTTTTGCGTCCGATCGGGCCGGGGCATCTTGTCTCACGTGGCGCGGTTACATACATCCTGGCCGTCAGCCTCGCCCGGTCTGGGCAAGGCTTAATGTAACCCCATCCGCGGTGGCGCTTGGCCACCGTACAGCACAGGGGGTCGCCGTGGTGCCATATCGGGCCGCCGCGATCCGCCGCAGAGGAGACTTCGGATGAGTAAGGTCATTGGCATAGACCTCGGCACCACCAATTCCTGCGTCGCCATTCTTGAAGGCAAGGATGTGCGCGTCATTGAGAACGCCGAAGGTGCGCGCACCACGCCTTCCATGATCGCGTTTGCGCAGAATGGCGAAAGGCTCGTCGGGCAATCGGCGAAGCGGCAGGCGGTCACCAACCCCACGGGCACGCTTTACGCGGTGAAGCGCCTGATTGGCTGGCGCTTTGATGACCCGATGGTGCAAAAGGATATCGGGCTTGCCCCCTTCAAGATCACCAAGGCCCCCAATGGCGATGCCTGGGTTGAGGTGGATGG
>JADCEX010000306.1 GCA_020249825.1 Roseomonas sp.
GGGCTTTCAGAAAAAAGCCCAGGCAGGGGGGAATTGCATGAAGGCGGCTTCGTTCCGTTTTTTACGTGCAAGAAGCGTCGTCGATGCCGTGGCGCTCAAGGCCGATTACGGGGAAGATGCGCGCTTCATCGCTGGCGGGCAGAGTTTGGTGCCCGCTCTCAATCTACGCCTCCTTGAACCGCGCGCCCTGATCGATATTGCAGGCTTGCGCGACCTTTCTGGCGTTTTGCTTGCCGATGGGCGGCTCGTGATCGGCGCGCTGACCCGTCATGCGCAACTGTCCAATGACCCGCTTATTGCCGCGCATGCGCCGCTTTTATTGCGCGCCCTGCCCTATGTGGCCCATGCCGCCATTCGCAATCGTGGCACTTTTGGCGGTAGCATCGCCTTGGCGGATCCCGCCGCAGAATGGCCTGCCTGCTGCCTCGCCCTTGACGCTGAGATGATTTTTACCGGGCCACAGGTCACCGGCGAAAGGCGCATAGCGGCGGCGGATTTCTTCCGCGGTCTTTACGCAACAGCGCTTGGTCCAGATGATCTTTTGTTGCGTGTAGAGCTGCCGATCCAAAAGCCGGGGGCGCGCAGCGTTGCGCTGGAACTTGCCAGGCGTCACGGTGATTTTGCGATTGTGGGCATTGTGGGCACATGCCTTGATAGCAAGCTCGGCGGCTTGCGCCTGTCCTTGTTCGGTGTTGCGGATCGGCCGCTGCGCTTTCCCACGGTTGAGAAGCTGCTCATGGCTGGCGAAATGGCACCGGCGATCGCGGAATTGAAGCAGAAGCTCGATCCGCCCTCGGATCCTTGCCATTCATCGGCAACAAAAAAATATCTCGCCGGCGTGCTTTTGCAGCGCGCCATCAATCAATTGCGCAGCCATGGCTGAGGAGAGCAGCATGGAGGATGAGGAAATGGAAATCGCCTTCCGGCTCAATGGCCAGGCCGTACGGCGCCGTGTTCCCGCCCGTTTGCATGCGGTGGATATGCTGCGGGAGATCTTCGGCCTTTCCGGGCCACGTGTTGCCTGTGAGCATGGGGTATGCGGGGCCTGTACGCTCCGTGTAGATAATGGAATTGTGCGCGGCTGTCTGTTGCTGGCACCACAATTGGAAGACGCCGATGTCTGGACCATTGAAGGACTGACGGCGACTGGCGAAATCGCCGATTTGCAGGCAGAATTTCACGCGCGGAATGCCATGCAATGCGGCTGGTGCACTGCCGGCATGCTGATCACCGCAGCGGAGATCCTTGACGCACCGGCGCCGATGGATCGCCAGGCCATTCGGGAACAGCTTTCGGGCAATTACTGCCGCTGCACCGGCTATCAGGCGATTGTGGATGCTGTTGAAGCAACTCAGGCCAAGCGCTTGATGGCAAGGCCCTCACCATGAACAAGATCACGCCGCAAACCAGCCCCGAAGCGCCCATGATCGGCGCTTCAGTCGCGCGCCCGAATGGCCGTCGGCTGCTTGAAGGCCGCGGGCGCTATGTGGATGACATCGTTTTGGCGCGGATGGCCCATGTGGCGTTTCTGCGCAGCCCGCATGCCCATGCGCGCATCCTGGCCATTCATGCCTCTGCCGCGCGCACCATGCCCGGTGTGATCGATATCGTCACGGGCCGCGATCTTGCCGACGCGGTGCAACCCTTTGCGGGCCTGCTTGTCCATTTCAAGGGTATGAAATCGGCCATGCAACATTGCATCGCCATTGATCGTGTCACCTGGCAAGGTGAGCCTGTTGTTGCCATCATCGCCGAAACGCGTCGTCAGGCCGAAGATGCGGCTGCGCGCATTGATGTGGAATATGAACCCCTACCTGCGGTCAGTTCGCTGGATGTTGCAGAACACGGGGAGATACGCGCGCAGCCGGAGCTTGACGACAACATCTGCTTCACGCGCGAAGTGGAAGGCGGTGACTGGGACAAGGCAGCGGCCGAGGCCGATGTATTCTTGGAAAGGCGCTTTCGTTTTCCACGCCATACCGGCGTCTGTCCCGAAGGGCGCTCGATCATCGGTGATTGGAATCCATCTGACCGGCGCCTGACGGTTTATATTTCCCATCAGGCGCCGCATATGATCCAGGATTGTTATGCGCGGCTTTTGGGGATTGCGGAATCTGACGTGCGCGTGGTGTGCCCGGATGTGGGCGGCAGCTATGGCATCAAGACGCATGTTTATGGTGATGAGCTGGCAACCTGCGCAGTTTCCATGCGGATCGGGCGCCCTGTTAAATTCGTCGCGGATCGGTTGGAGAGTTTTCTGTCCGATATCCACAACCGCGATCACGCCGTGACCGCCCGGCTCGCGCTCAAGCGCGATGGTACGATCCTCGCCTTGGGTTATGAGGGGACACAGGCGATCGGCCCTTATTCCGTCTATCCGCGTACGAGTGTCGTTGAAGGCAATCAGATCGCCAATATTTGCGGGCAATGGTATCGGCTGCAGGCCTATCGGGCAAAGGTGCGTGCCCTGTTCACGAATCTGGCACCCTATTCCAATTATCGTGCCGTGGGGCATCCGGTCGCGGTGGGTGTCACGGAAGCGCTGGTGGATGCCGCCGCGCGCGAAATTGGCATGGACCCGGCCGAGATACGCCGTAAGAACCTCCTCCGCGACGAGGATTTCCCGTTGCAGACACCATCGGGCATGAAATTCGAAGGCATGTCGCATCATGCTTGCCTCGATAAGGTGCTCAGCATGATGGATTACGAAAAACTGCGCGCCGATCAGGTGGAAGCACGCAAGCGCGGCATCTATCGCGGCATTGGCCTTGCTTCGATGATCGAAATCACCAATCCTTCGGCCATGTTCTATGGCGTCGGCGGGGCGCGCATTTCGGCGCAGGATGGCTGCACGGTGCGGTTGGAACCGCAAGGCGGCATCATGGTGCTGCATGGGTGTGGTGAACAGGGCCAGGGAACCGAGACGATCTTCGCGCAAATCGTTGCCGATGCGGTTGGGGTACCGATGGGCGCCGTGCGTCTGGTAACCGGTGATACGGACGCCACGCCTTATGGCGGCGGAACCTGGGCGAGCCGCGGTGCTGGCGTGGGTGGTGAGGCCGCCTGGCAGGCAGGACGCGCCTTGCGCAAATCCATCCTTGATCTTGCTGCCACCATCCATCAGCGTGACGCCGCATCCCTTGATATCCGCCGTGGTCTTGTTGTGGATGCCGAAAACGGACAGGAAATCACAAGCCTTTCGGAGGTTGGCCGCATTGCCTATTTCCGCCCGGACACCTTGGGCGGCATGCGGCCCGAATTATCGGTCACCAGGCATTATCTTCCGACGCAATATGCCTTTGCCTTCACCAATGGCATTCTTGCCTGCCATTTGGAAGCGGATCCGGAAACGGGCTTCATCAAACTTTTGAAGTTCTGGGCAGTGGAAGATTGCGGCAAGGTGCTCAATCCTTTGCTGGTAGAAGAACAAATGCGCGGCGCCATTGTGCAGGGCATTGGGCCTACGCTTTTCGAAGAATGCCTTTATGACAGCAATGGCCAGATGCTGAATGGCAGCATGGTTGACTACCTGGTGCCAATGGCGGCGGAAATGCCGGATATGGATGTCGCGCATGTTGAAACACTGACGCGGGAATCAGCGATCGGGGCGAAGGGTGCGGGGGAAGCCGGAACAGCCGGCGCGCCGGCTGCCATCATGAACGCGCTGAACGACGCGCTATCGCCGTTTCAGGTTGAAATCACGGAAATGCCTTTCACGCCAGAGCGCATCTTGCGCGCCCTTGGCAAGGCCTGACAGGGAAGGAAAGTTCCATGGCTGCAGGAAAGACCGAAGCCGCAGGCGTTGCAGAGATCGCCCATGGCGGTCTTGAACGCTTTGCCAGGATATTTCATCTGATCTCGGTATTTGGCCTTTTCGCCATAGCGCTGCTTGTGTGTGCGGATGTTGTATCGCGTGGGCTTTTCAATAAGCCAGTCCCGGGCACGGCTGAGATGGTGGCCAATACGCTTGTCGCACTTGTTTTCCTGCAACTGCCCTTTGCCGTCCTCAGCAATGGGATGATCCGCGCGACCGTCATCTATGATGCGGCAAATGATACCGGTAGATTGGCGATTGAAACCTGTACCTGCATTCTTGGCATTTTCATTTGTGCTTCCATTGCCTATGGCGGCTGGCGCCCCATGCTTGAGGCGATTGAGATCGGCGCCTATGAGGGCGAAGGCGCCTTCCGCGTACCCGTCTGGCCCGTCCGTATCGTGCTTGTGGCCATGTCGGGCCTCGCGGCCATTGCGTATTTCGCCATGCTCATCAATGCCTGGCGCAAGGGCGCGCCCAAGGATAGTTCGGCGGCCGTCGAATGACCCGGTATCAGACGGAGGAAAATTCATGACCGGGATCGAAATCGCCACGCTGATGGTCGGCCTGCTGATCATCCTGGTCTCGCTTGGTGTGCACATCGCGCTTTGTCTGATCGCAGCCAGCATGGCGGGCGTGATGCTTATCACCGGCAATCCAATGGTGCCGGTACGCATGTTGCAGTCAACAGCGTTTCAGTTCCTGCGCGATTATGTCTTTGCGGTGATCCCTCTTTTCATTCTGATGGGTGATCTTGTCGGTCGCTGCGGCGCGGCTGAAGACATGTTCAAGGCGGTCAATCGGGGGCTGCGTCGTATCCCTGGGCGGCTTGCCGTGGCGACCGTCATCGGCAATGCGATTTTCGCGACCGTCACAGGGGTTTCGGTTGCGGCCGCGGCGGCGTTCAGCCGTTTTGCCTATCCAGCCATGCGTAATGCCGGCTATCAGCAGCAATTTGCCGTAGGCGCCATCGCCGGAAGCGCCGTACTCGGCATGCTTATTCCGCCAAGCGTCTTGATGATCGTCTGGGGCATTCTGGCGGAACAATCCATCGGGCAGCTCTTTCTGGCCGGCATCGGGCCTGGCCTGCTGCTGACCACGCTTCTTTGCCTCTACATCATCATTTCGGTGAAGCGTAACCCTTCGCTGGCGCCGGATACGGTGCCCGCAATGCCGGCCGCCGCAACACCTGCCTTCGTCGAACGCGCCAAGTCCAATGCGCAGCTTCCGATGTCGCCCAAGGAATGGCTCGGTGCGGGTGGCATTGGCGTCTTGATGATGCTTGTGCTTGGCGGGATTTGGGGGGGGCTTTTCACGCCCACAGAAGCGGCTGCGATTGGTGCCTTGGGGGCATTGCTGCTGGCGCTGCTAAAGGGCATGACGGTCAAGCAGATATTCGGCGTTTTCTACGATACCGCCAAGATCACAGCGCCTTTGCTGGTGCTGTTGATTGCCGCGCAGATGTATTCGCGCATGCTCTCCATGGGCGGGATGACGGCTGCTGTTCAAGGCCTAGTGACTGGCCTTGATCTTGGCCCGCTGGAAGTCATGCTGATCATGGTCGTGATCTGGCTTTTGCTTGGCATGATCATTGATAGTGTTTCGATCATGCTGCTGACGGTGCCGATCTTCTGGCCGGTTGCGAATATGCTTGGCTTTGATCCCATCGCCTTCGCGATTGTCGGTATCTTGGTGATTGAATGCGGCCTGCTGACACCGCCTTTCGGGATGCTTCTTTTCTCGGTGAAAAGCGCTCTGCCCGGGCAAGGCGTCAGCATTTCGATGATCGTCAAGGGAAGTCTGCCTTATGTCGGGTTGATCCTGGTGACTGCCTTTCTGGTGTGGAATTTCCCGCAGATCGCCACCTGGATTCCGCGCAACCTGATGTGAAAGGGCTAGAGTTTTGGCAAACCATCAAGGGAGGAATAAATCATGACCACAACTTCCATCAGCCGGCGTCGCGCGCTGGCAGGCGGCGCGGCGGGGCTTTCCGTTGCGCTGATTGGCACCAAGGCAAGCGCCCAGGCACGCGCCATTAATCTGCGCATTGCGTCTGGCCATACTACTGCCGCACTCGCTTATGTTGGCGTCGCAGATAGCTTCTTTATTCCGGAAGTTGTTCGTCGGTCACGGGAACGCGGACACCCCGTGACCTTTACCGTAAGCTGGGGCGGCGCGGTCACGCGGGTGAATGAGACGCTGGAAGCAGTACAAAACGGCGTTGTTGATGTTGGCCTATTCCTCGCGACCTTTGAGGCAGCGCGGCTATTCTCCCATAATTGGCATCCCTGGGTACCCTTCGCCCCTGACAATAACGCGCTTCAGATCAAGGTGACGCATGAGGTGTATGAGCGTGTGCCCTTTCTGCGCAATGTCTTTGAACAGCGTTTTGGCCAGCGGATGATCGCTGTTTCGGGAGCGCCAAGCGTTGATCTTGCCACCCGCACACCGTGGAACCGCTTGGAAGATCTGCGCGGGCGTCGCATCGCGGGCGCTGGCGCTCTGCTGAACTTCCTGCGGCCTGGCGGTATTGTTGGCGTACAGGGTAGCCTTGCGGACTTCTTCACCTCGGCCCAGTCGGGTGTTGTGGACGGCGTCATGACCGTCACCGCCGGCAAGATCGCCATCCGGCTTTACGAAGTTAATCCCCATTTACATGTCACGCGTTTCGGTGCTTCCGGGTCAGCGCATATCACGGTCAATAGCGATCGCTGGCGGAGCCTGCCCCGTCCTGTCCAGGATACGCTCCAGGAAGTTGCCAGCGAATGGCAGATCAAGACCGCTGAGGAAAATGACCGCCTTTATGCAACCGCGGTGGACCAGTGGCGGACCTTCCCGAACACTACCGTGAGCTACATGAGTGACGAAACGCGCCTTGCCTGGGCGCAAGCGCTCTCGGGTTTGCCGTTGGAACAGGCGCGTGAAGCGGATCGGCGCGGCATGCCCGGCAGCCAGATTTTGCGTACTTACATGGAACGGCTGGAAGCCAACAACTTCCGCCTGCCCATTACCTATCCGATCGCTTGACCAAAAGGAGTGTGATCCCTTTCTGGGATCACACCCTTCGCAGCTTCAAGACGGTTCAGCATCAGCTTGCGGAAGCGCTTGACACCCCATGACTGCGCATCCCGTTGCTCTTACGACTGACTGCTCACAATTTACCAATGGCGCGCAATACCTTCTCCGGCGTCACCGGCATATCAATATGCCGCACGCCATGAACCGATACCGCATCTGAAACAGCGCCGACCACCGCAGCAAGGGCACCCGTGATGCCGCCTTCACCGGCGCCCTTCACGCCAAGCGGGTTCTTCGGGCTGGGTACTTCATTCATTGCCGTGACAAGATTGGGTAAATCATCGGCGCGCGGCATGGTGTAATCCATGAAGCTCGCGGTCAGGATCTGGCCAGAGGCAGCATCATGCACAATCTGTTCAAGCAGGGTTTGGCCAATGCCTTGTGCAATCCCTCCATGGATCTGCCCATGTACGATCATCGGATTGATCACGCGTCCCACATCATCCACCGCGACATAGTTTTCTATCCGCACTACGCCTGTTTCCGTGCAGATCGAAACCTCACACACATGGCAACCATTCGGGAAGGATGGCCCATCGGCCACGTGATCAATCTCTGCACCAAGCGCATTGCCAAGCTCGGTCGGGAGTTTACCAGTCTCAATCGCGCGCGCCACCTCAAACAGGCTGATCCCTCGGTCTGTTCCACCGATGAAGAAACGGCCTTCCTCAAAGGCGATATCGGTCGCCGCGGCCTCCAGCAGATGAGCAGCAGCCTGTTTGCCGATCTCGATCACCTTTGTGCCGGCAAGATGAATGGCCGTACCCGCAACCCGCATTGATCTTGTGGCATAGGACCCATCACCCCATTTCACGCGATCCGTATCACCCATAATGACATCAACACAGCTGGGTTCCACACCAAGAAGTGCCACGGCAAGCTGCGCATAGGCTGTTTCGCATCCCTGGCCCATGGGGCCGGAACCAGCCATGACTTCAACGCGATTGGTGCTGCCCTTGATGCGCATTTCGGCGAATTCGCGCGGCATGCCGCCGGCAACCTCGACATAATTGGAAATGCCAATGCCGCGCAGCCTGCCTGCTTTGGCATCGGCGGCGCGGCGCGCCGCAAAGCCATCCCAATCCGCCAGGCGCAGCGCCATGACCTGGCCATCCGCAAAGCGTCCACTATCGTAATTGAGGCCGATGAAGGTCTTGAAGGGTAGCGCATCATCGGGGATAAGGTTTCGCCGACGGATTTCAGCGCGATCCATCCCCATTTCCGCCGCGGCCTGGTCGAGCAATCTTTCGACGATATAGGTGCCCTCCGGCCGTCCGGCACCACGATAGATATTGACCGGGCAGGTATTGGTGATGGCCACTTGAACTTCTGCGTGACAAAGCTGCGTACGATAAAGCACCTGAGTCGAGCGCAGAAAATTCCAGGTTGGCGGAATGATGGCGAGAGGCGTGACAAAAGCACCAGTATTGGCGATTTGGCGAATGCGCAGCGCGAGAATACGCCCTTCCGAATCAAGCGCCAATTCGCCCGAACAGCGCTGATCGCGCGTCATCCAATCCGAAAGAAACCCTTCGGTGCGGTCCGAGACCCATTTGACGGGCCGGCCAAGTCGCCGCGCCGCCCAACAGACCAGGGCATATTCATTATAGAGGTGGATCTTGCCACCGAAGCCACCGCCCACATCAGCGGAGAGAACCCTGAAGCGTTCACGATCCACCTTGAAGACATGATCGGCGAGATATTCCTTGGCGCGATTCGCCGCCTGGGTACAGGTATGGAGAGTCCAGCGACCCGTTGCGTCATCATAATCTGCGACGGCAGCGCGCGGTTCCATGAAGCCTTGAGTGATGCGGGTCTGTTCGACCGTGAGGCGCGCAACATGCGCTGCCGTATCAAAAGCCGCCTGTACCGCTGCTGCATCGCCAAAACTCCAGTCAAGCACACGGTTTCCGGGCACATGCTCCTGCAGCGCTGGTGCGCCCGGTGCAAGCGCATCGGCGGCCTCGGTGACATGGGGCAGGATTTCCCACTCTATGGCGATGAGTTCCGCCGCATCACGGGCTTGTTGCAGGCTATCGGCGATGATGAGCGCTACCTCATGGCCAACATACATGGCACGCGCGCGGGCAAGCGGCAGATAGGGCACCTCGATGAATTCGCTGCCGTCGCGATTTTTTGGATAGGCCGGCGGCGCCGCACCTGAAAGCCCCGGAGGACAGCCAAGGCCATCAGCCGCCGCATCTTCACCGGTAAGAATGGCGTGCACCCCCGGTGCCGCTGCGGCCCGTGCAATATTCATGGAAATGATACGGGCATGCGGATGTGGCGAGCGCAGCAGATAGGCGTAAAGCTGGTTCGGAAGCGTGACATCGCCAGCGAAATGCCCCTTGCCGCGCAGCAGCCTGTCATCCTCTCGCCGGCGGACTGCCTGGCCTATGCCGAAGCGTGCCGAAGCGGATGCGATACCTTGGTCCATTGTTTGGTCTCCCGGTGATTTTTGGACCTTGAATCTCGAAGGAGTGAATAACTTATCCCTTGATCAGTAAAATTACAAGCGGCGCGTCACGGCACGAAACTTAGCGTCTCGACATCAGACTTCGCGCTGGCGCCGACAAAATAGTTGACAGAGTAGGTGGGCCTTGGCTCGCCAAACGCCTGGTGGGTCCCCGATCAGCAGGTTGCACAGCGGCGCCCTACGCCGTCTCTAAGCCAGGAGCCCGCAGCAGAGCAGCGGCTAGCGCGACGTCCGCCTCGATGAAGCTGGCAGATTCCGTCGGTCCCTGAAAGACGGGCTGTGCCTCGATACCGTCGACCGCCGCGCGGAACACCGGGGCGGAATTCCCAATACCAGTCATTGTGAAACCTCGCATGCCGGCGTTCGCCCTGCCAGCGCTTTGAACCGCCGAGGCGCGCAACCAGCATCGCGACATGCTGCGCCGCCTTGGTGCGGCGCGGGATACGCTTTGGATTGCGGAACTTGGCGACACCATGGCTGAGCGGAACCGCGGGCCATCTGGGGGGCGATGAACGCGCCCGGCGAGGACGCCGCCATCAGCCAGGACAGCCTGCCGCTGGCGTAAGGGAGGTTCAGGCTTACAGAAAGAGTGTAAGGGGGTATTTGGGTAGCACGTCGCTTGTTGCAGCACCAAAACGCAGCATAAACTACCCCCCAAGGCGTCAGATACTCCGTTAGCTGGCGCGCCAATCTGTCTCAAATTATTTGGCAACCTGGGAGGAAACGCCGCCCGCCAATGCGGACAAGGACCCCATCGCCCAAGCCATGGCGATGTGCTGCGCAGCGCGCTCTCACGCCGCGCCACACGCGCCACGTGCGCGCAGCGCAAGCCACGCGAGGGCACGAAGCAGGAAGTGGTGCTGGCGATGCTCCGCCGCCCTGAGGGCGCGACAGTGGCGCAAATTGCGGAGGCCACCGGCTGGGCGCAGCATACGGTGCGCGGGTTTTTCGCCGGGCTGAAAAAGCGCCAGGGCATCACGGTGGAGGTTGCCGAGCGCATTCGGCAAGTGGGGCCAAACAAGCAGGGCGCCAATGGATCCTGCACCGTCTACCGCGTGGCGGAATGAAGCTGCGCAGCCACAGAGGCATGAATGATTGCCAAGCCCAGGGATCATCACGATCCCTGGCGCTTAATTGCCTTGGCTCGCGCGAAACACAGCGCGAAGCGTCCGTCACGCAAGACGGAGAGTGACGATGCACGCAGAAACTGAAACCCGATGGATGGTGCTGGGCACTGATGGCCGGCATGTGTCCCTCGGTCGCACCGAGCCAAGCGCGACAGAGGTAGCCACCACCAGCGACGCCCTTGCCGCGCAGGGGCTTTCCGGGTGGCTGGCGCGCATGTAGGGCGAGTACTACAGCCGGGCCACGGTAACGCTCGAACCCATGCAGCGCATCGGCACCGAACATGAAGCGGACTGGCAAGCCGCCCTTGCCGCATTCCACGCGGCACGCCACCGCGCCATGCACTGACGCCGCTGTTCGCTCGTCAACGCGCAGTAAAAAGTCGCAGCCGCGCAAAATGATTGTTAGTGAACAAGATCAGTTAAAACAAATGATAGATAGTCGTGTCAAAACGGTACCTCCCGTGCCCACTCAAGCGCAAAAGCTACGATGGCGGCTGATACAAAGAGCTTGGCCACGCCTTCTTGCATGAGTTCTTGTTGCATACCACAAAGAGACCCTGCTAGGAATCCAAATAGACGGTGAAGCTTTCCGCGCAAGGAATGGGGCTAGCCGTGGGCAAACGATAGGAAGTGTTCCATGCAGGGGTTGCGTCGCTATATCCTTAGGCGGCTACTGACGCTTGTCTTCGTTATCTGGGCCATCCTCACTTTGCTTTTCATTGTGCTCAAGACCCTTCCTGGCGACCCAACGGCGATATTTGTCGATAGCAATTTCGCACC